>JANQMT010000024.1:0-23375 GCA_028279945.1 Clostridia bacterium
TCTGCACTTTCAAATATTTTATCAAAGTCAAAATCACTAACATCTGCCTCTGCAATGGCCGAGCCGGCTCTATCGTAAATGACTTTTGAAGGTCTCATAGAAGCACCTGTTTCCAGAAAGTAAATACCTACTCTATGGCCGCCTCTGGCGATATAATCTGTTTTAACACCGAATCTTTTCAGGTAATTGACAGCCGATTGACCAATTTCATGTTTAGGAAGCTTGCTTACAAAATATGCATCATAACCGTAGTTAGCTAAAGATACTGCAACATTGGCTTCTCCTCCACCGTATACAACATCAAAAGAATCTGACTGAACAAATCTTTGATACCCAGGGGGTGAGAGTCTTAACATGATTTCTCCCATTGTAACTACTTTTTTCATCCTATAATCCTCCAATCAATAATCGGCTAACTTATTTTCTTGCTGCTTTAGCTGCTGCTACAAATTTTTCTGCTGTCTGAGTGACTAAATCATAATCTCCGGTTTTAGCACCTTTAGTTAAATCACTGCCTGTACCTACCGCAACAGCTCCTGCTTCTATCCAGTCTTTAATATTATCTAAATTTACGCCGCCTGTCGGCATAAAATTACCTTGAGGAACAGGACCTTTAAATGCTTTGATAATAGACGGTCCAAATGCATTACCGGGAAATACTTTGATAATCTCCGCACCATACTCCATGGCTGTTATTGCTTCTGTTATGGTCATAACACCCGGCATAATTGGCACTCTATATCGGTTGCAAAGCTTTATAGTATCTATATTCAAACTTGGGCTGACAATATATTCAGCTCCGGCAAGGATACATGCTCTTGCTGTTTCTGGGTCTAACACTGTCCCCGCACCAATGATGACATCTTGGTCATCTTTATACTTCTCAACAATTTTTTTAATAATATCTATCGCTCCGGGTACGGTCATTGTAATCTCTAAAGCATTAACCCCACCCTTTTTGACTGCTTCAACAATCTTGATGCCTTGTTCTTCTGAATCTGCTCTTATTACTGCAACGACACCATTTTGAACTATTTTTTGTATAGTAGCTATTCTTTTCATTAGAACACCTCATATTTTAAATATTTAACTTGTCTGTTGTCAGACAACGTGTAGCTATCTTTATTATACTACGCTACATCAAGATGTCAATATCATTGTTTACAAAAAATTAAATTTCTTAATCTTAATTTTATTTTTCCATTCCATAGCGTATGATGGTTTTCATCCAATGTTTTGCTTTCTCTCTATCTTTTTCTTTTATTGCTTCAAGTAACCTTTGATGATTTTTTAAAACAATTTCGCCGCTCTTAGGCCTTTTTCTAGTCTTTTTATATCCTTCCGTAATAGAGTCGCTGATAATAGGCACAATTCTTTTAACAATAGGGTTACCTGTACTTTCTGCAATGATACAATGAAATTTTTTATCCCATTCCGTATGGTCTTCTTTTTTAATAAGCTTGTCTTTCATTTTTTCAAATGCAGCTTCTAATTCTTCCAACTGATCTTCATCGATTCTATCAACGCATAAAGCAACAATTTCCGGTTCGATGATTAACCTGGTTTCAAATAAATAATGATGCAGGTCCTGCTCATTCATAAACGTAACGCCCAGCGGATCTTTTATAATACCTGGATTTTCTGATACGAAAGTACCTTTTCCTCTTTTAACTTCTAAAATATTTTTGGACACTAATATTTTTATGGCTTCCCTTACAGTTGATCGGCTTACATTCAATTCCTCTGCTAATTCTAATTCGTTAGGAAGCTTATCTTCAGGTTGCAGCTTTTTATCTTTGATTAAGTCTTTAATATTGTCAGCTATCTTCTGCGAAAGTATTTCTTTATCAAACATTTCACTTTCCCCCTCATTTGTCCTGATAATTATTATAATAAATTTGATTTTTTTTACAATAATTATTTTTTTCAGTTTTCAAAAAAATAATATATTTATGGGTGATAAAATTTTATTATCATAAAAATATTATTGCAAAAACAATGCTTCAAATGTATAATATGGATAGGCAAAAAATGATTTTAATGATTGTTATACCTATGTTCATCAATAAATATTTTAATTTTGTCAGATACTATAAGAGAGTTTTTCAGTTTGAAAAAGTACATGATTTAGGCGGTGTTCCTATACAGGATACCAGCTATAAAAAAAGGAGGAATATACATGAGTAAATACACCGTATCAACAGATAAGGCACCTGCTGCCATTGGACCTTATTCACAAGCAGTTAAAGCAGGTAATATGCTTTTTGTTTCCGGACAACTTCCCATCAACCCTTCAACAGGTGCTATACCGGAAGGGATCGAAGCCCAAACCAAACAATCCTTAGAAAACTTGAAAGCTATTATAGAATCTGAGAATGCTGCTTTAAAAGATGTCGTTAAATGCACTGTTTTCCTAAAGGATATGAATACTTTCGCTGATATGAATCAGGTGTATGCAGCGTATTTTACAGAAGATTTTCCTGCCAGGGCTGCTGTTGAGGTTGCAAGGCTTCCAAAGGATGTTGCTGTAGAAATTGAAGCCATTGTTTACATAAAGTAACGCTTTAGGTTGTATGTATTCAGCCGTATAAAAAATAAGAATCTGTGACATCAGATTCTTATTTTTTTAATCCCTTAATCTTCTCATTTTTATTATCAAGAATAACAATTTGTATATTTTTATGCACCTTTTTTGATACCAGACAGCTTAACCACAGGTATGACTTTTCATCCAGTTCTCCTATCTCGCTTATTCCTATAACCATTTTCTTATAACCGGCTGCATGAATCATAAATTTTTCCATAGCCTTATAAAGTCGAATATCCGGCATGACTTGGATTTGCTCATGTTTTATTTCATCAACAAGCCCCTTATCATATAAATCCATATTCAGATATACCAGATCGTCCATAAAGTGTTTTGGCACGCGCTGCTTAATAATTTCCGAGCTGACTTGATCCAATATTGTATCCATTACATCCACCATCCAGCCGTAATCGATCTGGGAAAAGTCTCGTCCAAGGTTATGAATGACTATTTTTTCTCCATTTCTTTTTTCATTCCGAATACGAAGATCAAATTCATTGATCTCAAGTATTTCGCATATATCACAGGGATCAATTTTAGCAGCATCCACCACATTTTTTTCATTTGAATCACTTTTTATTTGAATATAAACCTTTTGCAATTCTTGCATAGGGCCAATATCCAATTCTTCTCTTAAAACTTTACAGCATCTTTCATATCTATCCAGTGCAGATTTTCTATCCCCAAGTTCCAGATATAATTGTATCAGTTTGATATACCATTCTTCCTGCAGAGGGTTGATATTAATCATTTCCTCATAGATTTGGATACACTTATCCAGCAGCCTTTTTTCTCTTAAATAGTCTGCAAATTTTGATAGCAAAGCAAAATAGTCTCTTTGACTTTTTTCTCTTTGAAAAAAAAGCCAATCGTTAAACTCAGGGCAATTTTTTAAATAAAACCCTTCAAAAAACTCTCCTTGATAAATGGAATGTATATCATCTAAAGTCAGCATTTCATAGTGCCGACTATCCTCTTCAACATTAGACAGTATATTATTTAATTGTTGAACATCCGTTATCACTTGATAGGCATCATTGACTTTACAACCATTTTTAACATTAACGATGACATCTTCCGCATCGTTATTTTTAAAGATTTTTCTTAAGGTCCATAGAGAATATCTTAGATTGTATTTCGCTGCATCGTAATCGCTGTTTCCCCAGAACAGCTCTACCAGTTTTTCTCTGCCAAAGACTTTTTCTGAATTCAGAACAAGAAAACATAAAAGTCCTATGGCCTTCCCACTCATATATTCTTGAATAGGCCGGTCATTCAGTTTTATACTTAACGTACCCAAACATTGAATTTCAAGTTTATCCAAGAACTACACCTCTATTTCATCAATAGTATATTGCCTTCTTTAATGGTACCCAATACTTTTATGTCCTTTATCTTGGTCTTATCAGAACAGCTAAAAATATCTTCATCCAGTATGACAAAATCTCCTTTTTTATCCTTCTCAATACTCCCTTTAACGCTGTCTTCATATACAGCGTATGCACTATTCACCGTAAACATTTTTACTGCATCTATTCCATCGATACTATTTTCTTGAACAGGATGATTGACTGCAGCGTGAATGCCTAGTATTGGATCCATTGTTGTTACATCACTATCCGATCCACCTGCAATACATATTCCTTCCTGAATAATTTTCTTAAACCGATTGGTTCTTTTATATCGATCACCAATTCGTGCTTCATACATATTTCCTTTTCCGCCCCAATAGTATTCATAAGCAGGCTGCATGGAGACCACTAAATTAAGCTCTCGTGCTTTGGTGATTTGTTCATCGGTTGCTAATTCAAAGTGTTCGATTCTATGTCTTGTATGCTTAGGCTGCTGTTTTTGGGCATATTCGTATCCATAAATGGCTTGATCTATCGCTCTTTCTCCAATGGCATGTAAAGAAATTTGCAAATCATTTTCATGCGCCTTTAGTATAAATTCATTGAGCTCGTCTTGGGTATAATACAGGATGCCTTTTATCAGAGGTCCATCCGAATATGGCTCTTTAAGGGCAGCCGTTCTAGAGCCAAAAGACCCGTCCAAAAATATATCTCCTCCTATACACGTTAACCCTTCTTCAATGGATTTCATGACATCTGTTGTTTGATAAAATAATTTAACGTCAATAGGAAGTATATTTTTATTATCTAGTATGTACTGAATACTTGAATCATTATACAAGCTGCCGCCTTCTAGGGCATTTATGGTTGTGACCCCTTTATTAATAGCAAAATCAATGGCTTTATAAATGGCTTCTTTTTTTGAACTGCCGGGAGTATTTTCGAATATGTACTTTCTAACGTAGGTATTGGCTCTTCCAATTAATCTTCCATCCGGAAGTCCTTTTTCATCACGTAAAATGCCTTCTAAGTTAAAGGGAAGATTTAACTTACTTAAAAGCAAAGTATTAACAGAGCTCATGTGATACTCTACTCTGTTAATCCAAACCGGATGATTGGGACAGCAGCGATCTAATTCTCTTCTGTTGGGCATTCTCTTTTCTACCGTTTTCATTTCATCAAAACCAATGCCTCTAATGATTTCATGCTTTTCTATTTTTTTAGAGGCATCGTTAAGGGTTTCCAAAAGCTCATCAATACAATGAATATGGTTTAAATCCAGACTCATTAGATTTAGTCCTGTTTGCATTAAATGAACATGACTATCATAAAATCCCGGAAGAACAGTACGCCCTTTTAAATCAATAATTTCTATTGCATTATTTTCGTACTTTTTATATCCTTCTTTAAGGCCTAAATCTTGTATTTTGCCGTCTTTGACCACAACCCAATTGCACTTACTGTTTTGTCCATTCATTGTATATATGATGCCGTTATGTAACAACAAATCAATTCCTGCCATCCTGAACTTCCCTTCACTTTTTATTAATATTAATATTATATCTTATTTTCTATTTCACACCAATCCGAAATACTTTTAGCCAAGACCTTGATGGTATCCAGTATATCATCTATCTCAATATATTCATTTGCTTGATGGGCAATATGCCCTTTTCCCGGCCCATAAATCACGGTGGGAATATGGCCATATTGAATCAGCACACCAGCATCTGTAGCCCACGGTGCCCCTAGTATATCCGGTTTTTTAGAAAGGGTCTGTTGATGATAGTTTGAAATATTTGAAACAAGCTCATGATCTTTTTCTATAGCGCCTCCTACCCAGCATGATCCAAACCATTCCAGCTCCGGACAATTTTCTTTCAACCAAGGGTCCTTTTCAGCAGCTTTATGAATCGTATCCTGCATTTCCTTTTTTGCATCCCCCACACTTTCCACCGGGGAAACGCCCATTCGTCCCTCTAATATGACTTCTTCCGGCACACTGGAGGGCCAATTCCCAGCCGTAAATTTACCAACATTGATACAGAAAGGAATCTTTAAATGATTGTATAATTCATGTGATTTGCTCTTAAGTCTTTCTTTTTCCAGCTTTTTTAATGCATCATAGACCACATATGCTTTCTCAACTGCATTAATTCCTAAATATGCTGTAGCACCATGTGCTGCCTTTCCCCTCACTTTTATTCGAAACCACATGGACCCCATACAAGCAGGGTATATCTTCATATCCGTGGGCTCTGTAATAATGGCCGCATCTGCAGCATAACCTTTTGACAATGCAGCAGCGGTTCCTGCACCGCCACATTCTTCATCCACAACGCTTTCTATAATGACATCCCCTTTTAATTGAATGCCCAAATCCTGTAATGCTTTTACCGCATAGTAGTTAGCTACAGCGCCGCCTTTCATATCAGAAGCACCTCGTCCCATTATTTTTGAACCTACCAGTTTTCCGCTCCATGGGCAATCCTCCCAATCAGCATCACCGGCAGGCACCACATCCATATGAGCGTTTAAAATTATAGATTTTCCTCCGCCGGTTCCTTTTAGCACCCCAACCACATTGGGACTATGGGTAAAATCATCTCTGGTGACTAAAAGGTCTTTATATTTTTTCAAATCATCTATATCAGGAGAAAATATATCTACCTCACAATTGATTCTTTTCAAGCATTCCGCAAAGTACAGCTGTGCCCCTTCTTCTTGGCCTTGTACAGATGGGAATTGAATGAGTTTGCAGGTCAGTTCAATAATTTCATCCTTCATCTTATCAACTCGATGATCAATAGCCTTTTGAATGTTCAAAACATTTCCCCCTTTTTTACTTTGTATTCTCTAATAATAGTGCGGAACCTTGACCACCGCCTATACACATGGTTACAATGCCATATCTTGCATCACTTTTTTTCAAAGCATGCAGTAGTTTTATTGCAAGAATGGTCCCCGTAGCCCCTAACGGGTGCCCTAGGGCAATAGCACCGCCATTGATATTAACTTTCGCCATATCCAGCCCCAATTCTTTTATGCAAGCAATGGATTGGGCTGCAAATGCTTCATTAAGCTCAAAGAGGTCAATATCTTCCATCTTTAGACCTGTTTTTTCGAAAAGCTTTCTAACGGCATAAATGGGCCCTAAACCCATAACTTTATGATCAAGACCTACCGAAGCAAATCCTTTTACGGTTCCCATATAAGAAACGCCGTCTTTTTCAGCCTTCTCCTTATCCATTAAAATGACTGCAGCTGCACCATCGTTCATGGGACAGCTATTGCCTGCCGTAACGCTGCCGCCCTTTCTAAAAAGAGGCCTTAATTTTAGTAATTTCTCTAAATGGGTATCTTTTCTTGGGCATTCATCTTCCCTCATTAGCTTTTCTTCTTGTTTTATTTTGACAGGTACAGGCAAAATCTGCTCATCAAATTCTCCCTTTTCAATAGCTTCTATTGCCTTCTTATGACTATTTAAAGCGAAGGTATCCATCTCTTCTCTGCTGATGGTATAACGGTCCAAAACATTTTCTGCCGTTTCTCCCATGCCGGGGTCTTCCATGCCGGCAGGTACAAACATCGCTTCCAAGAACCTTGGAGGTCTTACAGAATATGGCTTGTGACTTTTTTCTAAGTAGTATGGCTTATTGGTCATACTTTCTGCTCCACCCGCTATGTATACGCTTCCATTTCCACTTTGTATCATTGCAGCCGCTACAGATATGGCTTCAACTCCTGATGCGCATTGTCTATCTATTGTCACAGCAGGTATTGTTTCAGGCAGGCCTGCACCAACTGCCGATACTTTGGCTATATTACCCGGAATCCCCAGTAGGTTGCCAAAATAAACATCATCAATATCATTTGGATGGATATGACACCTTCTCACTGCTTCTTTGATGACCATTGCACCCAGTTCATAATCTTTATAATTGGCCAGCATGCCTCCATATTTTCCAACAGGGGTTCTAACTGCAGATACTATAACTGCTTCTTTCATATCCTCACCTCATTTTTAATAATCAAAAGCTTTTAGATTTTCGTCTACCATTAAATCGGCTTCTGTTTTTTCTAATACATCTTCCACTGCTGCCCCTTGGAATACCTCTTTTAATACGATGCCGTCAGGTGTTATTTCCATAACGCCTAATTCGGTAATGATTAAGTTAACGCAGCCATGAGCAGTTAGCGGCAACGTACATTTTTTGCGAATCTTCGATTCACCATTTTTATTGGTATGAGAGGTTAAAACCACTACTCTCTTTGATTTTTCTGCTAAATCCATTCCACCACCCATACCTGGAACTCTTTTCCCGGGCACAATCCAGTTGGCAAGATTACCTTGCTGGTCAACCTCTAAGGCCCCAAGTATCGTAATGTCTAATTTTCCACTGCGAATGATTGCAAAGGAATCTGCACTGTCGAAGTAAGAAGCGCCCTTGATGGCCGTACAAGGGAAGCCTCCGGCATTAATTAAATTTGGGTCTTCTGCTCCATCACTTGGTCTTGGCCCTATTCCTAAGAGGCCGTTTTCTGAGTGCAGAAATATATTCACATTTTCAGGTAAGTAATCCGGCACCAATGTAGGTATGCCTATACCCACATTCACAATATCACCGTTTTTTATTTCCATTGCCGCACGTTTTGCCATTAATTCTCTCACTGCCAAGCCCATTGCCATTCGCCTCCCTTACCGGTTATAATCTTATCCACATACACACCAGGTGTAATAATTGCTTCAGGATTTAATCCCCCTAAAGGTACAATTTCTTCCGCATGCACGATGGTAACGTCTGATGCCATTGCTACTAAAGGATTGAAGTTTCTAGCCGTTTTGTCATAGATCAGATTGCCAAAGGGGTCCGCTGCTTTGGCATAAACAATGCCCACATCTGCTCTCAATGGCTTTTCCAGTAAATAGGTAGTCCCCTCTACGTCGATCATTGATTTGCCCTTTTCTACTACTGTTCCCAATCCAATATCCACTAAGACACCGCCTAAGCCAACCCCTCCTGCTCTCACTCTTTCAGCAAAGGTCCCTTGAGGACTGAATTCTACTTCCAGTTTTCCTTCGTTCATTAATTTCCCGGCCACTGGATTAGAGCCTATATGGGTTGTAATTATTTTTTTGACTTGTTCGTTACAGACTACCCTGCCAATACCGACTTCAGGAAATCCTGTATCATTGCCTATTAGAATTAAATCTTTGACATCTTTTTTTATAATCTCATCTATTATAAGAGGGGATGTTCCTACACCTCCAAATCCACCATACATCAGCACTGTGCCGTCATGAATGTATGACATGGCATCTTGGATAGAAACAATTTTCTCAAAGGTATTTTCAATGTTCATATCATCATCTCCTTTTGCCAATTTTAGAATTTTTAAGTTAAGTTATAGAAATTTTTCAGATTGAATATTTTGAGGGGAATAGCAACCCATTCCCCTCAAATCTTTATCCTATTGCTTCACTTAAAAATCCATTTCGCTCTTCCACAGCAGTTATGGTTTCATCTAAAATGTCGATCATCTTGTCTATTTCTTCTTTAGTTATGATGAATGCAGGTGCCGCCATAATCATATCGCCTCGCACACCTTTGTCACATCCCGAACTTAATTCTATAAACATTCCTCTTTTTAATGCTTCTTGGTTAATTTGCAATGAATATCCAACTTCAGGACCAAAAGCCTCTTTGGTTGATTTGTTTTTAACAAATTCTATGCCTACCATCATCCCTAATCCCCTAATATCGCCTACTGTAGGATGCTTATGTAGTGATTTTAGACGCTGCTTTAGATAGGCGCCATTCTCTGCAGATTTGGTTATTAAATGATGTTCCTCAATATATTCAAAAGTCTTGACGACCACAGCACAACCCAATGGATTGCCTGCCCAGGAATATCCGGGTGGAAATTCTGCTGTGTTGTTATAGATGGTCTCATACAATGCTTCTGTACAAGCTACAGCCCCGATTGGAAAATATCCACCGCATAAAGCTTTTCCTAAAGCAATAATATCCGGTTTTACATTGAAGTATTGGTAAGCAAAGTATTTGCCCGTACGCCCAATGCCTGTCATAACTTCATCGAAAATGAGAAGCACATCGTATTTTTTACAGATTTCTTTAATTTTTTCATAATAATCATCTCTCGGTCTTGCAGCGCATATGGACATACCGGATATAGGTTCCATTATAAAAGCCGATACAGAATCCGGCCCTTGGCTGAGAATCTCATTTTCTAATGCTTGAGCACATTCTATGTTACAGTTTTTAGGTTCTTTGTTGTACCAGCATCTATAGCAATAGGCCGGCGGAATATGCCCGAATTCGTGTAGATAAGGCTCATATCCTGCACGTCTCCCTGTAAATCCTGTCAAAGAAAGAACACCCATAGTGCTTCCATGATAACTTTGCCACCTGGAAATCACTTTATACTTTCCATGGTTCCCTTTGTTTAGGTGATATTTTCTTGCTAATTTAACTGCGATTTCTGTTGCTTCAGACCCGCCGGATACATAAAATACTTTGGAAAAATGGTTTTCCGAAGCCTCACATATTTTATTGCATGCTTGCTCCAAAACATCTGTAACACAATCCCATCTATATACAAAGGAGATTTTCTCTGTTTGGGCTTTTAATACATCTCCCATTTCTTCTAATCCGTGACCTAAACTGCATAAGACTGCTCCACTGGTTCCATCAATATATTCTTTTCCATCCTCATCATACATGTAGATTCTTTTGCCATGAGAAATGACAGGATATTCTTTTTTGAAAAATGGATTTAATATTTTACTGTCTTTGCTCACTTACTTCATCCCCTTTACTCGTTGGTCTCAATGATCTCGTCGTCATGATATGTTTTTACAGATGGTCTTTCTCCTTCTCTAAATATAAATTTATCAGTCAATCCATAAATAATAGATATTGCCGGTGCTAAGAAAGCTAAGTATACATATGGAAGATAGTCCACCGCTGCAACGCCTAACACACCTGTAAAATAAACACCGCATAATCCCCAAGGTACTAAAGGAGAGGTTACAGTTGCTGAGTCCTCGCATACTCTGGAACAAACTTGAGGTAGAATTTTCTGTTTCTTGTATGCCGGTACAAGCATTCTTCCGGGAATAATAATGGCCATATATTGACTGGCAGAGAATAGGTTAACCACTACTGCCGATAAAACATGTGTAACAATTAAGCCTCTTACATTGTTGACTACTCCGGTTATTTTTTCTAATAATACGGATAACATCTCTGTCTTTTCTAATATTCCGCCAAAGCTTAAAGCTATAAATCCAAGTGATATGGTCCACATCATACTTTGTAGTCCGCCACGGCTTAAAAGTGCATCCACCTCTGCAACTCCTGTAGACGAAGTGAATCCATAATTCAAAATACTCAACATTTCCCCAAGGCCGATGCCTTGGAAAATCATCGCAAATATAGCACCAATAACCGATGCAATAACCATAACCGCAAGCCCCGATACTTTTTTAACGGCTAAAACAATTACTAAGATAGGTGGAATCAAGGCAATGGGAGATACGAAATAATTATCCCTTAATCCTGTGAGAATAGCATTTATTTGATTGGTATCAACTGTTCCTCCACCAAATCTCATCCCTATGATTCCGTATATAACTAATGCAATTAAAATAGCAGGTCCTGTTGAATAAATCATACTTTTGATGTGATCAAATAAATCTGCCTCAGCAACTCCGGCTGCTAAATTGGTAGAGTCAGATAACGGTGACATTTTATCTCCAAATATTGCACCTGAAATAACTGCACCTGCCGTCATTGGTGCAGGGATACCCAGCCCCATACCAATACCCATAAAAGCAACTCCAAATGTAGCGCCCGTTGTCCATGAGCTGCCTGTAGCGAGGGAAGCAACTGCACAAACAAAACATACTGTCAATAAAAATACATTGGGTGATAAAATTTTTAATCCATAATAGATTAATGTTGGAATAACACCAGCCGGTATCCATGATGCAACCAATACACCTACTAACATTAAAATTAACATAGGCAGCATGGCAATGTTACATCCATACAAGATACCATCTTGAACATCCTTCCATTTAAATCCTGACAGCATTGCGACAATACCTGCCACCAGGCCTCCAATAATTAAGGTAATGTGCGTCACCCAATCTTGATGCAGTACAAAAATTTGTGTAAACATAGCAACACATAAAAAAATAAGAACAAATAGTGCGCCTGCAAAGCTTGGTCTTTTTTCTTTGCTCACTTTATCCGTCATAAAAAAATCCCTCCTTTAATTTGGTGCTTTTATGATACCAACTGTCCATTTATCTTCATGTTTTAAAAAAGGTTTAAAGACAATATTTTTTTATAATTTTCAGAATATTATATGTTTAAAACCATATCACCTTATCTAAAATAAAACAATAATAAAACAATTTAAAAAAATGGAAACAGATTAACCTATTTCCATTTAAAAAGGTGGCCACTGAGAGCCACCACTGCATAATTCTATATCTTTTCTATCTTTTCAAGCCCGCCCATATAGGGTCTTAAGGCTTTTGGTATTATAACTGAGCCGTCTTCTTGCTGGTAGTTTTCTAATAGGGCTGAAAAGGTTCTGCCTACTGCTAAGCCTGATCCATTTAAGGTGTGTACAAACTCCACTTTACCTTTTGGCTCCGGTCTAAATCGAATGTTGCTTCTTCTTGCCTGATAATCTTCAAAATTACTGCATGAAGATATCTCCAGGTATCGATTATAGCTTGGCATCCAGACTTCAATATCATAAGTCATAGCAGAACTGAACCCTAAATCACCACCACACAGCTTAACCACTCTATATGGCAGCTCTAAAACCTGAAGTACTTTCTCAGCTGCTTTTAGAAGGGATTCTAATTCTTCATAAGACGCTTCCGGTGTTGCAAATTTAACCAATTCTACTTTATTGAATTGATGTTGTCGGATTAGCCCTCTTGTATCTCTTCCTGCCGAACCTGCTTCTTTTCTAAAGCACGGCGTATAAGCCGTATAGTAAACCGGTAATTGATCTTTTTCAACAATTTCGTTCATTAATAAATTGGTTAACGGCACTTCTGCCGTAGGGATTAAAAAGAAGTCTTTTGCGGGAATATGAAACATATCCTCTTCAAATTTAGGCAGCTGTCCGGTTCCGGTCATGGCATCACGATTTACCATAAACGGCGGCAAAACTTCTGTGAACTCATGCTCACCTGTGTGCAGGTCCAGCATAAAGTTAATAATGGCTCTTTCCAGTCTTGCACCCATTCCTTTATAAACTGAGAATCTTGCACCTGATATTTTAGCTGCACGTTCAAAGTCCAGTATCCCTAATTTGCTTCCAACATCCCAGTGAGCCTTATGCTCAAAATCAAAAGTTGTTGGCTCTCCCCATTTTTTTATTTCTAGATTATCTTCATCTGTATTGCCTTTGGGAACACTTTCATTTGGCATATTGGGTATGCCTAATAAGGTCTCTTTAATCTGAGCTTCAACTTCTTTTACTTTTTCATCCATTTCTTTTATTTCAGATGATAATGCTTTCATGTCTGCAAGAAGTGGGGATGCATCTTCACCTGCTTTTTTAAGTTTAGGAATTTCTTTTGATACTTGATTTTGTTTATTTTTCTTTTGTTCAACTTCAGTCAGCATGTGTCTTCTTTTCTCATCCAGTTCAATAACTTCGTCAATAACGGACACATCAAAGTTGCGTTTTTTCAATGCATTTTTCACACTATCTTGTTCCAGTCTTATTTTCTTAATATCTAACATATTGATTTCCTCCAGTTTTATTTTTAAAAACCAAAAAACCTTTCATCCCTAAATGCTTAGGGACGAAAGGTTACTTCCGCGATACCACCCTAGTTGGCTTAAAGCCCACTCGTGTATGTGAATAACGGTCACTGCCGGTAAAGCTCATCGCTCACAGCTTTGGGATGGATTCAATAATCTGTAACACTGGTTTTCAACAGCCACCAGCTCTCTTTAGAAACTTATTATTTACTGCTTCCCTTCATCGCTTTGGTTGTAATATAACATATTTTGTCATGAATTGCAATTAAAATAGATTCTTTTTATATTCAATAAATAGCTCGGTTAATTCTTGCATTTTTTCTCTCATTTCAATTTGCAGATCAGATGCCGTACTATAATCTTTCTCATTTAAAGCTTCTTTTATTCTTGTGAAAAGAGATTTTTTAGCCAAGCTGTCTTTCATAAGATAATATCTTAACTCTTTAATCTTCTCCCAATTGACTACATCTAAATCTGTTCGATCTTCAAAGGTATGAAGCATGACACATTCTCTAACAATTTCCATATTATTTGGAATGATTCTATTATAAAGCTCTTGTGCCCATTGGCTGATAAAAGCTTCTTTACAAGATTCAATAATTTTTTTGCTTAATACTTTATTTTGCATCAGTACGGAAGTTTTTTCAGGGTATTTTTCGAAAGCTACGATATTTTCCCATACGGTTGCCGGCGGTTTTCCGAATATCTCATCTCTTTCTTCTTGAGTATATTCATCAAAGACGTCTCTTTCACTTCGGTAAGCTCTGCCTTTTTCTAAATAAAAACCTTCTTCTTCCGGCTTTTTAGAAAATTCTTTTTCTAATTCCTTTGATGTTTTACCTGCCTTTAAGGCTGCTTGAATACCATCCAACATAGCAATATAGGATGACGCCAATACCAAATATGGATTGCTCTCGGGATTAGGTGCTCTCAATTCAAATCGTGTTGCCATAGGATTTGTAACGTCTCGTACAAGACCAACTAAAACGGTACGGTTTCTCGACGGCGTTTCAGTGGTATGACCAATAGATCCTACGATACACACCGGTGCTTCAAATCCGGGCTTAAGTCGATTGAGTGCATCGTTTGAAGAAGAGACAAAAGGATTAATGATTTCATAATTCTTTAATAGTCCCATTAATGCTCCGAACCCGATAGGGTTAATAAAATCTTCTTTCATATCCTTTGGCGCAAATAGGTTTCTATATTCTCCGTTCTTCAACTTTACGGCAACACCCATATGTGTGTGTTCGCCGTTTCCGGCAACACCCTCAATTGGTTTTGCCATAAAAGTAACTTCCAGTCCATGCATGTCAAAAATGTCTCTTATAACATCTTTTACGTGAAAAACATTATCAGAGGCTTGGATGGCCGTACTATATTTCCAATCAATTTCCAGCTGCTCCATGACATGATCAAAACCGCCTGAGTTGCCCAGCTTAGCTTTTACACCGCCAACCTCTTTATGTCCCATTTCAATTTCCAAGCCAAATTGATCTAACACTAAGATGGACTGTTCCATGGCTGTTCTAACAGGACCTATGGTTCTTTTCCAATACTGCTCTTTTAAAACTTGGGATGTAGAAAGTTGTTCAACATCTGCTACATCATCCGGTGTCTTTACCCAGAACTCTAATTCTGTGGCAGAAGTTAAAACGATCTCGTCAATATCTTCATAGGAAGGAATATCCACATGTTGAAAGATGTAAGGATTCTCTTTAAGCAATTTCATGATTTCACTTGTAAAGGTATCTACTGCATTTTTTAACACTACCCGTGATCCAACGGGTTGATCCTCGTTATGTATAAGATATGAAGGTATTCTTATGGTTCCTACCGGCAGTCCTGTATCTTCACTAAAATGATGATAGTTATAATCTACATACCAATTAACTTCCATATCCGGAATTAAGTCAACTCTTGCATTATTTAATTCTGCAATTTTAGGTAAAACAACGCTGGACCCGTCTGTCTGAACACCCTTTTCAATAAAGTCATCAATGTTGTCTATAAAATATTGAATGGGAATTTTTTCGTCGGTATCGTGGCCTCCAAAGTCCACGCCCACCAATGACGCAAATTTTACTTCCGGATGGTCTTTAAGTGTTTTAATAAGTTCTTCTTTGTTTTTTGGTACTATCATATAAAGCATATCTTCATAGGGCATATTGTTTCTCCTTTCAAATGTATCTCTTTTTATGATAAAATTTTATAACCATTATTAACAATATTATAATTAATCAATATTAAAACGAACATTTGGAATTGTTCGTTTTAATCAAAAATATTATATCACTATTACTTTACGTTGTTAACACTTTAATTCAAAAAAGATATTTTATTTGACCATATTTACTGATTGCGAATATTAAAATTTTAATTCTTTCAATTGTTCGTATTTATTCGTTGGAAAATAACTTCTCTCTTAAAGCATAAAAAGCTTGCTCCGTATTAATTAAATAGGGTTTCTCTACTTCATAAGGGAGTACAATTTCTTTATTTTTACTATTTTCAAATATATATAACCACATACGTTTTCCTTTTACCCATAATTCTATGTAGCGAGTCCCCATAATTTTTTCTTTAATCTTAAGTCCTTTAAAAAGATGTATGCCTTTAATCTTAAGCTCGTCATTCTGCTCTCTCATTTCAAGTAAATCTAATAACTCATATATAATTTCTTTAAATTTTTCAGTTTTCTGATGATCATCTAGATATTCATCCATATAAAGCTGGTAAAGATTCAATGTGTCCAAATATATTTTTTCAAGCATTTCTTCATCTTTTTTGTAATGAGCACCAACGAATTTAACAAAAAGCTTCGTGTTTTTATAAAAATAAGCAAATGGTGAGATACTTTCATATTGCATCATCATCTCTCCTTTCATTACTGCGTCAGTATTATATTATGTGTTTGACATCTACTTTGACTTTGACATTTTCGCTTATTTTTATTATTTACACTTATCAAAACGATATATGTGGTATTTTTTATCTCAATTGGACTGAAAAATTACTTATAAAAATTAAAAATTTGTTTCATTAAAATTTAAAACCGCTGCGTCAATTTGCAGCGGTTTTTTTCTTTATTCTACAGTGGTCAGTTCTTCCATACGTTGAAGATAACTTTGAAGCTGTTTGATGTATCTTCCGTATGCAGCCCAGTCTCCATTTCTTTGTGATTCTTCAATATTTCTATAAGTTTCATTGGCTTTATAAATCAGGTCATTGAGGTTAACAATGTCTTGTGGATAACCATCTTCTGTTGTGTCTTCCCCTTCCGGCGGCGCTATGGTTGTTTTACCAAATAATTCTTCCAGCGCTTCTTTTAATGTTGGCTGGTAAGCAATTTTATCACCATAAGCAACAATAACTCGTTTAACTTCCGGTAAACTGTTTTCATTGTCTGCTTTTAGATAAATGGGTTCTACATATAGGAGCGAATTTTCTATGGGTATGGTTAATAGATTTCCTCTTATTATAGTAGATCCTTTTTGACCCCAAAGGGATAGTTCTTTGGATATGTTGGTATCTTGATCAATTCTTGATTCAATCTGTTCCGGCCCATAAACCGCTTTTTGTTTAGGCAGTTTATAAATGATCAATTTACCGTAATTCTCTCCATCGTTTCTGGCAACCAATAAAGCTGTCATATTCTGCTTATTCTTAGGCGTATACGGGATAGATAAAATAAATTCTTCTTTTTCCTCTCCAGGCAGCTTCATGATAAGATAGCTGGATTCCATCTGCCCTTGAGTATTTTCATATTTTTCATTGGCAATATCCCATTTGTCTTCACCTTGATAGAATACGGAAATGTCTGTCATGTGGTATATCCTATAAACATAAGATTGAATATCAAATAATACTTGAGGATATCTCAAATGAGCTTTTATCCCTTCCGGCATCTCTGATAACGGAGTAAACAGTCCGGGAAAAATCTTACTCAATGTCATAGCAACGGGATCGTTTTCATCCATTAAATAATAGGTGGTATCCCCATTATAAGCATCTACTACGACTTTTACCGAATTACGGATATAGTTGGTTCTTTCATCCATATAAGGCTCAGAGTATGGGTAGTTAGAACTTACCGTATATGCATCAATAATCCAGTACAATTTACCGTCATGAATTGTAATGTATGGATCTTTATCAAAAGAAATAAAAGGTGCTATTTTCTTTATACGGTCATGGATATTTCTATTGATAATTATCCTAGATTCTTTATGAATATTATTGGCAATCAGCATTTTCATGCTTTGTTCTCTGATGGAAAACAGCAATCGATTAATGCCTTTTAGCTGGATTCCTGCAGTCCCTTGGTACATGGTATTTACATTGCTGTCACCACTAGGATAGTCAAATTCTTCTTCATCCGTATTGATAACAATATAGTTATTGGTCAATTCTCCGAAGTAGATTTCAGGTCGATCTATTTGTATTTCTTCAACACTTGACACCGGAGGAATATTTTCAATCAGCAATTTGGGTTGACCGGTGCTGGTAATGGTATTAACAGGAGACAATGTCACCCCATAACCATGGGTATATTTTAAGTGTTGATTGATCCACTGTTCATTTAATTTTGTTTCATCAATTTCTCGAACTGATAAAAATACTTGCGTATATTTACCGTTCACCATATATCGGTCTACATCTACATCATTAAAATGATAGTACAGACGAATCCCTTGTCTTTGATTATAGAACTGTTTTGTAGGTCTGTAATCATTGATTCTTATGTTTTCAACCGTTTCAAGGTTATTATCTAAATCCTCTTTGGTCAGTCCTAATTCAGCCGGAAATCTCTTCTCTTCAATACCGTATAAGTTATACGCCATTTTAGTATATTTAATATTATGCTTTAAATATTCACTTTCTTTTGATATTTCATCCGGTGCTACTATAAAGTTTTGGACTGCCAATGCTGCACCATTGCCTACAATGGATACGATGATCATTATAACAGGCCCTGCAAATGCTAATCGCATTTTTTTTGCTTTCATTCCAATAAAGAACAGCACCGCAGAAACTAACGAAAGAACCATCATTACTCTATACACCCATAAAGTTACATGCACATCGGTATAGCTGGCTCCAAAAGCAACTCCTCTTGGAGAATACAATAAATCATATTGTTTAATAAAGTATCCTGCCGAGAGAATAACAAAAAACAGTAAACCTAAAACGGTTAGCTGTCTTACAGCAATTTGCAAAAGTTCTTTACCATTCTGCTTATCAAATCCTCTAAAATGATCATACCCAAAATCCTCGTCTCCTACTTCTCTAAGCCGAGGCCTTCTGACACCCATTAAGAAGAAATAGAAGCCTAATGTTACAATGGCCAAAAGTAGAATGAACATAATCAATAAGCTGTATATTTGTGTGATAAACGGTAATTTGAATATGTAAAAGGATAAATCTTGTTTAAATATTGGGTCAGTAACATTAAAATCTGTACTATTGAAAAACCTTAGTATTTCAAACCACAGATTGGAAGACAATGCCAGTGTTGAAAAAAACGAGATAACCAGGGATATGAGCAGGGCAATTTGATTAACCCTTTTTTCATTCATACCGGATGTTCCAACATTCACTTTTTTGTAATAGTCTTTCTTTATTGTCCTCAAATAAATGTATAAAAATATCGAAACAACAATAAAAAAAGGAACGGCTATTTGAACTTGTGTTAACAGCTTCGTTAAAAATACGCGTGTGTATCCCACTTCTTTAAACCAGAGATAATCCGTCACAAAACTCAAAACGGTACCAAAAGAAGTTATAAGAATAAGCACAATAAAAACACCAAAAAAGCTTAGAAGCCTTATCTTTTTCACATTATCACCTCTTTTTGGAGTTAATTTTATTATTATTATACCCCACTAATATGAATATTACCATGATTTTACTATGTTAATCCATATTAATTCGCTTTTTACTGTAAAGCCTTTGAACTTTTTCAAGTAATTTAGAAACCAAAGTATATATTAGAAATACACCAGCAACAATTACAATTAAACGAATGGGGTGTTTAATGGCTGCGAAAATATTGTATCCAACTACACTTAGCTGTAATACCATGATGGCTTTACCAAGAAGCAGGGCCGTTACATAAGTTTTTCTTCTCATTCCTGCCAAGGCAGCCAAAACCGCCACTGCTAAAGACGGTGTAAAAGGAAAACAAAGTAATATAAATATGGCCAAACCACCTTTTTCCTTTACCCAATTGGAAGCATTGTTGACGATTTTATATTTTTCTTTTACCTTATTAAATCTGCCTTTTTCAAATTTATTAACAATCCCATAAGTAAGCATCGATCCTACACATGTGCCTATTAGAGAATACAAGTATCCCCATCCTAATCCAAACATCATTACATTTATGGTCACAAACAAAGACAAAGGTAAAGGGGGAAAGAAAGATTCGATCATGGGCATCAAAATACCATATATAGGTCCAAAATAGCTGAATTTTTCAGAAAAGCTTATCCAAGTTTCTATTTCTAACAAGCTTTGAAAAAAACTTGCATCCAAATCTTTCACCTCCTAACTTTTTTATAAACCTATATCTTTACTATAGCACTTTATGCTTCTTATTATATTAGTAAAATATTAATATTTTGTTAGAAAAAACCCTCTGCTGTTTGACAGAGGGTTCGCAGAGGGTTTTAAATATGGTTCTTAAATGGCTTGCTTCATATTGGTTCGTATAAAAGGTTCTATTTCATTAAGTGCTTTGACAAGCACATCTAAAGTCTCTGGAGGCAGAACGTCTCTCCCCCCGTTCATGCCTCTTCTCGAATATAAGAATTGAATACGTTCTTTCATGCTCTTTTCTAAACTCATCACATATTCCTGATCACCCATATCTGGTACAAATCCTTCTATATTTAAAATTTGCATATCTGAAAAACGTCCCCATGTTGAAAACAATGCTTTTTTTTCAACAATTTGTTCTATAATTCCCAATGTCAATTCTTTTGGAATTTTTTTATCCATAAAGTGACCGGTATTTAATATATAACACTCAACATTTCTTTGCTCAAAGAGTATTTTGAATTTATCATAGTCTTCTTTTAAAGGATAAGTTCTAAATGGATTTGCATAGGGTTCCATAACCAATGCATTTTCATCCACGTCTTTTAACAATTTTTCCGCTGATGTTCGTTTAGTTGCCAAAGTAGCACCCATTACCGCAGCTAAGGTAGCATTATTGACTTTTACAACAGGCGGAAGTACCGGGTCTTTCATGATCCAGACCACAGAATTAATGGGTTCATTTAATTTATCCACTCTATTATCTGCCCAAAGCTTTGATTTAATCGCTCTTCCATTTCCATTTCTGATATCTTCTGTCACTAATACGCATTTTCCGTTTTCATCCAAGCAGGCACCACAATTTTGTACCGTAATCAAGTATTTATTGGCCGGCTCTGTCAATGGATAATCTTGAGTTTTGTCAAAATAAGACGGTTCCAGAGCTACTGAAGAACCATTCTCTGTAGAAATAATATAGGCATCATCATGGATAATCGTAATATCATATTTATGATCATGCTTGGCATGTGTAATAGTGGATTTTCCGGACCCGGAAAGTCCAAACACACCCATAACATATTGTTCATCATTATTTAGAAAATATTTTTTAAGCCCCCCATGGCAAGACACATACCCATTCCGATTAGCTATTCCCCAGGCCAATGTCAGAGTCCCTTTTTTGTGCTCTCCGAAATACCGCATTCCCAAAATTGCTGCACAGTTATGCTCAGAATCAAAAAAAGACAGTCCATTAGGATGCTGGGAATGCGTCCAATCGGGATCGGATAAAATAATAATATCCGTTTCATTCAATGCTTTTGACTGCTCAAACATTTTTTGATATGCATCATTAAAATACTGAAAATTTAACATCCAATTGTATAAAATATTTTCATGTCCTTCAGGAATTAATAGGTTAGCTCTCACTATAAAATCTTTGTCTAACCCTATACATACTTGAGCGTGATATAAAGTACGGTATCGTGTATGGTATACGGCTTCTCTTAGCTTTGCCGTATATTCTTTTTCATTAACACCTTTTTCTCCCAGTATCCTTCTTCCGGCCGCAAATCGACCTGTGGTTTCACCATCATTAAAAAGCAAGACTTTAGCATCAGGATTTAATCCAATTTTTTCAGGTTCATATATAGGCATATCGGTTATAATCGTCCCCGGTGAAGCAGCTGCTAAATCGTATGCTTCTTTTAAATCACTGATTTTCTTTACATTGTTACCATAAAAAGCGGTTTCTAAGGTCGTTCTAGATGTTGAAAAAAACGAGTTGTGGCTGCCAATATCTTCTCTTGCATATTGGTTTTGTGTCGACAAAATGAATCATCTCCCTATTTATTGTGCATTATTCAATTATATAATACGCACTAATTAACAAATACGTTCTAATTGTAACATCATTAATTATAAATTGTAAAGCATAAAAAGCAAGTTTATTTAAATTTTTGAAAGAGTTCATCCCGGCCGACGATTAAAAGGCGAAGGCGGTATTTTAGATATGGCTGGTGGAATGGGTAACTTATTTGATAAAGATTAGTAAAATAATAGATGCAGGCGCTTATGTCCTGCATCTTTTCTTTTTTTTCAATTAATTTTTAAATTCTCTTTTTGCTTTTAAGAAACTACGCACCTCTTCTTTTTCTTGTACTGTCCAGCGATCAAAACCTTTAAATTCATTTAAAATCTGGACAAAACTTTCATCATAAAACAGCTTTTCAATTTCTTCATGCAGCAATATGTTTTTGTTCTCTTGCAAAAGGTATCGTTTCTTTTCTTCTAAGACTTCTTCTCCCAATAGATAGCTCACCGAACATTCTAAACCCTCTGCAATCTCTTTTAATCGATCTAAAGAAGGTTTGCTCCTATTGTTTTCAATATCGCTTAAAAAAGATATTGAAATATCAATTTTAGAAGACAGCTGTTTGAGTGTTAACCCCAATTCTTTTCTTTTTTTCTTAATTTTTTCTCCTACTATCATAATTAATCCCACCCCGAATAAAAAATTTGTAAAATTATACTTTATTTATGTATTTTTAGTATATCATTTAATCATGCACGAATTTGTTCGATTTGTACGTATTTTATCTGGTTTTGTCGATATTTTACGTTTTTTGACTTGAAATTTATTCGATTTTTGCGTAAAATAAATATAAAAAGGAGATATTTGGGATGAATAAGAAAAATAGTAGAAAAAATCATTATTTAGACATTTATGAAATTGGAGAAAAAATAAGATTGGAACGCCTAAAAAGAAAAATAAAGCAAAATGTATTAGCAAAACAAGCAGGTATTTCCAATACCTACTTATCGGATATTGAGCACCAACGCACCTTACCATCATTGACCACTTACATCCGATTGTGTGAAGCACTCAACATTGATTTTGGTTACATTTTGAATCAAAACAATTAAAAAAACCCTGATATCTCAGGGGTTTTTTTCAGGTTATCGAAAAAATACTAGAAAAATGAATGCAGGTGTATGAATAATCGTTTTTTTGTGTTCATTTGGTCAGAAAATTTAGGTGGCAGATGGGCTATAAAAGTCGTGAACAAACAGGAC
>JANQMT010000045.1:0-9290 GCA_028279945.1 Clostridia bacterium
TAACAAATTAAAACCGTCATTATCCAGGATATGATCATCATTCGTCTAAAAGATTTTCTAAATGTACTGGAACAAAAGCTTGCGGAGAGCAGCAATGGGGTAGAACTTTTAAAAAAATTACGAATGACCCTTTTTGAAATGGCAAGGGATTATTTAAAAACCATGATTAAAGACATTATTGATGTCAATATTATCAGTACCCACTCTGATGTCAGTACTAAAACCGGGGAAAAAATAATCATAGTGATTGTAGATGAAAATCTGGAAGAAAGGTTTAAAAAGAAGTAAGGTTTTGAGTGAATTGAAATAATCATAATATTGAAAGTATTCGGATGTTTTTTATAGTAATTTGTTATTGAATTTTGATTTTTCCTATGATAATATTTTGGTACTAAACTAATATTTCAATATTATTTTACAACTCAATAATACAACAAATACTTAGCTATTGAGTAGTGATCAATAACCACTAAACAATATATGAGTGTGAGATGGAAGACTGAATGAATGGTTGAACCAAGCATTTTGTAAGCCAATATTTATTTACTTAGAATAAATATTGGCTTTTTTTGTTGCCAATTTTTTAAAGTAAGGAGGGGATATTTCTATCAATTTATTATATTTATTTTTCGAAAAATTAATGAGAGATGATTTAAATTAGGAAAAGGTAGGTGTAATGATGAATAAAACGAATTATAAGGTTGTAGCAGGCCCAGAAGGGTACCTTCCTCCTGCGGCGGCTTCAAAAGGAGTGGAACTCCCTGAAAAAGGAAAAGGACTAATTGAAGGAAAAACAGCATCTGAAGATGAAGCAATGAATTTGCTGGTAAAAAAATTATTACAGGCTAAAAATCCGGTTTTTTTTGTAGGACCGTTATTGCTCTGGGATTGGAAAGATGGTGTGAGAGAAAAAGCCAAAGCCGTAATAAAGCTTGTAGAAGAAGTTGGGGCAAGAATTATTCCAATGCCCGATTATCGACCTAAATATCCAATGATTAATCCGGAAATTGAGATTAATCCAAATCATCCCAATCTTACAATATGGCATAATGATATAGATGTCTGTGTATTCATTGGTGTTCATTGTCATTATGCAAATATTGCATTAAAAATTATTAGAGGAGGTACAGATTGTTATTCTATGGCGCTTTGTGCAGAGATGGGGCATGAGGATGCCATGCTTTCATTGAGAGATATATCGTTGGACAAAATTAATCAAATCAATGAAATTGCCGTAAAGATAAAGGAGGGAAGTCAATAATGAATCAACAAAAAGAAGTAAATCCGGAACAACTTTTTTTCAATTCTGAAAAAAATAATATGTTCATAACAGGAAGTGAAGCAGTTAAAGAAGCTGTTAAGAGAGCAAATGTTGATATGGCAATCTCCTATCCTATTACCCCTCAATCCGAAAGCATGCATTTGGTGGGAGATTTGTACGCACAAGGATATATAAAGGATTATTTTCGCGGTGAAAATGAATTAGCAGTCATGTCTGAGGTGGCAGGCGCTTCCATGGGAGGGACGCGGGTTTTCACTGCAACAGGCGGGCCAGGAACGCTAAGAGCTTTTGAAATGTTTTCTACATGGGCAGGAGCCAGACTTCCTATTGTCTGTGCATTTTTGACTCGAGGCATTAATTCTCCTCTTACGATCCAGCCGGATACTATTGAAATGGCATATATGCTGGATACGGGAATGATCATAATTCATGCAGAAAATGCGCAAGACCTGTATGATATGATTCTAAAATCATTTATCGTGGCAGAAAAAACAGATGTACATATTCCAATAGGCGTTTTTGCCGATGGTTTTTTTGTAACCCATACAAGAGATAATGTTCAAATTGATCCTGAAAGCGTTAAAATTCCTAATTATAATCCGTACAGCTCACCTGTACCGGTTATTGATATGGAAAATGTTCCAATAAGGCAAATGAGAGATCCTTTTATCATGAAAAGTAATTTTATCAGCTATGCAGCACATGCTTCATGGCAGCAAGAGGTAATGGCGGCGTGTGAAAGATCCAGAACATATTTAGATCATTACCTAAATGGGCTTATAGATATTAGTTATGAAGATTCTGAAATTATGATTGTTGCTTCAGGCACAGCGGTTTCTCAAAGTCGTGATGCGGTTGCACAAGCAAGACATGAAGGCATTAATGTAGGACTAATTAAAATTAAGAGTTTACGACCATTTCCTGAAGAAGAATTAATAGCAGCTCTAAAAAATACCAAGGCAGTGATTATTCCCGAATTCAACCGTGTTGGATGGCTGGATAGAGAAGTTAGAGCGGTGCTGCAAAATAATATTGAAATTGTAGGAGCTCCAAGAGTTTTTGGAGGTATGACAATGCCTGTTGAACTCATACTTGACGAAATACGGAGGTGTAACAGATGTTAAAACGCGTATTTAATATTTGTCCCGAATTTGAGGATGTAATGCCAAAAGAATATCAACAACTCATTCAAGAAGGCCCTTTTGACCAGCATTACGGCATCAAAGATTTAGGTAATTTTAAAGAGTTGCTTGAAGAGCACCCACTATGTGCCGGTTGTGGACTTGCGTTATCCCTTAGGCTGATACTTGCATCCCTTCCTGCACCGGAAGATACCATCATTGTAGGTTCTACCGGATGCAGTTCCTTAGCATTTCCACAAGTGGCACTTCATAATATTCATTCTATTTTTGGCAATCAAAATGCTGTTGCAAGCGGACTTAAAAGAGCAATGGCGTTAAGGTTTCCGGATAAAAATAAAGATGTTGTCGTCATCGCCGGTGATGGTGCAACAGCAGATATTGGACTTGATATGGTCATGCAATCTTGGTTGAGAAGAGAAAAAATTACAACCATCATGTTAGATAACGAAGCGTATGCCAATACAGGCGGCCAAGAAAGCGGCATGACACAGAAGGGCAAAGTGTTAAACATGGCACCAACCGGTAAAAAATTTCCTAAAGTCTCTTTACCGGAAATTGCTCGAGAATCAGGATGTGATTATGTTGCTTCGGTTTCACCTGCTTCTCCAAGACGTCTAGAAAAGGCGGTTAAGCAAGCCATATTGGCAACAAGAGAGCTAGGGCCTTCATATATTCAGATATATAGTCCATGTCCAACTAATTATAAATTTGAATCTGATCAAACGGTTACAATGGCAAAAGCTGGAGAAAAGGATGGGACTTACCGTACAGTTGAGTACATTTCTGATAGCGCCAAAGACTATTTTAAAAAGTTAGAGGAGGAGAAGCAATGAATCATGTTACTAAAATCCGAATGTCAGGACTGGGGGGACAAGGCGTTGTGACAGCAGCTCATATCACGGGATCAGCAGCAACTCTTCAAGGGTTTGAAAGTACTGTAAATCCATTTTTTGGAGCAGAAAAACGTTTGGCTCCTGCTGAAAGCTACGTAAGGATTTCAAAAGAAGCCATATATGAACGTGGAGAAATTCTATCTCCTAATATTATTATGATCTTTCACCCGGATGTCATCACTATGGGGAAATGTTATACAATGCCTTTCTTTGAAGGTTTACAAAGAGATGGGCTTATCATTATCAATTCAGATGAAGTGCTTCCCATAAAGCAGGCTGACATGGATAAATTAATCGAATTAAATGCGAAATTATTCTATATTCCTGCTACTACCATTGCATCTGAAATTGGAGGAACTGAACTATCCACCAATATGGCAATGCTGGGTGCTCTGCTGGGAATTACCGGTTTAATTAATAATGAGCACTTGGAACAAGCATTGACGGAAAGATTTAGCGGCGGTAAATTTATTGCTTCTGCAACCACTGCTGCTTTGGATGATGCTGTGAAAAGTAAATTTGAGAAAGTCAATCAATTAATAGAAAAAAATATGGATGTAGTCAAAACTGCTGCAAGTTCAACTCAGGAGTACAAAAAATCGTAAGGAGAGATGGATATGTATACCACTGCAAAAATAGATCTTGAAAAGTGTATTGGATGTAAGTTGTGCATTATGAGTTGTCCCGATCCAAATGTCATTATGTGTCGTGAAAAAAAGGTCTATGTTAATGAAAGCAGATGCAAAGGCTGTGGATTATGTGCTACAGTTTGCAATAAAAAGGCAATCACATTAAAAGAGGTTTAAATTTTAAAAAAAGTCCAAGGAGAGTTATGAAAATGGGTGAGTTTCAAAGGGTGGCTGATGCGGATTATTTATTGCTGGAGACGCCAAGAGAGAATAGATTTATAACCGGAAGCGAGGCTGTGGCCGAAGCAATCAAACGCGCTAATATTGATATTGCGGTAGCATTTCCTATTACGCCTCAGAGTGAGAGCATGCATTTAATAGGGGAATTATACGCAAATGGATATGTTAAAGATTTTTTTCGTGCAGAGAATGAGTTCGCCGTAATGGCAGCAATTCATGGGGCATCTTTGGCGGGTGGACGTGTATTTACCGCCACAAGCGGGCCAGGAACATTGCGTGCCATGGAAATGTTTCCGGTTTGGGCGGGTGCTCGTCAACCTATCGTATGTGCTTTTATGTGTCGAGGTCTTTCTTTACCGCCTTCGATTCAACCTGAAAATATTGAAATGGGTATGCTTTTAAACACAGGAATGATGATGTTCCATGCTGAAAACGCACAAGATTTATTTGATATGCTGTTAAAGGCTTATGTCATTGCTGAAAAGCCTGATGTACATATACCAATAGGTGTGTTTTGTGATGGTTTTTTTGTAACGCATACACGTGAAAAGGTTATGGTACCTTCAGATGAATTAAAATTATCTGAATATAATTCCGGGTCATCACCTGTTCCAATATTTAACATGGAAACTCCGCCTATACGAAATGTGCGAGACCCACTACTGAATAAAAGTAATTTTATCAGCTATGGTGCTAACGCCAGTTGGCATCAAGAAGTATTAGCGGCTTCCGAGAGAGCAAGAAAATATATAGAGTATTATCTGGATGGTTTAATTGAGGTTATAAATCCTGAGGCAGATTCAATGATTGTAGCTTCCGGAACCGCAGTATCTCAATCCAGGGAAGCAATAAGAATTCTTGCTGATAAAGGCATTGAAACCGGATTAGTAAAGATTAAGTCCATAAGACCTTTCCCAGAAAAAGAGATTTCACAAATCACTGAAAATGCCAAATGTATTATCGTTCCGGAATTTAATGCTGGAGGATGGTTGACGAGAGAGATTAAATCATCCTTGAATAATAATGAGAGAGTTATTGGAGCTCCAAGGGTTTTTGGAGGCATGACAATGCCTCCGGAACTCATTGCAGATGTTGTAATCAATGCAAGAAAAAATATTACAATCAAAAAAAGAGGTAAAAAATGAAAACAAAAGTAATGACACCTGTAAGTGAATTTGAAAAATATTTACCGGAAGAATACCGCCAACTGGTGAGCTTTGGTCCTTATAGTGATAATAACGGGATTTCTGATTTGGGCATTAAAAAAGAAATTATTGAGCAGCATCCTCATTGTGCAGGATGCGGCGTATCTCTTGGCATAAGGCTTGTTGCGGCATCGTTTCCCGCGCCTGAAGATACAATTGTCGTAGGTACGCCCGGATGCTCCTTTTTTGCTCTATCACAAACCGCTGTCAATTATTCCAATACCGCTTTTGGTAATCAAAATGCAGTTGCTACGGGAATAAAAAGGATTTTAAAAATGCACTATCCCGACCGGCATAAGGACGTTATTGTCATGGTTGGAGATGGCGGAATAGCAGATATCGGTCTGGACTTAACACTTCATTCATGGTTTAGAGGGGAGAACATTACAACCATAATGCTGGATAATGAAGTATATGGCAATACCGGCGGGCAAGAGAGTGGAATGAGCAAAAGTGGCGAAGTATTAAACATGGCACCTAAAGGCAAGAAGTTTCCTAAAATTCCTGTTTATGAAATAGCTAAGATCAGTGGATGTGCATACGGTGCTCGGGTTACAATAGCAAGTCCAAGATTGTTGGAAAAAGTGGTAAAGAAATCCATTCTTATCTCAAGAGAGATTGGACCTACGTATATACAGATATATACGCCTTGTCCGACCAACTTGAAGTTTCCACCAGACAAAACAATACTGACTGCAAAACAAGCTGAAAAAGATTACTATTCATTTGACGAATTTATATCTGAAGAAGCGCAAGGGTATTTAGATTCAATAGAAGTGGCTGGAACTGTTAAGTAAGGGGGCTGAACAACATGGATTCACAAAGAAATATTCTATATCCCCCAGGAAAAATAGGCATAATCGGTGGCGGTCAGTTAGGCAGGATGCTCACAATGGAAGCAAAAAGGATGGGGTATCACGTTACGGTTCTTGATCCTAACCCCAAATCACCGGCCGGGCAGGTTTCGGATTTGCAAATTAACGCCGGTTTTTCTGATGCCCAACAAATTGAAAATTTAGCTAAGGCGACTGATGTCATGACATATGAATTTGAGCATATTAATGCAGATATTCTGTGTGAATTAGAAAAAAAAGGTTTTAGAATCATACCTTCCGGACATACCCTTAAAAACATTCAAAACAAATACAAACAGAAATCTTTACTAATGAATGGGGGATTACCCGTTCCAAAATTCTGGAAAGCAGAGAGTATGGAAGATATTGAATGTATTATTAGAGAACATGGGCTGCCGTTTTTTATAAAATCTTCTTATGGGGCGTATGATGGTAAAGGAAATTATTTGATTCGTAGTAAAGAAGATGCGATAAAGGCATTAGAGGTCTTGGGGAACCATTCATTTTATGTCGAAGAATATATGGATTTTGAAAAAGAAATTTCTGTTATCGCAGCAGTTGATACCAAAGGAAATAAGGTGACATATCCTTTGGTTGAAAACTTACACCAAGAGAGTATTTTAAGGCTCACCAAAGCGCCGGCCGATATAAATGATTCTATAGAAAAGCAAGCCTTAACAATAGTAGACCGAGTAATGGCACTATTGAATGATCAAGGTGTATTTTGTATTGAAATGTTTTTAGATAAAGGAGGGAAGCTTTATATCAATGAAATAGCCCCACGGCCCCATAATTCGGGACATTATACCATTGAAGCCTGTTTGACATCACAATACGAGCAATTGTTAAGAGTGATGACGGGAATGCCTTTAGGGTCTGCAAAACTGCTCTCTCCATGTGTTATGATAAATATTTTGGGCAATATAAAAATAGAAGCCGGTGCTGATTATTTTATAGACGGTATAGATAAAATATTGAGTCAAGAACAATCGTATATTCATTTATATGGTAAAGATAAGGTTTCCAAATTAAAAAAATTAGGACATATTACTGTATTGAGAGATACGGTAGAATGTGCCCAAAAGGCAGCTTTAGACGCACTGGCACATATATCCATAAAAAGGGTGGATGAATAGCAGAAAATGGTCAATATTTTATAATACGGTTGCATTGGATTTATATTGAGAGACATTAGGTTGGAGGTGAATTTTATGGCTAATAAGATTGATAAAGTCGGTCATCCAAAGGTGGGTATTATTATGGGGAGCGATTCGGATTTACATGTCATGAATGATGCTGCTAAAACATTGGATCAATTAGGAATAGAGGCTGAAATATGCATTGTTTCAGCTCATAGGACACCGGATAGAATGTATCAATATGCTAAAACTGCTGAAGAAAGAGGTCTTGAAGTCATTATTGCCGGAGCCGGAGGTTCGGCTCATCTTCCTGGGATGGTCGCTTCTTTGACTTGTATTCCGGTAATAGGCGTACCGGTTCAATCAAAAGATTTTGAAGGGGTGGATTCGCTGCTTTCGATTGTTCAAATGCCCAAGGGAGTGCCGGTAGCAGCCGTGTCCATTAACGGTGCTCACGAGGCTGCATTAGTAGCGGCAAGAATACTGAGTATAAATGATACCAAATTAAGACATCAATTAAGTCTAAATGTTAAGTAGTTAAAAGCTTAATAAGCGGGAGGAATAAAGAAATGAATGGGAGAAAAGTTTTAGGTATTCCTGCTGAAAAGGGAAGATGGGTGTTCGTTCCTTTAGGTGTTATTATTTTTATGTGTCTGGGAACTGTTTATTCTTGGAGTGTTTTCAGAATACCTTTGGAAGAATTATTTAATATTGGTGCGACGAAGAGTGGTTTGCCTTATATGTTATTTTTAATGTTTTATGCCGGGATAATGCCTGTCTCAGGAAAATTAATTGATAAATATGGACCAAGAACAATGATGATTATTGGGGGGATCGTCGTAAGCTCAGGATGGATATTATCAGGATACGCAACCAATATTAATATCATGGCAATCACTTATGGCGTTATTGCAGGCGGAGGCGTGGGGATTGTTTATGGTGTTCCGCTTGCGGTGAATTCAAAATGGTTTCCCGAAAAAAAGGGATTGATAGTAGGCATAACATTATTCGGTTTTGGACTGTCTCCTTTAGTTACATCACCATTAGCAAGATGGTTTATAGATGAGTTGGGTGTGTTATCAGCTTTTAGAGTTATTGGATTTATATTTCTTATTATTTTGGTATTGCTGTCACTTCCATTTAAATTTCCGGATCAAAACTCAATGAGGACAAAGGCAAATGTCAAAAATCATTCAGAAGGGCTTTCTGAAATCAATACCAAGCAGATGCTTAAAAATAAAAAGTTTTATGGTCTATGGTTATGCTTTATAATAGGAACCTATAGTGGACTGATGGTCATTGGTATTACCAGTGCAGTAGGCCAAGAAATTATTAAGTTGGATTATGCTACCACAGCACAAATGGTATCATTATTTGCAATATTTAATGGCATTGGAAGGCCATTGTTTGGCTGGATTACAGATAAATATTATCCTTTTATTGCATCTATAATAGCATTTGGGCTTATTATTTTCGCCTCATGTCTCATGTTAATGGCAAAGGAAGGCACAATTATTTTGTATACGGTTTCTTTTGCATTACTTTGGTTGACACTGGGAGGATGGCTTGCTATTGCACCAACAGCTACTGCAATGTACTTTGGATTAAAGAATTATAGTTCTAATTATGGATTCATATTTACTGCATATGGAGTAGGTGCGGTTTTGGGAGTTTCAACCTCGGGAATCATACGTGATATCTTCGGAAGTTATATTATAGCATTCTATCCACTAATATTTTTAGTAATTATAGGATGTCTAATAGCTGCTTTTTTACTTAGAAAGTAATGATGTAAATAACACGATGAAAAAAAGGGTTGGATGATTGTAAAACCAACCCTTTTTGATTTTTATCTTTTTTTGGTGGACCCAATATTTTCTTTAATCTTGCTCAAAGTCGCGTATTT
>JANQMT010000049.1:0-45668 GCA_028279945.1 Clostridia bacterium
AAATGAAAAAAGAACAAAGGGTGAAAAAGTGTAAATTTATTGCAATAACGGTCAGTGCCCTAAAACTTATCAATATATGTATGCCCCTTTGGTTTTCTGCGAAAACTGGATTTTTTAATTTCAAATTATATACTCAATATCTCCTATAGTCAGCAATTATTACTAAAGCATAATAAAATAATCATATAATCTTTACGCTTGTAACATATAAAGGTAAATATTAATAAATCTTCTTAATATACTTATGCCGAAATTTAAGCTTATTGCTTGATTTTATGTTATAATATCAACATGATTTTACAAAATAGGTTGATCGTGTTTGTAGGGGAGAAGTTTTATGAAAATAAAAGATTTGTTTAGAAAGAATAAGACGTTGTTATCTTTTGAGATATTTCCACCAAAGAAAGATTATCCAATAGATACCATATATCATACGATAGAAGAATTAAAAGATTTAGAACCGGACTATATTAGTGTTACATATGGCGCAGGTGGAACTTCCAGGGATAGAACGGTAGAAATTGCTTCTAAGATTAAAAATGAGTACCATATTGAAGCGTTAGCTCATTTAACTTGTATCTCATCTACTTCAAAAGAAATTGATAATATTATTGGTTCATTAAGAGACAATAACATTACTAATATTTTAGCTTTAAGAGGAGATATGCCTGAGAGCGGTGGAGATGATGCTGTTTCAGAGGAATATACATATGCGCGTGATTTGATTGACCAAATTAATAAAAAAGGTAACTTTTCCATTGGGGCTGCATGTTATCCTGAAGGTCATATGGAATGCTCTAATAGGATACAGGATATTAAATATTTAAAAGAGAAAGTAAATTCCGGTGTTGATTTTTTGATTACACAATTGTTTTTTGACAACGAATTATTTTATCGTTTTATGGAAGAATTAGAATTAGCCGGTATCGATGTTCCGGTGTCTGCCGGTATCATGCCTGTTTTAAATGCCAAACAGATTTTAAGGATCCAGAAACTTTCCGGATGCAGTATACCACCGAAGTTTAAAAGAATGTTAGATAAATATGAACATAACCCTGAAGCATTAAAAGAGGCCGGACAAGCGTATGCATTAGAACAAATTATAGATTTAATGGCTTGGGGAATTGACGGTATACATTTATATACCATGAATAAATCGGAAACAGCTAGAAAGATTGCGGAAAATATTAAAACCATTAGAAAAATTAGTAACAAGAATAAGATTGAAACAATGGGAGATAGAAATGAGTATTAAGTCATTAATAGGCAAGCAGTTTATACTATTCGATGGTGCTATGGGAACCATGCTTCAAAAAAATGGTTTAAAAATAGTGGGTGAGCTTCCGGAACTGTTGAATATTACGAATCCAGATGTAATTGAGAACATTCACACTCAATATATTCAAGCGGGAAGTGATGTCATCACTACCAATACCTTTGGAGCCAATAGCTTAAAATTTAAAGATAGTGAATGTAATGTTACCGCTATTGTGACCAAAGCTGTGCAAATAGCAAAAAGAGCTGCCGGCAATAAGTATGTAGCATTAGCTATTGGACCTACAGGTAAAATTATGGAACCTACAGGGGATTTGAAATTTGATGATGCTTACGAACTATTTAAAGAACAGGTAGTAGCAGGTAGTAAAGCAGGCGTAGATCTCATATTGCTGGAAACTTTTTCAGACCTATATGAGATGAAAGCCGGGGTTTTGGCTGCCAAAGAAAATAGTGATTTGCCTGTTTTTTGTTCTGTTACTTTTCAAGAAGATGGTCGAACGCTTATGGGGACTGATCCTCTTACCATGGTCAATATGTTACAAGACATGGGGATTGATGCCCTTGGGATAAATTGTTCATTAGGGCCTGATCAAATGATTGATATCCTTCGAGAAATCATACAATATTCACATATTCCTGTCTTAGTTCAGCCTAATGCAGGGCTTCCTAAAATAGTCAATGGAGAAACAGTCTTTGAAGTCGACATTCAAGAATTCATCTCTGCTGTATCCAAGATGATAGAGTTGGGGATCCATATAGTCGGCGGTTGTTGTGGCACAACCCCTGACTACATATCTCAGCTGAGGCAGTTAATTTCCAATAAACAACCAAAGGAAATCACAGTAAAACCCTTTACCGCTGTGAGTACATCTACTAAAACGGTGATATTGGATGAGCGTATCCGTATTATTGGAGAAAGAATTAACCCGACAGGTAAGAAAAAGCTTAAAGAAGCCCTTAAAGAAGGGAATATGGCGTATATTATTGATGAAGCAGTGAGACAGGCAGAATGTGGTGCACATATTTTAGATGTCAATGTAGGTCTGCCTGAAATTGATGAGAAAGAAGTCATGCTGGATGTCATAAAGCAGATTGAAGGCATAGTCAATCTACCTTTGCAGGTTGATAGCACGAGTCCCGAAGTCATCAATCATGCTGTTCGTTATTATAATGGAAAACCCATTATTAATTCTGTAAATGGAAAAAAAGAAGTAATGGATGCTATTTTTCCTATTGTTAAAAAATATGGAACATGTGTCATTGCCTTAACACTAGATGAAAAAGGGCTGCCTAAGACCTGTAATGAGCGAGTTGAAATTGCGGATAGAATGATTCGATACGCTGAAACATATGGTATTAATAAAGAGCAAATAATTGTAGACTGTTTGACATTAACCATATCTGCACAACAAGAAGCAGCCAGTGAAACGCTTCAAGCTATGAAAATTATAAAAGAAGAATATGGCGTAAAAACAACCCTTGGTGCTAGTAATATTTCGTTTGGACTGCCGGAGCGAAAGGCCATCAATTCTACATTTTTAGCTGCTGCTTTAGCCTACGGGTTGGATGCACCGATAACTGATCCTACAGAAAAAGAAACAATAGGAGTTATTAAGGCATTTGAGGCATTAAGTGGTAAAGATAAAGAATCGAAAGACTATATTGAGTATTTTTCTCAGCAGGAGAAATCCAATAAAGATACTTCTAAAGAAAAAGAGTTAAGCCAACAAAAAATAACCTTAAAAGAGATGGTGATAAAGGGTCTGAGTGATCAGGCGGAAGCTAAAACTTTGGAGATGATTCCACAGTATGATACTTTAGAAATTGTTAATAATCATCTTATACCTGCTCTTGAGATTGTAGGAGAAAAGTATGAAGCAGGTGAAATCTTTTTACCACAGCTGATTAAATCAGCTGAAACAGTAAAAAAATCTTTTCATATGATCAAAGAAAAAATGCAAAAATCAGGAAATCAATCTATTTACTATGGAAAGATACTGATTGCAACCGTTCGTGGAGATATCCATGATATTGGTAAAAACATTGCCAAAGTGTTATTAGAGAATTATGGCTATGAGGTCATTGATTTGGGAAAAGATGTTCCGGTAGAAGATATTGTAAAAATAGCAAAAGAAGAAAAAATTCTTTTAGTAGGACTGAGTGCTCTAATGACAACAACCGTAAAAAGTATGGAAGATACAATAAAAGCGCTAAGAAAAGAAGGCCTTTCATGTAAAGTGATGGTAGGAGGCGCTGTTTTGAATGAAGAATATTCAAAACAAATTGGTGCAGACTACTATTGCAAAGACGGAATGGCTGGAGTGAAAGCAGCAAATGAAATATTTAGATAGAAAATTATACCATTTTTTAAGGTTTGTTTAAGAAATAACACTTACAATAAATAATGAATAATGAACAACTAATAATTATCAAAGGGGAGTACCAATGAGGCCGGAATGGGATGAATATTTTATGCAAATTGCAGAAGTTGTCAAAACTCGATCAACATGCTTAAGGCGTCAAGTTGGTGCAGTGATTGTTAAAGATCATAGAATTTTAGCAACAGGCTATAATGGAGCACCTTCCAATATGGCACATTGCAGCACATGTGTCAGAGAAGAAATGAATGTGCCTTCCGGAGAAAGACATGAGCTTTGTAGAGGTATGCACGCTGAACAAAATGCCATAGTTCAAGCTGCTAAATACGGCATCAATATATCCAATGCAACTTTATACTGCACAACTCAACCCTGTGTCATCTGTACAAAAATGATTGTCAACGCAGGTATTAACAAGGTCATTTATAAAGGAGAATATCCAGACCGGCTGGCTTTACATATGATGGAAGAGGCAAAAATTGTGATAGAGTCGTATGGTATTTGATTTTACAGTTGTTTTTGATAGAATAGTGACGTACTGATTTTGATTGGAGGACATAAAATAAATGTTTAATTATATATGGATATTTCTAATAGCTGTTGGTGTATCACTGGTTTTTACACCTATCTCAGTTAAATTAGCTCATAGATTTGGGGTTATTGATGTACCTACCGATGGAAGAAGGGTACATAATCAACCCATACCCAGGCTGGGAGGTATAGCCATCTACCTTGGTACCATCAGCAGTATTTTATTAATATTACCTCTTTCTAAAGAGGTAGCAGGTATGTTAATTGGAGGATCGCTCATAATGGTGACAGGTGTAATCGATGATATCTATGTACTTTCTGCCAAGGTGAAGCTGGCATGTCAAATTATATGTGCATCGGTGCTCTATTACTTTGGAATAAGAATTCATTTTGTGGGTATCCCTTTTGGTGAAGGATATGTATACTTTCCTTGGGTAATCAGCTTGATAATAACGGTTATTTGGGTTGTTGGCATCACCAATACCATTAACTTAATTGATGGGCTGGATGGTCTTGCTGCTGGTGTGGCGGCTATTGCTTCATTTTCTCTTGCATACATTGCATATATCAATCAAAGACCTGAAGTGGCTATGATTACTTTGGCAGTTGCCGGAGGGGCATTAGGATTTCTACCATTTAATTTCAACCCGGCAAAGATATTTATGGGGGATGGAGGCGCTTTATTTCTTGGATTTATGTTAGCAGCGGTTTCAATTATTGGACCAATGAAAGGTGCAGCTGCTATTGCTACAGTCATTCCAGTTCTGGTTTTGGGCCTGCCTATCTTTGACACGGCATTTGCTATTTATCGAAGACTGATTAAAGGAAAGCCCATTATGGAAGCAGATAAAGGGCATTTGCATCATCGAATATTATCACAAGGCATGGACCAAAGAAAGACGGTTGTAATATTATATGCTATAAGCGGAATTTTAGGGGTTGCTGCAGTTCTGGTTAATAAAAGTATGTTTTTTGATGGTGCGGTATTAATCGTTCTAACGTCAGCGTTGATATATGTATTTACAAAAACTCAACATGATGAAGAAATTAATGAAAAACATCATGATATATAAAGTGGGGTAATAAGATGAGAGATAAGACAAAAGTATTGACTATTTTTGGGACGCGTCCGGAAGCCATTAAAATGGCACCGGTGGTTAAAAAACTGAAAGCGGATAAAGACATAGAGTGTTCTTTATGTGTAACGGCTCAGCATAGAGAGATGCTGGATCAAGTCCTGTACTTATTTGATTTGGTGCCGGATTATGACCTGGATATCATGAAAAAGAACCAAACATTAACTCAAATTACATCACGGGTTTTAGAAGGACTGGATGAAGCCATAAATAAAGCCCAGCCGGATGTCATATTGGTTCACGGAGATACAACTACAACCTTTGCAGGTGCTTTAGCGGCCTTTTACCATCAAGTCAAAGTAGGCCATGTTGAAGCCGGACTAAGGACTTTTAACAAGTATTCGCCGTTTCCTGAAGAGATGAACAGGGTTTTAACAGGACGTATGGCAGATTTTCATTTTTGTCCGACACAAAAGAACATTCAAAATTTATTAGACGAAGGCATCGATGAGCGTAAGATATTCCTAACGGGAAATACCGTTATAGATGCATTGATTCATACGGCTAATCAAGAATACGAGTTTCCGGATACATTACTGAGAGATATCAATTATGATGACAGCAGAGTCGTAACCGTAACTTGTCATAGAAGAGAAAACTTAGGCCAATATATGGAAAATATATTTTTGGCATTGAGGGATATTGTAGAAAAATATCAAGATGTTGAAGTGATTTTTCCAGTTCATCTAAATCCAAAGGTTAAAAATACCGCTATAAAAATTCTAGGAGGATTAGAACGCATTCATCTTATTAAGCCTTTGGAGTACCAACCATTTGTTAAATTATTATCAAAGTCCCACCTAATTATTACAGATTCCGGAGGACTTCAAGAGGAAGCACCCTCTTTAGGCAAACCGGTATTGGTAGTCAGAAAAGAAACGGAACGTCCCGAAGCTATTGAAGCTGGAACAGCTAAATTAGCCGGCGTACAGCGAGAAACCATAGTGAAAATGACATCAGAATTATTGGACGATGAAAATAAATATAATAAAATGGCACAGTCCGTTAACCCTTACGGAAATGGAACAGCTTCAGAAAAAATTGTTCGAATTATTAAAGATTCTTTTATAACAACGATGAGTGATACATAATAGAATCATATCAATTGATTACGGTACTTTGAACAATAATTCTCTAAAGATTTAGGGAATGATTATGGTTGTCATGTAGTTAACTGTGGGGGTAGATGAATCTACCCCCTTTTATAAATTAGTAATATTTGTATTTTATTTTGCTTGTAAAAATAAACAAAAAAGAAGCAAGATATTGTACAAATTATCGGACAATTGCGTTATAAACCGTACAATAATACAATATTCTATCTTTAATACATAATATAATGTGTGTAGATTTAAAATATTGAAAAAATATTAACAATCAAGCCTTTACATTTACGCTTTTAGAGATATAATTATACTATTGAGAAAACGTGTCTGAAAGGAAATGATAATGTCAAATAATCGTTTTTCCATATACAAAGGATTAGCTTTGATCACCCATATAGGATTACAAATGATTATACCGATACTTGGAGCTGTATTCTTAGGGCATTATATTGATGAACGTATACAAACAGGAAATATTTTTCTTATTATTTTTATTATATGCGGCGTAATTATTGGTTTTTTAAATGTATATAAAATAGTCATGCAGGACATAAAAAAAAGTAGTAAGAAAAAGTAATAAAATAGGCGGTTAGAGGAATGGATGAGACCAGAGATTTAAGGTTAAAGATATACAAATATACACTGTTAACAGCTTGTTTTGCAGCAGCAGTTGCCATATTCATTGTAAAAGATTATCTTAGCTTTATTTCGGGTTTGTTTTTTGGCACAGTTATTGCAATTTTAAATTTCACACTATTGGCAAAAACAATCGAGAAATCAATTTATCTACCACCTGAGAAAGCAAAAACCTATGTCAGCTCAAGGTATTTTATTCGCTTTACCATCTATGGAGCCGTATTATACATCTCGGTGGTAGCCGATTACATAAATGTCATTGGGACTATTATAGGCATACTTACTATAAAACTGGTCGTATATGTCTTACATTTGTTCAACGACAAGCAATATTATAAAAATATTTTTAATAAAACAAAATAAAAGCATTAACATTCCGGTTGTGCAAACATGCAAAACATAAATTTTGCATGTTTTAACATATAAAGCCATCATTTTATCAAGTTGTTAAGGTTTGACCATAACAATAATTACAATCTTTAATTTGGAAAGGAGGGTTACCGTGGAAACAGAATTTGGCCCCAAGGTTATAATTGAATTTTCAAATGGACTGGTCATTACTGAGACCGTTATCAATACATGGATCATCATGGCAATATTGATCATAGGCTCACTAATTCTTGTTCGAAATTTTCAAAGAATTCCAAAAGGTGCTCAAAATTTCACTGAAATGCTTGTAGATACTGTATATAAGTTAACCGAACAAGGTATGGGTAAAGGCAAACTTGGTTTTGCACCTTATGTTGGAACTTTACTGATCTATTTGGTATTTGCGAATTTGTGGGGGCTCACGGGATTTAGACCGCCGACGTCAGATGTTAATACGACATTCGCATTGGCAATTATTACTTTTTTTATGATTCACTTTTTTGGATTTAAGAGCAGTGGATTAGGTTACCTAAAAGGTTTTGCCGAACCGATACCTTTTATGCTGCCGCTAAATATCATAAGTGAATTAGCAACACCAGTATCACTTGCTTTCCGTCTTTTCGGAAATATTGTTGGTGGCTTAATCATTATGCATTTACTCTATGGTGCGTTAATATCATTGAGTGGTGCAATAGGACTATCCATTCCTGTTTTCCAGGCGGGAGTTCCTTTAGTACTGCATGTATACTTTGATGTTTTTGCAGGGGTGCTCCAGTCATTTATATTCGTAATGCTCACGATGGTATTTGTATCAATGGCTATGGATGAATAGGATGAGATAGGAGGTGGACAAATGGAATATAAAGATTTTTTTACAATGTTTATTGAATGGCTTCTATCTTTTGATAAAAAATCATTAATATTGGCGTTTTCTGCAATAGGAGCTGGACTTGCAATGATAGCAGGGATAGGTCCGGGAATTGGCCAAGGATATGCAGCAGGAATGGGAGCAGAAGTTGCAGGAGAAAATCCCAAAGAAGCAAAACAATCTATAATGGTTATGCTTCTGGGTGCAGGAATAGCGGAGACATCGGGAATATTGGCACTTGTTATTGCCTTAATTCTATTATTTGGTAATCCTTTAATTAATCTTGATGGAGATAAGCTGGTATTAGCTTCATCTGCAATAGGAGCTGGACTTGCTATGATAGCAGGTATCGGACCTGGAATAGGGCAAGGATATGCAGCAGGAAAAGGTGCAGAAGCTACAAGTAAAAATCCTAAAGCATCAAAAACTTCAATGCTTGTTATGTTACTAGGTTCTGCAGTAGCACAAACATCGGGTATCTTTTCTCTTGTTATAGCATTATTATTGATGTATGCCAATCCTCTTGCTTTGATGGAAGGAAAGCAAATTATACTTGCCGCATCCTCAATAGCCACCGGGCTGGCAATGATGGCAGGAATAGGTCCTGGAATAGGACAAGGATATGCGGCTGGAAAAGCTACAGAAGCTGTAAGCATTAACCCGGATAGTTCAAGAAGCGCTACTTTGGTTATGCTTTTAGGATCTGCAATCGCACAGACATCAGGTGTATTTTCATTAGTAATTGCATTACTATTAATGTATGCCAACCCGTTAATTACTTTAAATGGTGCAACAATTGTCTTAGCGGCATCTGCAATAGGAGCAGGATTTGCAATGATCGCAGGTATTGGACCTGGAATAGGACAAGGTTATGCGGCAGGTCAAGGTACAGAAGCTGTTGGAATGAGACCAAAGCTTCAATCACATATTGTTAAAACCATGATATTAGGGCAAGCAGTAGCACAAACAACAGGAATTTATGCATTGATTATTGCATTAGTGCTTTTGTTTGCAAATCCTTTAATACAATTAGTATAAGGAAAAAATTCGAAATATAAGGAGGAATATTATTATGGAACCCATTACTGGAAGAGCGTTAATTTTAGCATGTTCTGCAATAGGAGCAGGATTGGCAATGATAGCAGGTATTGGACCTGGAATTGGACAGGGATTTGCGGCTGGTAAAGGTGCTGAAGGCGTTGGTAAACAACCTGAAGCACAAGGTGATATTGTAAGAACTATGCTTCTTGGAGCTGCAGTAGCAGAGACGACTGGTATCTACGGCTTAATCGTTGCATTGATTCTTCTTTTTGCTAATCCTTTAGTAAATATGCTGTAAAATAATTTGGATGGATGGCAGGAAAGGAGGCGTTTCGTGGATATGCATGTATATAAAGGTCTTGTAGAACCAACCAGTTCGACGTTTATTTTTACGATAGTCAATACAATTGTGCTTTTTTTAATCCTTAAGAAAATACTATTTAAACCTGTCAAAGAATTTATGGAAGCACGACAAAAAGGTATTGAAGATTCAATTAATGAGGCAGAAAAATTGAATCTTGAAGCAAAACAGCTTAAGGAGGAGTATCAATCAAAGCTTGATAATATTAAAGAAGAAGGAAGAGAGATTGTTAAGGCAGCACGAATGAGAGCTGATGAACAATCAAAAGAAATTATAAAAGAAGCACAAGATAAATCTTCAAGAATGGTTGAACGGGCAGAAGAAGAAATTGAAAGAGAACAGATCAAAGCAATGAATCAATTAAAAGATAAGGTGGGTTCTTTAGCACTTATTACAGCAGAAAAAATTCTTGAGGCAAAATTAGATGAAAAAGAACACGATAAAATGGTTCAAAAATTTGTTAAAGAAGTAGGCGAAGCTAAATGGCAGAATTAGTTGCATTAACATACGGTAAAGCCTTATTTGAAGTTTCTAAAGAAAACAATACGGTAGATCGCGTTCTTGAAGAAATTAGCTTCATCAAAGGTGCTTTTGAAGACGAACCGAACTTTTTTGAATTATACCAATCTCCAAGGATTAATACAGCAGAGAAGAAGAGTATTTTGAAAAAGATATTTGGTAACAAATTAAGCAGTGAAGTGATGAACTTTTTAAATGTGCTTCTTGATAAAAAAAGAATCAGTTCATTTTTGGACATTTCCAATGAATACATAAGATTAGCAAATCTATACAAAAATATCATTGGAGGAACCGTTTATTCAGCGGTAGAACTTAAGGATAAGCAATTAAGTGATATTGAAGAAAAATTATCCACAGTTACTAACCAAAGCGTAAAACTAAAAGTTGTTGTTGATCCTTCCATCATTGGAGGGCTAAAAGTTAAGATAGGTGATAAGGTTTTAGATACAACTGTGCAAAATAAGTTAAAAGACCTTAGAGAAACTATTGATTCTATAATAGTTTAGCATAGATAGGGGTGATACTAATGAATCTTAGACCCGAAGAAATCAGTTCAGTAATAAAAGAACAGATTAAAAATTATGATAATAGACTTCAAATATCAGACGTTGGTACTGTCATTCAGGTAGGAGACGGTATCGCTAGAATACATGGTTTAGCAAAATGTATGGCTGGTGAGTTGCTTGAGTTCCCTGGTGAAGTATATGGTATGGCATTGAATCTGGAAGAAGATAACATTGGTGCCGTACTGATGGGATCTGATCAAAATATTAAAGAAGGCGACATGGTAAAACCTACAGGTAAAATTGTTGAAGTTCCGGTAGGAGAACAGCTTATCGGCAGAGTAGTCAACGCCTTGGGACAAGCCATTGATGGCAAAGGTCCAATAAAGACCGATAAATCTAGACCTGTTGAGAGTAATGCACCAAGCGTATTGGACAGAAAATCTGTTCATCAACCGATGCAGACAGGTATCAAAGCCATTGACTCTATGGTGCCTATAGGCAGAGGACAAAGAGAGCTGATCATAGGTGACAGAGAAACAGGAAAAACTGCTTTGGCAGTAGATACGATTATCAACCAAAAAGATGAAGAGGTTATATGTATCTATGTAGCCATAGGACAAAAGAAATCAACCGTTGCTCAAATCGTTCAAACACTTGAGAATCATGGTGCAATGGATTACTCTATTATTGTATCGGCTACAGCTAGTGATATGGCGCCGCTTCAATACATCGCACCTTATGCCGGATGTGCTATGGCAGAAGAATTCATGCATGAAGGAAAAGATGTTTTAATCATATATGATGATTTATCAAAGCATGCGGTAGCCTATAGAGCCATGTCATTATTGCTTAGAAGACCACCGGGACGTGAAGCATACCCAGGCGACGTTTTTTATCTTCACAGTAGACTTTTGGAAAGAGCAGCTAAATTAAGCGATAAATTAGGCGGAGGCTCAATTACAGCTCTACCAATTATAGAAACACAAGCCGGAGACGTTTCAGCATACATACCTACCAACGTTATCTCTATAACAGATGGACAGATATTCCTTGAATCTGAATTATTCTTCTCAGGACAACGTCCTGCAGTCAACTCAGGTATTTCTGTTTCCAGAGTAGGTGGGGATGCTCAATTAAAAGCCATGAAAAAAGTATCTGGTAAAATTAAGCTTGAATTAGCACAATATAGAGAGCTGGCTGCCTTTGCACAATTCGGATCTGAATTGGATAAAGACACGCAAGCGAGGCTTGCTCAAGGAGAGCGCTTAATGGAGATTTTGAAGCAGCCTCAATATGCGCCGGTAAAAGTGGAACATCAAGTCATGATTATATTTACAGCTATTAATAAATTCCTTTCAGATATACCGGTTTCAGAAGTTAACAGATTTGAAAAAGAATTTTTACAGTTTATGGATTCACAACACCCGCAAGTTGGAAAAGAGATCAAAGAATCTGGAAAATTAGAAGAAACCACTGAAGAAAAACTGAAAGCAGCTATAGAAGAATTTAAAAATATTTTTGAATTGGAAGCGTAGCTGTTTGCTCAGCACATGGAGGTGAGTAGATGGCAGGAAAAGGAATGCGCGAAATCAAGCGCAGAATTAAAAGTGTCAACAGCACCAAGCAGATAACAAAAGCAATGGAGCTGGTTTCTTCTGCAAAATTAAGGAGAGCAAGGCAGAAGTATGATCAAATCAAACCCTATTTTAATACGGTAAAAGACACCATTAATGAGATTCTAAGCGATGCTGAAGATATTCAAAGCAAATATTTTGCAGGAAGCAGAGAAATCAAAAAAACCTGTTATATCGTTATAACAGCGGACAGAGGTCTTTGCGGCGGCTTCAACTCATCTGTAATGAAAGAAGCAGTCAACCATATGAATGATAAAGATCCAGTATCTGTCATTGCAATCGGTTCAAGAGGAAGAGACTTTTTTAAAAAACACGGATATGATTTGGATGGAGAGTACATTAATATATTAGAAAACATAACTTATAAAGATTCTCAAAAGATTAGTGCTCTTGCAGTGCAATTGTATGATGAAGAATTGGTAGACCAAGTCTATTTGGTATATACGAACTTTATCAGTACCATTTCACAAGAGCCTAAAGTGCTAAAATTGCTTCCTTTCGAAAGAGTTGAGAATAAGGTTAAGGAAAATAATGAAAATCGAATGTTTGAATTTATTTCTTATGAGCCTTCTCCGGAAGGGCTGTTTAATTATTTGGCACCTAAATATGTTGAATCAATGGTTTTTGGTGGACTAATACAATCTGCAGTTAGTGAACAAGCCGCTCGAAGAATGGCTATGGAAAATGCCACAGATAATGCCGAAGAAATGATCGATAAATTAACCCTTCATTATAACAGAGCGCGTCAAGCAGCAATTACTCAAGAGATATCCGAGATTGTAGCTGGTGCAGATGCTTTAAAATAGCTTATACGAAAGGATGTGAAACAATTGGCGGATAAAAAAGGTTCTATTTCTCAAATCATTGGACCTGTATTGGATATTAAATTTGATACAGAAAGCGTACCGGAACTTTTAAATGCGATTGAGATAAAACATGAAGATCGAACCATCGTTGCTGAGGTAGCACAGCATATTGGCGATGACACAGTAAGATGTATTGCCATGTCTTCAACAGACGGTTTAATTAGAGGAATGGAGGCAGTGAATACAGGACAGCCTATTTCTGTTCCTGTGGGACCTGAAACTCTAGGAAGACTATTTAATGTTGTTGGAGAAACTATAGATTTTGACAGTGAATGTAAAGTAAAAGAAAAAATGTCCATTCATAGATCGGCACCTTCTTTTGAGGAACAAGAAACATCTGCACAACTATTTGAAACAGGCATCAAAGTCGTTGACTTGATTGCTCCATATACAAAAGGAGGAAAAGTTGGACTGTTCGGTGGTGCCGGTGTTGGTAAAACAGTATTTATCCAGGAATTGATCAATAATATTGCAAAAGAGCACGGTGGTATTTCTGTATTCGCAGGAGTAGGCGAAAGAACCAGAGAAGGAAATGACCTATACTATGAAATGAAGGATGCAGGCGTTATCGACAAAACAGCATTGGTATTTGGTCAGATGAATGAACCGCCTGGGGCTAGAATGCGTGTTGGATTAACAGGTCTGACTATGGCAGAATACTTTAGAGACAAAGAAGGACAAGACGTACTCTTGTTCATCGATAACATCTTTAGATTTACTCAAGCAGGCTCAGAAGTATCAGCACTTCTCGGTCGTATGCCAAGTGCCGTTGGGTATCAGCCGACGCTTGCAACGGAAATGGGGGCACTACAGGAAAGAATCACTTCAACGAAGAAAGGTTCCATTACTTCTGTACAAGCCATCTATGTACCTGCAGATGACTTGACTGACCCAGCACCTGCAACTACTTTTGCGCATCTGGATGCAAAGACAGTACTATCTCGTGCTATTTCTGAAATAGGGATTTATCCAGCGGTAGATCCACTGGATTCCACATCTAGAATAATGGACCCTGTTATCCTAGGTGAAGAACATTATGAGGTTGCTAGAGGCGTACAAGAAGTTCTTCAAAGATATAAAGAACTGCAAGATATCATTGCTATACTTGGTATGGATGAATTAAGTGATGAAGATAAATTGGTAGTATCAAGAGCAAGAAGAATACAAAGATTCTTATCACAACCATTCCATGTAGCAGAACAATTTACGGGCTCGGCGGGAAAATATGTGCCTCTTAAAGAAACCATCAGAGGATTTAGTGAAATCCTTGAAGGAAAGCATGATGATATACCCGAATCTGCATTCCTATTTGCCGGGGGCATAGACGAAGTCGTAGATAGAGCTAAGAACGCGTAAAACACCGGGAGGTGATCTTTTGGCACAAAAATTTCAACTGGAAATTGTTACTCCAGACCGCCATTTTTTTAGCGGAGAGGTAGAGATGGTTGTAGTACGTACCACGGAAGGTGACGAAGCTTATATGGCGGATCACATGTGGACGGTAGTGCCTCTGAAAACTGGAGTCCTAAAAATAAAAGAAAATGATAAAATCAAAAAGGCATTCTGCTCTGGTGGATTTATCCATGTTAAAGAAGGCTTGACAACAATTGTAGCGGATTCTGCCGAATGGCCTGAAGAGATAGATGTTGAAAGAGCTAAAGCAGCTAAAGAAAGAGCTGAAAAGCATCTTGAAGGCGAAAATGCCAATACAGATGCCGACAGAGCAAAAGCTGCTATGCTTCGTGCATTAACAAGAATTAAAGTACAGGAAGAGCATAAAGAATAAAGCTTTACAGTTACTATCAATAAACCGAAAAAATTGCCCTTACGGGCAATTTTTTTAGTTTCTAGATAATGGATTCAGCAAGCCCTAATTTAAGCCTTGATTATAATAATTTTAACCAATTTAAGCAAAATATTTGTCATATTATGTTATAATTAAATGAAAATCAGGTCTTGGAGGGAAGCATGAGTCAAATAAAACATTCTCTTCAGCACATTATAAATGCATTAAAAAATGGAGTCGTACCGCAGTATGGAATTGAATACTTATGTGTTGGTAGAGATAAACAATTACAAGAAATCATTAGAGGATTCAATTTAATAAAAGAAAACAGCGGTGTAGTAAAAATCGTAAGCGGAGAGTATGGGTCGGGAAAAACATTTTTCCTCCAAAGAATGAAGCTTGAAGCTTTAAGAAATAATTTTATTGTCTCATCCATAAAAATCAATCAAGGCTTTCGTTTAAATCATTTGCAGCATTTATACTATAATATTATGCATAATCTATCTATACTTGAAGAAAGTGAGAGGGATACAAGCTTTGAAGATATATTTGACAAATGGATCACAAAACTACAAGATATGCCATCCAACATGGCTTCTGCCGAGATAGAAAAAATATTGCATGCCCTAGAGAAGTACAATGCATCTTTTTCAAGAGCGATTACTTCATATATTCGAGCCAGAATAAATAATGATAAAGAGCTTTCAGCAACTATTGCTTCGTGGCTCACCGGTGAAGAGAATATTCCATATCATCTTAAAGCAAAATTTGATGTTATTGGTAAAGTCGATAAAATAAATGCTTTAGACTTTTTAAAAGCTTTCATAAAGCTTGCCAAAATAGTAGGCTATAATGGGATCGTTATTTTAGTGGATGAACTTGAACTGGTAATGAACGAACGAATAGATATACGTTGTAAAGCCTATGAAAATATTCGTTATATTATCGACGAGTGTACTATTGGCGAATTAAATCATATAATGTTTGTATTCACAGCAACAAACGATTTGTTATCTGATTCAGAAAAAGGGATCATGTCATATGAGGCGCTTTATCAAAGACTAGGTAATCCGGTAGATAAAAACAATTCTGCGCTGTCTGATATGCGCCAACCCATCTTAAGACTCCCTAAACTATCTGATGAAGATTTTATGAAAATAACAACCAATATGTATGAGATATATAAAGAAGTATATAATATTAAGCCAAGTATATCTATTGAATCTATCATGAATTGGGCGCTATATATGTATAAAGAAGTTGAACCTGATATGAAAGAAATTAACTTGAGAAAGTTTGTGATGAAGGTTATTGAAGTCTTTGACATTATTGAGCAGCATCCCGATAATACATTATTAAAGTCTGAGCTTAAAAAGACCGAAAAAAATGGGTCAATTGTTTTTAAAGCGCAGTTTAAAAAATCAGAAAATGTAATATAGTTTACTAATTTATCATACTTGTGAAATAATAGTTATTATTAAAATAAATAAAAAATTTGGAGATTATCATGATGTCGGAAAAAGATAAACTGGAAGAATACTTGATGAACGGCATAAAAGGAACGCCTGAAATCAAAAAAGAAGAAAAAAAGAAATATCTGGGAGAATTTTCAGAAAGAGTTATCTTAGCGGTAGAAATTGCGAAACTGCATGAGGATGAATGCTTAAAACAGATAAACGATGCTATAGAAAAGAATCAGTCCATAGATAAGATTATTGTTAACTCAGTATTGAAAAACACGATTAGAATTCAATGCATGAAAATGGCAAAAAACCATGATCGGGATTTTAAATTGGTGGAGGGGGATACTTCTATAGGCATTGTACTCGCATCTAATACTGCTTTATAGAGCACAAATAATTGTTTTATAGATTATTTTGTCGATAGAATTGACAAAATAATTTTTTTTATATATTATTGATATATCAGAAATATATCTAAATTAATCTACCAAATCTAAGGAGAATAAAATATGAGATTGAGCAGAGAAAACTGCAAAGTTAATCGTTATGATGAAAAGATACTGCAGTTTGGCGAAGGCAATTTTTTACGAGCTTTTGTTGATTGGATCATATATAAGATGAATGGGGAAGCAAACTTTAATTCAGGTGTAACCGTCATACAACCTATTCGGGAAGGATTGTCACATCTGCTTAATGAACAGGATGGACTGTACACATTGTATCTTAATGGTTTGAAAAACGGAAAGCCGGTTAGAGAAAAAATGCTGATTGATTGTATTAATACAGCCATAAATCCATATGACCGTTATGATCAATATTTAGAAACCGCATTAAATCCAAATATCCGGTTCATTATATCCAATACAACAGAAGCAGGAATTACTTATAATAAGCAAGATAACGAGAAAGACTGTCCGCCTAAAAGCTTTCCCGGCAAATTAACGGCTTGGCTGTATAAAAGATATGAGGCCGGTAAAAAAGGCGTTATCATTATGCCTTGTGAGCTGATTGATAGAAATGGCGATAAACTAAAGAAAATTGTTTTAAATTTAGCTCAAGATTGGGGTAAAAAAGAAGCATTTATGAGATGGATAAAGGAAGAGAATTTCTTTTGTAACAGTCTGGTAGACCGAATTGTACCGGGATTTCCTAAGGAGCAAATAAAAGAAATTTTACAAGAACTGGGTTACGATGACAAACTTGTGGTGGAAGGTGAACAATTTCATTTATGGGTAATAGAAGCCCCTGACTGGGTTAAAGAAGAATTTCCGGCAGATCTGGCAGGGCTGAATGTACTCTTTGTTGATGATATATCACCTTACAGAACTCGTAAAGTAAGAATTCTCAATGGTGCCCATACAACCATGGTGCCTATAGGGTTGTTGTATGGATTAAATACCGTCAAAGAGGCAGTAGAAAATGAAACGGTTGGACAGCTAATCCAATCTGCACTATATGATGAAATCATACCGACGTTAGATTTACCTGAAAGTGAACTCAAAGCCTTTGCAAAAGATGTTTTAGATAGATTTAGAAACCCATATATCAAGCACTATTTAAAAAGTATTGCTTTGAATTCCACTTCAAAATTTGAAACCAGAGTATTACCTTCCATCTTAGAATATAAAAAAAGGTTAGGCTGCCTGCCTTTAAAATTGGTGTTTGCACTTGCTGGACTATTTGCACTGTATAGAGAGCGCAATAACATTACTATGGCAGACAATGAAGAAATAATTCAGATGTATGACAAAGCATGGAAAGCGTGTGGATCATCCAAAGAAGATTACTTCAAGATGGTTGAAAAATTACTGGGGCAAGAGCAAGTATGGAAGACAAACTTAAATAGAGTGGAAGGTTTAACAGAACAAGTTGCGGATTACCTGTACCTTATAGAGACAGAAGGTATGAATAAAGCTGTACAAACAATATTATAAAATTTATTTATAGTATTAAAAATGAAAGAAATGAGGTGATACATTAAAATTAATTGAGCAGGTTTATTAGTAAAGGGAGAACAATTATAATTGATTGATAGGTGAGAGATACTACAATTGATTATAAAAAACAATCAAAAGAAGAGTATAATTAAAAATGGAGGGTATGAGAAAAATGAAACGTATAGTATCTTTATTATGTGTGATCATGTTAATTTTTTCTTTAACAGCTTGTGGAGGTAATGAAGATCCCAATAATAATGGCGATGCAGGCAGTGAAGATGTCACTTATGAATTAAAATTTGGGCATATCTATGCACCTGGACATCCTTATTCAAATGCAGCTGATAAAATTGCTGAGCTTGTTACAGAAAGATCTGAAGGAAAAGTGAATGTTGTGATTTATGGCGCCGGCCAGCTTGGAAGTGAGAAAGACTTAGCAGATGGTATTGTAGCTGGAACTGTAGACGTTGCATATGTTGGGCCTGGAGAACTTGGAAAAAGATTTGCACCAATATCTGTATTTGATGCACCATTCATCTTTGATGGTCCGGAGCATGGTAATAAAGTTGTAAACGGTGAAATAGGCCAACGCTTATACCAACAAATGTCTGATGAAATCGGCATTACGGCTTTAGGATCAATGTATTATGGAACACGTTACGTTACAACCAAAGATTTTCCTGTATCTTCGCCGGCTGATTTAGAAGGTAAAAAGCTAAGAGCACCGGATATGCCTTTACCAACAGCTGTTGTAAGAGGTATGGGCGCACAGCCTACTCCAATGGCTTTTGCAGAAGTATACTTGGCATTACAACAAGGCGTAGTAGACGGACAGGAAAACCCGATACCGACTATCTATACAAACAAGTTTTATGAAGTACAAGATTATATCAGTTTGACTGGACATACGGTAGCCTTTACACCGGTTATTATGTCAAATGAAAAATTTGATAGTATACCGGAAGAATATCAACAGATTATAAAGGATGCGGTTCAAGAAGTCATACCTATGGAAATAGAAGAAACTTTAACTTTCGAAATAGAAAAACTAGAAGAAATGAAAAACAATGGGATGAACGTTATTGAGCCTGACAAAGCAGCATTCATCGAAGCTGCAAAAGAAATTGTTGCAGAGTTTGAAGAGCAATGGGGAGCAGGTCTTTACGAAGAGATAAGAAATGCAAATTAGTTAAAATGGTTGTAGATTTAGATGCTTAAGCATCTAAATCTACATTTTTAAAGAGGTGCTGAAATGAAATATTACGACAAAATTGAAAATTTTCTAATTATGGTTGTTTTAGCTACCATGGGAATTGTATTAGCGTATCAAGTTTTCATGCGATATGTGGTCAATCAACCTGTTATTTGGAGTGAAGAGCTGGCCAGATACTTATTTGTTTGGTTTACGTATATTGGAGCAAGTTATGGTGTGAAGAGAAAGGCACATATTCGATTGGAATTTCTTCATAAACAGCTATCTAAAAAAGCTCAAGCTATTATAAATATATTCAGTAATTTACTAATGATTGTGGTATTTCTATACCTTGTACCACCTGGAATAGATGCTGTTCAATATCAACATCAGCTTTTATCTTCTGCCATGGAAATTCCCCTTAGCTTAATATTTATAGCAGTGCCTATAGGATTGATGATAGTATCGATACGGTTGCTTATGGATATGATTGAAGAATTAAAAAAACTAATAGGGGGTGAAGTGTAATGTTAATCATGATTATCACATTAGTGGCTATGCTCATTCTTGGAATACCGGTATCTTTTTCTTTAATAGCCAGCTCAGTTTTATATTTAGTGATGAACGATATTTCGCCGGCTATTGCGATACAGAAACTGACCATGAGTATAGGGGATTCTTTTACACTAATATCGGTGCCATTTTTTGTACTAGCAGGTGCCATCATGAATACCGGAGGCATCACTAAGAAAATATTTAATTTTGCCAATAAATTAGTAGGACATATTACAGGGGGCTTAGGTCATGCCAACGTTGTAGCCAGTATTATTTTTTCAGGCATGTCAGGAACAGCTATTGCAGATGTAGGCGGCTTAGGTGCCATTGAATTAGAAGCCATGAAAGATGCAGGCTATGATGAGGATTTTAGTCTTGCAGTAACAGGTGCTTCATCTATTATTGGACCTATTATACCACCCAGTGTACCGGCTGTCTTATTTGGTGTATTAGCCGGTGTATCCGTAGGAAAACTGTTTTTGGCAGGTATTATTCCGGGCATAATTATGGGATTTGCCATGTCCGTTTTTATATATTTTCAAAGCAAAAAAAGAAATTATCCAAAGAGTAAAAGGGCCTCTTTAATAGAAATAGGTAGATCCTTCAAAGAATCTTTTTGGGCATTGTTGACACCTGTTATCATAATCGGAGGTATTATTGGAGGCGTTTTTACACCGACAGAAGGCGCAGTAGTAGCGGTAGTATATTCACTTATTTTGACTGTAGCATATCGAGAAATAAAATGGGAGAATATTCCTAACTTTCTTAAGCAAACAGCAGACAATACGGTAAGCGTTATGTTAATTGTAGCAGGAGCGGCTATTTTTGGATGGATTTTATCGGTAGAACAGGTACCTCAACATATCACTGAGTTTTTCTTAAACCATGTTGAGAGCAGCTTTATGACCATTATTTTAATTACAGCTTTGCTTCTGGTAGTAGGAACTTTTATGGAAACCATTGCAGCCATCACTATTCTGACACCGGTTTTATTGCCTGTTGCCGTTAACGTAGGATTAGATCCCATACACTTTGGACTCATTATGATACTCAACTTAATGATAGGTCTATTGACACCGCCTTTGGGTATGGTTCTTTATGTACTATCATCTGTATCAAAAGTACCGTTTGAACGCATTGTAAAAGTAACGTTACCTTACGTAATTGTACTGTTTATAACGTTGCTGATATTTACATTTGTTCCTCAAATCGTATTATTTTTACCCAACTTATTATTAGGATAATGGAGACAAAAGGATGAAAACTTTAATAAAAGAGTTCGATATATATAGCGCACAATCAACCCTATCACAAAATATTGCAGATGCCACTCATGAAATCAGTGAGATTGCATTTTATGTCGTAGAAGTGACATTAGAAAACGGTGTATACGGTCAAGGCTATTTACTTTCTTTTCACTATTCTCCCAATGCCATATTAGGAAGTCTTAAAGATATTAAAAATTTTATACTCAAAAATCAATACCATGCATATGAAACTCTAAAACTAAGAGACGATTGGGAAAAAGAATCTGAGTATTTTGGAATAGAAGGCATTCAGAAATGGGCATATGCAACCGTGAATGTAGCCATGTGGGATGCTTGGGCAAAGACCTTGAATACACCTATTTGGAAGCTGTTAGGAAACTATAGTGATAAAGCCCCGGTATATGGAAGCGGCGGATGGCTTTCATATTCCGATGAAGAGTTGATTAACGAAGTAGTGGGTTATAAAAACCGTGGCTTTCAAGCAGTAAAAATAAAAGTGGGCTCCGATATAGAAAATCATGACATCCAACGACTTACTAAAGTAAGAGAAGCAGTGGGAAATGATATTAAGATTATGATGGATGCCAATCAGGGAATGGATGTGCCATCGTCTATACAACTATCCAATGACGCTCTTAAAATAGGTATTCATTGGTTTGAAGAGCCTATTGATCATACCGATTATGCAGGATATGAACGATTAAGAAGCAAAACCAATATTTCCTTGGCAATGGGTGAAAGAGAATATAATTTAGAAGCTCTAAAAGAGCTTATAAAAAGAAATGGTATCGATTTATGGCAGCCGGATATTATACGTATTGGCGGTGTAGAAGCATGGCTGGAGTCGGCTCATTATGCTAAAGCACATCAAATACCTGTATTACCCCACTACTATAAAGATTATGATGTGCCGCTGTTATGTACCATTACCAATGGTTACGGAGCAGAATCCTTTGATTGGATTGACGGTATTATTGACGAACCCATGAAAATAGAAAATGGATTCGCATATCCAAGAAATAAACCTGGCTGGGGATTTGAATTCAAAAAAGAATGCTTAGTAAAGGAATAAGACAATGGGAAAGACAGAATTATTGAATGAGCTTTTTTCGCTTGAAAATAAAATAGGTATTGTAACAGGCGGCTCTAAAGGTATTGGATATGAAATATCTAAAGTATTGGCTGAAGCAGGTGCAACGGTCTATTCTTTTAGCCGTCAATTACCTTGTAAAGATAAAGATCAACCCATTCACAATGTTAATTATATTCAAACCGATGTATGCCATTATGACCAAACCCAAGACAGCGTTGATGAAATCATTAAGAAAGAAGGACAATTGGATTTTCTGGTTAATAATGCTGGCATAACCATAAAAAATCCTGCCGGTGATCTCTCAATGAATGACTGGGAATCGGTGCATAAAACCAATGTAGATGCAGTCTTTCACTTATGCAAAACCTGTTTTCCTTACTTAAAAGAATCTCAAACTAAAGGAAGAATTGTTAATATCACATCAATGGCTGCCCATTTAGGCTTTACAGGAGTAGCACCATACTGTTCATCCAAGTCTGCTGTGCTGGGACTAACCAAGGCACTATCCGTAGAATGGGCAAAGGATAATATCTTGGTGAATTCTGTGGCACCCGGCTGGATATACACGGACATGACAAAAACGGTCAAGGATGACGATAGAATAAAAAAAATACTTGGAAGAATGACGCTTCATGAGTTTGGTCAAGCCAGAGACGTTGCCGGGATGGTGTTGTTTTTACTGGGAAGCGCATCCTCATATATTACAGGGCAAGATTTTGCAGTAGATGGAGGTGCTTTAAGTTATGGATACTAAAATGGAAAGAGTAATACTTAAAGAGCCCGGTATTATGAAATATGAACAAAGACCAATTCCAAAACCAATAAATCATGAAGTTTTAATAAAAATAAAAAAATTAGGGATTTGTGGCAGTGATATTCATGCATACGGCGGTAATCAAGCATTTTTTTCATATCCAAGAATTATTGGACATGAAATTTGTGGAGAGATTGTAGATTCTAATGGTTCTAAAAGACTTAATATGGGAGATCGAGTTACAGTGATGCCCTACATGGCATGTTACCAATGTACGGCATGTCGCAATGAGAAACAGAATTGTTGTGAAAAATTACAGGTGTTGGGTGTACATCTAGATGGTGCTGCAGCAGAATATATGACGGTTCCGAAAGATTATGTCATACCTGTTAATGATATTGAAGAAGATAATGTTGCTTTAATCGAACCTTTGGCCATTAGTGCACATGCTGTTCGAAGAGCAAAAGTGAATAAAGGACAGAAAGCTATTGTAATAGGTCTTGGTACTATAGGCCTGGGAGCGGCAGCCTTGTTAGAAAGTGAAGGATTAGAGGTAGTTGGAATAGATATCAGTGAATCACGCATTCAACATTTTGAGGATCAATTGAATCTCAAAGCTTACTCAGCAGAAGAAAAAAATTTAAAAGAAATCATTTATAAGCATTTCCATCAAGAATTTCCAATGCTGGTATTGGATGCAACCGGAAACAAGAAGTCCATGGAAAATGCAGTGCAATACTTATCTCACGGAGGTCAGTTAATCTTTGTTGGCTTTCATAAAGGGAATATTGAAATGAATGATATAGAGCTCCATAAAAGGGAGGCAACACTCTTGAGAAGTCGCGCAGCAACCAAAGATGATTTTTATTATGTAATGGATCATATAAAAAATGGAAAAATGAATCCAAAAGAATTTATGATTACCCATAAGATACCATTTAATCAGTGGGTAGAGCAATTTGAACAAATTATAAATGATACAGAGCTGTTAAAATGTATAATAGAGTTTTAGGAGGGCCGGAGATGAAAGTCGTGCAAATAGAAGCTCCTGGGAAGATTAATATTGTTGATAAGGAAATACCTAAAAGAAATAAAGATGAAGCTTTGTTAAAAATCAAATATTGTGGCATATGTGGTTCAGATGTAGCGGCTTATACCGGTAATCAACCCTTTGCGACTTATCCAAGGATACCGGGTCATGAATTTTCTGCTGAAATTGTTGAGATAGACGATAATGAAGACGGGCTGCAAGAGGGTATGCTGGTAACGGCTATTCCATATTTTAACTGTGAGACTTGTTATCCATGTCAAAAAGGAAAAAGGAATTGCTGTGAAAACAATGAGACCATGGGTGTTCAACGAGATGGCAGTTTTTCAGAATATATAACGATGCCGGTGAAGCGGATCATTAAAGCTCAAGGATTATCCGCACAAGAATTGGCATTGATAGAGCCTTTTTCTATCAGCTATCATGCATCCAAAAGAGTGGATATGAGGGAAGGCAAAAAAGTATTAGTAATCGGAGCAGGTGCCATCGGTTTATTTGCATTAATAAGTGCAAAGATGAAAAATGCGGAGGTTTATGTTTGTGACGTTTATGGCCATAGACTAGAATATGCAAAAAAATTAGGTGCACATGGCGTGATCAACGCACATCATGAAGACGTAAAAGAAAAAGTAATGGCAATCACCAACCAAAATGGAATGGATATCGTCATGGAAGCCGTAGGTTTGCCGGAAACTTTTTTAAATGCCATTGAATGGACATCATTTGGCGGGCAAATTGTACTAATTGGTAACGGAAAAAGGCACACAGAGTTTAATCATTCCGTTATTTTAAAAAAAGAACTTGATATTTTTGGATCAAGAAACAGTACAGAAGAAATGAGAGAATTGGTAGAGTTAGTAAAAGCCCATGATATTAAGGTAACAGATATCGTTAGCGATATTGTAGACTTTAAGGATTCTATTGATGCTTTTGAAAAACTTAAAAACAATGATGGCACAACCATGAAAGTTCTTATAAAATTTAGCGAATAAATATTGAGGTGTCAACATGAACACTTATATCCAATTAAATGATAGAGACAATACCATTATTGCGTTAAAGCCAATATCTAAAGAGAGTAGAATAAAGATTAAAGATACCCTTATCAAGGTCCAAGATGATATTCCGCAGGCCCATAAAATAGCTCTGGAGGATATTAAAAAAGGGGAGCACGTTATTAAATACGGTATGCCTATTGGTAAAGCGACACATAATATAATGGCGGGCCAGCACGTTCATACTCACAATGTAGCAACAGAATTATCCGATATTACAGAGTACCAATATGTTCAGCAGTTTGAAAAGATTTCTGTCAAAAGCAAAAAAGAGAAAATAAAGATTTATAGAAGAAAAAATGGTGAAGTAGGCATAAGAAATGAACTATGGATTGTTCCTACTGTAGGCTGTGTAAATGCTACTGCTAATCAAATCATAGAAGCGTTTAAAAAAAGTTATGATCTGTCTCATATAGATGGTGTATTTGCATTTCCACATCCATATGGGTGTTCTCAAATGGGTGATGACCATGAAAATACAAAAAAAGCGCTTCAAGGGATTGTTAAGCATCCCAATGCCGGAGGCGTGTTAGTACTGGGATTAGGCTGTGAAAATAATCAAATCCAAGCCTTTAAAGAAACTCTGGGTTCATATGATGAGGATAGAGTGGCTTTTTTGAATAGTCAAGACGTCAAAGACGAAACTCAAGAAGGTGTAAAAATTTTAACCAGCCTATACAACCAAATGAAAGAGGATCAAAGAGAAGAGGGATCTATTTCAGAATTAAAGATAGGTTTAGAATGTGGAGGATCTGACGGACTCTCCGGGATTACTGCTAATCCTTTATTAGGTTTTTTTTCAGATTATATGGTGGCACATGGTGGAACAACTGTCTTGACAGAGGTGCCTGAGATGTTTGGTGCAGAAACCATTTTAATGGGCAGAGCAAAAGACGAAGCAACCTATCATAAAATTGTAGAGATGGTGAATGGGTTTAAAAAATATTATAAAGATCATGGGCAAACCATATATGAAAATCCTTCACCGGGTAATAAAAAAGGCGGTATTACAACACTGGAAGATAAATCATTAGGATGTACTCAAAAAGCCGGTCATTCCAAAGTAGTTGATGTATTAAAATATGGAGAACCATTAAAAGAAAAAGGCGTTAATCTATTAACTGCTCCCGGCAATGACTTGGTTGCAACAACAGCACTGGGAGCTTCAGGTTGTCATCTTGTATTATTTACCACAGGCAGGGGCACGCCATTTGGCGGATTTATCCCTACGGTTAAGATATCGTCCAATAACGAATTAGCAGAGAAAAAAGAAAACTGGATTGACTTTAATGCAGGTCAACTGGTGGATGGTAAGCGTATGGAGCTGCTGCTTGAAGAATTTATTTATCTTGTGGTTGAAATTGTAAATGGTAAAAAAACACGAAATGAAACCAATAATTTTAGAGAAATCGCTATCTTTAAATCTGGCGTTATATTATAATAACATTTAGAAATTAGATGATAAAAAGAAGCAGCCAGAGAAAAGCTTTGGCTGTTTTTTGACATAGATATTCATATTTCATTATTATATAATATATAGATAGAGCTATTCCTAGGAGGAGTGTTATATGGCAAATAAAAAAGGAGAAAAGGTGGATTTAAAACAAAAAGCATATTTTTATATAAAAGAGAAAATAATAACAGGTGAGTATGAACCAGGTCAAGACATCTCGGAAGAAGAATTGCAAAACGAAATGAACATTAGCAGAACGCCTGTTAGAGAGGCTCTTATGAGACTGGAAACAGAAAGGTTAATATCAATTTTTCCACGTAAAGGGATATTTGTTTCAAGTATTACTCAAAAGATGATAAAAAATGTATTTCAAATTAGAAAAATGATTGAACCACAAGTGATTCGAATTGTTGGAAAAAATATTTCAAAAGAATGGCTTAACGAAATAAAAGATAAATTTAATGCAACATTTGAAGATCTGTCCAAAGATGAAACTGCAGATTACTATGTTAATTTAGATAAGGAATTTCACTCCTACCTCATTAATGCTTGTGACAACCAGTACCTTGTGAATGTGATGAATAATATATTTGACCAAAATCAAAGAATGAGATACCAGACCTATGATTTTGATGAAAGAGATATTGCCACAAAGTCAGAGCATATCATGATTATAGATGCACTGCTTGAAGAAGACATTGATAAAGCTGAAGCGTTAATGATCGAACATATCCAAAATGCTCAGGAAGTATCGTTAAGGTATATCATGATATAGGCCTTGACATTAAAATAAATGTTTTATAAAATTTAAAAGCAATAGAATATACCCCAGGCTATCATGGAAACTGTGATAAAGGCACAAATATTTTGTAGTTATGATCAATAGTCTGAGAACCAAGGCAATGAAGGGAAGAGTATGTATAGGACATGGTATAGAGAGCTAAGGAGGGTGGAACCTTGGCACAGAAAATATACAGAACATGGTCCCTGAGCTACTACAGTCGAGTGTTTCACAACCCGGCATAAGGCTGTAGCGGAAAATAATCCGTTATCATAGTTAAGAGAGTTTTTTAAGGCTAAATAATATGGCTATTAAAAAACTAATTAGAGTGGTACCGCGAGCTCCTCGTCTCTAAAGACAAGGAGTTTTTTTAGTTCTATTTTCGGCCAAAATCTCAAAAGTTAAACTCTAAAAACGCATAATTAGAGCTGCTGAATGACTTGTTATATAATAAGAAGATTTGATGAAGGCTTCACGCATTAGAAGTGATAAAATGGGTCAATATTTAATAATACTCTTGTATTATGATTTGTGTTGAGAGACATTAGGTATAAAATTTTTATTTTCGTTCAGCGTGCCAAAATAAACTTAACCCCGGAGGTGTTATAAAATGAACAAAGAAAAATATTACATTACGACGGCCATTGCATATACATCAGGTAAACCTCACGTCGGAAATACATATGAAATCGTATTAGCAGATAGTATTGCGAGATATAAGAGGCTTACCGGATATGATGTATATTTTATGACCGGTACAGATGAACATGGACAAAAAATTCAAACAAAAGCTCAGGAAAAAGGGAAAGAACCAAAAGAATTTGTTGATGATGTTGCAGCAGAAATCAAAAGAATATGGGATCTAATGAATACCAGTTACAATAAATTCATTAGAACAACAGATGAAGATCATATTGCAACGGTTCAAAAAATATTCAAAAAGCTTTACGATCAAGGCGATATCTATAAAGGGGAATATGAAGGCCTGTATTGTACGCCGTGTGAGTCTTTTTTTACTGAATCACAATTAGTAGAGGGTAAATGTCCCGACTGTGGCAGAGAAGTAAAAAAAGCCAATGAAGAGGCCTACTTCTTTAAATTAAGTAAATATGAAAAACAGCTGATTGATCATATTGAAACCCATCCGGAATTCATTCAACCGGAATCCAGAAAAAATGAGATGATCAATAATTTTCTAAAACCGGGTTTACAGGATCTCTGTGTTTCCAGAACATCATTTGATTGGGGTGTTCCTGTCACATTTGATAACAAGCATGTCGTCTATGTATGGATTGATGCATTAAGTAACTATATAACAGGCATTGGATATGATCCGGATGGTCATCACGGTGAATTATATAAAAAATATTGGCCGGCAAATGTTCATCTTATCGGTAAGGACATTTTAAGATTCCATACCATTTATTGGCCTATTATGCTAATGGCTTTAGGAGCAGAATTGCCTAAACAAGTATTTGGTCATCCTTGGTTATTGGTGGGAGAAGGAAAAATGAGCAAGTCTAAGGGTAATGTCATCTATGCAGATGAATTGGTTGAGCATTTCGGTGTCGATGCAGTGCGTTATTACCTGCTTCATGAAATGCCTTTTGCCCAAGACGGTACCATCACTCATGAACTGCTCATAGAGAGAATCAATTCAGATTTAGCAAACATTCTTGGAAATCTTGTTAACAGAACCATCACCATGGTTAAAAAATACTTTGATGGTATCATTCAAGCGCCTGACAAAAAAGAAGAACTTGATAATGAATTAATCAACTTAGCACTGGAAACGCCAAATAAAGTAGAAGATAGGATGAAAGAACTTAAAGTAACGGATGCGATAGATGAAATCATTACATTGCTTAGGAGAAGTAATAAATATATCGATGAAACCATGCCTTGGGTTCTTGGAAAGGATGAAAGCCAGAAAGATCGATTAGCAACGGTTTTATATAATCTATTAGAGTCCATTCGTTTCTCAGCTGTGCTTCTATCTCCTTTTATGCCTGAGACGGCAGAGAGCATTTTTAGACAGTTAAATACAGATAAAAAAGATTGGTCATCCTTGTCTTCATTTGATGGCATGGTATCAGGTCAAAGCGTAGGAAAGGCTGAAATACTGTTCGCAAGGATAGACATGGCTAAAAAGTTAGAAGAAATAGAGAGCAAGCAGCAGCCCAAAAAGAAAGTAGAAAAAGAAAATAAAGAGGAAGTAACCAAAGATTATATTACCATCGAAGACTTCGACAAAATAGACTTAAGAGTCGGAGAAATCATAGATTGTAAAAAACATCCAAAAGCAGATAAGCTTTTAGTTTCCAGTGTCAAAGTAGGGGAAGAAACAAGACAAATTGTTTCCGGCGTCGCTAAATTCTATACACCCGGAGAAATGATAGGTAAAAAAGTTATTGTCGTAGCCAACCTGAAGCCTATAAAATTAAGAGGTGAAGAATCTAAAGGTATGATTTTATTTGCTGACAACGGCGAAAGATTAGAATTCGTACTAACCGATGCCCCAAGTGGAGAAAAAGTAAGATAGAGGAGTAACAATATGCTATTTGATTCACATGCTCACATGTATTCAGTTAAATTTGATAAAGATAGAGATGAAGTCTTTAAAAGAATCCAAGAAGCAGGTGTAAAGTACATTTTAAATGCCGGTGCGGACCTGGAAACATCTATGAAAGCCATAGATTTTGCACGAAGATATGATATGTTTTATGCGTCTGTAGGATGCCATCCTCATGATGTAAAAGAATTGGACGATGAAACCTTATTACTTTTTAAAGGGCTGGCTAAAAAGCCAAAGGTTTGTGCTATAGGTGAAATTGGATTGGACTATTATTATGACCATTCACCTAGAGATGTACAACAATATTGGTTTAGAAAGCAAATTCAGCTGGCCCATGAGGTCAACATGCCTATTATCATTCATGACCGTGATGCCAATGAGGATACTTTTAGAATACTCAGGGAAGAAAATGCGTTTGATTTAGGTGTGGTGATGCATTGTTTCTCAGGCAGTGCGGAGCTTGCAAAGCAATATGTGAAGCTTGGTGCTAATATCTCAATCGCAGGGACAGTAACCTTTAAAAACGCAAGAAAAGTAAAAGAAGTCGTTGAGGCAGTACCTATTGAGCATTTATTCATAGAAACCGATGCACCTTATTTAACACCGGAACCTTTTAGAGGCAAGCGTAATGAGTCTACTAATGTTCAATATGTAGCAGAAAAAATTGCTGAGATAAAAGGGATGAGCTATGAGGAAGTTGCTGAGATAACAACTGAGAATGCTAAAAAATTTTTTCATATTAAGTAGGGGTAGCTTAATGGTGCCATATTAATTGCAATTAGAACATTTGATGGAGCTTCACTCATTAGGAGTGCGTAAAAAATGGTCAATATTTAATAATACTCTTGAATTATGATTTGCGTTGAGAGACATTAGGTATAAAATTTTCATTACGAAATAAACAACTGAAAAACTCTTATCAAATCTAAGATTGGAGAGTTTCTGTATGAGACCTGCTACGTAATCAAAGATTACTGCTAGGGCTTCAAAGGGAGATTAATTTTATGCATACTAAAATAAGACGGACAGTGTCCTAAACCTCTTCCAAATATTTGAACCCTTTGGTTTTAATTCCGTTGCTCTCCATTAAAACTGTATTTCTTCATTACAAATTATATACCAAATATCTCCTGTAGTTAATAATATGTATTCGTTCAGCAAGCCCTAAGTAAATACTTTTGTAACATTCCTAAGATGGCATTTTCTATTATATAAAAAGAAAAAGTGACTATTATTTGTAAGGAGATATAATATAAGATAGTATATACCTAGAAGTATTAAAAATATGGGAGGAATGTTTCATGAGGTTACCAAATCATATCCGGCTTGCCAATACCCCTACGGCTATTGACAGACTGGATAGACTTTCAGCTCAGTTGAAGGGCCCAAGGATTTATGTGAAACGAGACGATCAAACAGGTAGTGAAGTATCCGGAAATAAAGTAAGAAAGCTGGAATTTGCAGTTCAAGAAGCACTAGATCAAAACTGTGATACGCTAATTACATGCGGGGGTATACAATCTAATCATGCAAGAGCGACTGCTGCTGTAGCAGCAAAGCTGGGGATGTCATCATACCTTGTATTAAACAGTCAAGGACAAGAGGATATAGATGGGAATTTTTTTTTAGACCGCCTCTTTGGTGCCAATATCCGGTTGATCACACCTAAAGAATTTGAAGAAAACCGAATGGGCATTATGGAAGATATTAAAGAAAAACTGGCAAAAGAAAATAAAAAGGCATATATCATACCATTAGGAGCCTCTAATGGTATTGGGACTTTTGGGTATTTTAAAGCGATGGATGAAATCATATTACAAGAAAAAGAAATGCAAATCCAATTTGATGCCATCTGTATTTCAGTAGGATCGGGAGGAACATATGCAGGGCTTTCTCTTGCAAGCAAATTATTAAACCATCAAGCAAAAATATATGGTTTTAACGTTAGTAGCGATGCGGTATATTTTAGAAATCAGATTGAATCCATACTCTATGAAGCTTGTGATTACCTAGACTGTTCTGTGGAGATCGATAAAAATGACATCCATATAATAGATGGTTATGTTGGGAAAGGATATGCCGTCAGCCAACCTCATGAACTGGAGTTTATTAAAGAAATAGCACAGTTAGAGGGTTTTATCCTAGACCCTGTTTATACGGGTAAAGGCTTTTATGGGATGGTTAATGAAATTAAGAAAGGCACTCTAAGTCACCATAAAAATATATTGTTTATCCATACCGGCGGTATGTTTGGTGTATTTCCCCAAAAAAATCTTTTTTCATTTGAATAAATATTTGATTTAACAAATTTCAACTCCGACAATTGACACACATATTTATTATGTGATACCATTGGATTGATTATGAGAATATGCCTAAAATGGCATATTGAAAAAAATATATGACTCCGAGTTTTGTATACCTGTGTCTAATGTGTTAAATAGATATGGTGATAAAACCGGTAGGTGGTATGTTATATTCCTATTGCACACCATCTAAAGGGTATATCCGGAAACAGATATGCCTCCCATTGTGGAAAGGAGGGTTTAGACAAAAACACGTTTATTTGTTGTGCTTACTCTTCTTTTGAGTAAGTTTTTTTATTTCTATTTTTAAGCAAAAGGAGAAATACTGAAAATGTACAATTTAAAAAAGAATCTTGCCCTTTTAATAATAATGATTTTAATAATTATTAATGTGGTTGGTTGTAACGCATCTCAAGAACAAGCTTCTAATGAAGGCCCCCAATCTTTAATGGTATTAAGCGGCGCAGGCCTTAGAAAACCTATGGATGAAATAGGTGAAGTTTTTAAAGAAAAGTATGGAATCGAAATACAGTATACATATGCATCGTCAGCACATAACCTCAGCCAAATTGAATTAAGTCGAGAGGGGGATGTGTACCTTGCTGGTTCTCTTTATTATTATGAATCAGCTAAAGAAAAAGATCTAGTAGATTTTAAAGAAGATGTTGCATACCATATTCCAATTATAGCTGTTCCCCAAGGAAATCCTAAAGGCGTTAAAACATTATCAGATTTTACTAAACCTGGTGTAAAAGTAGTATTAGGAGATCCAAAATCAGCGGCAATAGGCAAAGTGGCAAAAAAAATGATAGAAAAAGAAGGTTTGAGAGAGCAAATAGAAAAAAATGTGGTTGCGACTGCGGCAACCGTTAATGAACTGGTTGTTTACATTACCATGAAACAAGGGGATGCTACAATAATATGGGAAGACAATGTTATGAATATACCGGAAGTTCAGATGATTGAGATACCTGAAGAAAAAAATATGATAAAAACAATCCCAGTATGTTTAATTAAAAGTTCAAAACAAAAAGAATTAGCACAAAAATTTATAGATTTTGTTGTATCGGACGAAGGGAAAGGGATTTATAAAAAACATGGGTTTAAACCCGTTAAATAGAAAGGTTTGTTTTTAGCATGATAGCATCAACACAAAATATAAAAAAAAGAGATCATAAAAATTTTATTTTTACAGCTATTATTTCAATTTTTATTGCAATGTTAACCGGGTTTATTATTTTAGCTATAGCCATGATTTTGCTGAGAGGACTACCCAACTTGTGGTCCAGCCTCTCAACGCCTGAAATAAGATTTTCAATAAAATTAAGCTTGATTACTTCTGTTTTCTCAACCCTGTTGTGCATACTGTTCTCAGTGCCTATCGCCTATGGCGTAGTGAGATTAAACTTCAGAGGTAAAGAAATTATTAATACGGTACTGGATATCCCTATGGCCCTTCCTCCTATAGTGTCAGGGGTTGCCTTACTGTTGCTGTTTGGCAATACTTCATTTGGCCATTATTTAGAAAGCATAGGATTGAAGTTTGTTTTTACAACAAAAGGGATCATACTGGCTCAATTTTTTGTCAATGTGCCGTATATGCTGAGAGTCCTGAAATCAACCATTTCAGATATCGACCCTCGTATTGAGTACGTTTCAAGAACCTTAGGCTGTACCAGGATGCAATCATTTATTAAAATAACACTTCCTTTAGCTAAAAATGGTTTAATAGCAAGTATCGTCATTACTTGGGCAAGAGCTTTAGGTGAATTTGGTGCAGCCTTAATGATTGCGGGTGCTACTAGACTTAAAACTGAAACCCTGCCTGTCTCACTTTTTTTAAACATGTCTACAGGGGATTTGAAACTTGCCATGGCATCTGCAACCATTTTAATCATTATTTCTATGTTATCTTTATTGGTCTTTGAAGTTTTAGGAAATAAAAAAATAATTTAGATTATAGATGAAAGGGGGAATAGAATGTTACGTGTCGAAAGCATATGCAAAAAATTAGGCAACTTTCAACTTCAAAATATTAATTTACAAATAGAAAAAAGCGAATATTTTGTAATACTCGGGCCTACAGGAACAGGTAAAACGGTGATTTTAGAAGTTTTAGCAGGTATGTATAAACCGGATAACGGACTAATATTCTTTGATGAAAAGAATTTAACCAATCTCTATCCGGAGGAAAGAGAGATAGGCTTTGTCTATCAAGATTATGTCTTGTTTCCGCATTTGACGGTTAAAGAAAATATCCTATTTGGTTTAAAGACCAAAAAATATCCTAAGAATAAAATGAACCAAAAGCTAAATGAAATAGTTGAGATGTTTCAAATAGAATATTTATTAGAACGCCATCCCGGTACCTTGAGTGGCGGGGAACAACAAAGAGTTGCCATTGCAAGAGCTTTAATCACATCACCTAAGTTATTATTAATGGATGAACCGTTAAGCGCCTTAGATCCCCATACAAAAGAAATCTTTCAACAAATGCTGAAAGAAATTCATAAAAAAACAAAAACCACCACCATACATATTACCCATGATTTTAATGAAGCGCTATATCTGGCAGACAGAATTGCAGTGATGCACAATGGGAAAATTGTCCAAGTCGGAACGCCCAATGAAGTATTTAGAAGGCCCAACTCTGATTTTGTAGCTCAGTTTGTTGGTGTAGAAAACATATTAAAAGGAAATATGATGAATCGTAAGGTTAGACTATCTGAACGGCTGGAAATACAAACATTAGTAGATAAAACGGGGGATGTAACACTGGCCTTAAGACCGGAAGATGTGATAATATGCAAAGATCCGTCAGAGTCATACAATGTTAACAAATTCAAAGGAAAAGTTACGGATATCATCCAACAAGGGCTTTTATGTAAATTATATATTGATATAGGAGAGCATTTTATTTCACGAGTGCCTACAAAGATGGTAGAGAATATGAATATTCACCCGGGTGATACGGTTTGGGCAACATTTGAAGATTCCGCTGTACATGTATTTTAGAAAGGAGCGAAAAAAGATATGAAACAATCCGATTTTTACAATGAATTATTAGATAGGTTTAACACGTTGGTAGAAAATCATCATCTAGCGAAAGAAGTTATTACCGTTTCAGGAAAGGTATTAAACCCAGAAGAGGCCATAGGCAATCCAACAAGAAGAGACTTTCCTATATTAAAGGGGAAAGAAAAGCTAATGGAAGCTGATTTTAAGGGACAAAAAGGACAAGCGTATACGGATATGCCGGATAACTTTAGCGGAACAATAGAAGAGATACTCAGTCAACCGTTGGAAACCAATTATGATAGGGCTGTACTGATATCCACTATTAATGCTGTTTGCAAATATTTGAATATTACTGAAAAAACCATTCATTGCAAAGACGACGAACCTGAACAATGTTCAAAAGAACTGGCAGGTTATATTAAAGATAATTATGGTTCACCTAAAATAGCACTTATTGGCCTTCAGCCTTCGATGCTTCAAATGCTTTCAGACAAATATCAAATTCGAGCTGTTGATTTAGACAAGGATAATATTGGGACAACAAAATTTGGAGTAAAAATTGAAGATGGAGAAAAACATACAGATGATGTCCTGAAATGGTGTGACCTTATCTTATCTACCGGAAGTACAATCGTAAACGGTTCTATAGTAAACTTTATCACCCATAAACCTACTATCTTTTATGGAACATCCATAGCAGGCTCAGCCGCTTTGATGAACCTGAATCATTTTTGTGAATGCAGCAGGTAGAAGGATACTGCATATACATTGGAAGTATAAAATCAGACTAAAAGGGGTTAAAATAAATCTTATTTAAGCAATTACCATTCTACAATAATCTATATGTAGAGGGCAGGTCCAGTACCTGCCTTTTACACAAATTCAATCTCAAATTACAACCGGTATCCTGTCTGAAATGTCTATAGAATCCTCAGTAACATTACAGTCATAAGCCAATATTTGAACATTATTGTCGGAAGCTAATTTCAGTGTTTCTGCAAACTTAGGATCAGTGATGGCGTTAGGTTCAAAACTATGACAACCCTTCATCTGAATCAACAAAAAAAGATACCCTTTATAACCTTCTTTGACAGCGTCAATCATTTCCAAGATGTGTCGAGTTCCTCTTTCGGTAGGAGCATCCGGAAACATGGCAATACTATCCTTTTCCAAGGTAACACCTTTCACCTCAATAAAACCTTTTTCGGTTTTGGTTTCAAAATATAAATCAAATCTAGATTGGTTATAAGTGACTTCCCTTTTTACAGAGATGATATTTTGAAATTCATTTATTTCATGATGAACAATAGCGTCATAAACGACTTGGTTTGGAACCTGAGAGTCAATATTAATCAATAAATTACCTTTTCGTGCACTGATTAAAGAGTATTGTGTTTTTCTTGTTGCAGAAGCCACATGCTGTAAATATATTTCGGTACCCGGTAAAAGTATTTCTCTGCACCGCCCGGTATTTTTAACATGAGCAATTCCCATCTTACCATCAATTTCAACTTCCGCTATAAAACGGTTAGGACGATTAATAAATGTACCGGATACAATATTAGAATATTTCATATTATCTTCCTTTGCATTTGGATTTATAGTTATAAACAATGGTTAGAAGATAGTTAGATAGATCCAACTACCTACCCATAGATTACAGCTAATAAAGATTTTGTGCAACAAAATCTACCTAAATTATTCATTTCATTATCTTATTTTCTTTTCCTATCCCCTATCCAACTACCCAACTATCTACTCCCCCTACCCTTTGTCATTTCATCCACAATGTCCACGTATAATCTGATTATAAAACGAATGTTGAAATTTAAAGGAAAAACAGCAAAGGAAATGTCACATTGTTTTTAGGACAAGCATTAAAATAATGACAAATATTTCGGTTTTCTATTGTTATCATAGGTGTATAGAAACAACTGTATCACAGGAACAAAAGACAAAAGGAGAGCGTTTGTATGACGGTGGCAGTGAAAAAAATAAATACGGCTCAAAAAATTATCTCCAAAATAAAAGATCAAAACTGGATAAAATTGTTTATATATGTAGTCATGGCTTATATTTTAGGACGTGGTACTTTATTTGGCTTCATGTTTCCTTTCGTTTTGTCTTATTTTGCAGCTATTATAGCGGTTAAGAAATATTATGTTTTTTTATCCGTTCCCTTACTATTGGGAATGGCATCTTGTCATGCCCCGATACATGTTATGATAAAGTACGCAATAATCCTATGCATCCTAACCGGTATCAATTTTTTGTTGAATCGAAAGCTTATGAAATCATCTATTTTTATAGCCCTTGTTGTAGCAGGCATTAGCTTAGGAACACTGGCCGTATATCAAGCAGTGACAGATACCATCTTATTATATGATATTTTTTTAATGGCTACTGAAACAGCCGCTGTGTTTGCTTTTACCTATATCTTTTTAAGGATTCCAAGATTATTGGAATCGGATGATGACAGCTTTAATATTTTGACCGAAGATATTTTATGTATAGCGACAATTATTGCAATAGCATTATCCTCCTTAAACAGTCTTCAAATATATGATATTAGAATTAAATATGTCGTTTCTTTATGGCTCATATTAACAGCTTCATATAAAGGCGGATTTACAGTTGGTGCTGCGGTAGGTGTTATGATGGGGCTGATTATAGCCATGACCAATTATGAGCCTCAAGTTATTATAGGGCTGTTCGGAATAGCAGGCCTAATAGCAGGATTTTTTAGGAATACTTATCGTATATTAAATTGTATTGCCTGGACGATATGTTTGATCATCATGTCTTTTTACTTCAACGGATTAACGGAAACCTATGTTTTATTGAAAGAAGTGGCTGCTGCATCGGTTGTTTTTCTTATGATACCCATCAGATGGATGGACAAGGTGGTGGATAAAATAAAATCATCCATCCAATATCCTTTTATCTATCATAACTACTCTAATAAAATTAGAAAGATGATTATAAAAGATTTGACGAACTACTCCAATACCTTTGAAAGCCTTGCTACCACATACGGAAGAGCTTTTGAAAGACGAGAGGCCATTGGAAAAGGGGATGTAGACCACATTGTTTCTAAAATAAATAGCAGAATATGTATACAATGTGATTTTAATAAAATATGCTGGAAAGAAAATAATAATAAGACAGAAGAAGTCATGAAAGAGATTATTTATAGGGCAGATAAAGGATTAAAAATTGAAACAGATTATGTAAAAAACAATCTTGGCTTTCTATGTGAATATCTCAATCAAATTATTTTCTTTACACAAAGTATTGTACAGGTCTATGGAACCAGCTATAAATGGCAAAAAAAGTTGGAAGGAAGTAGAGAAATAACAGCGTCACAGTTTAGATGCGTATCCAAATCTATTGATCGTATGATTCATGAAATTAGTAAAAAGCAGCTCTTTAATAAAGAGTTTGAAAAAAGAATATACCATCAAGTTAAATATGCCAAGATACCCATTAAAGATATTTCGGTTATACAGAAAGAAAGTGGGTATGAGATTGTTATTGAAAAAAATGATAAAGAGATGAATAATACCGGTACATTAGAAAATATTATAACAGAGGTTATGGGAGAACCATATACCGTAGTAGATGAAAGGTACAATCCCTATATCAAGGTCTTTACAAAAAGGCCAAAATATCAAGTGGTGACCGGAGCATCAAAATATGCTAAAGAAAATAATATTTGCGGTGATAGCTTTGCATATATCAGTCTAAAAGAAAATGAATATATGATAGCCTTAAGTGATGGAATGGGAACAGGTGAAAAGGCTGCCAGAGAGAGTATGATGACCATTAATACATTACAGCACCTTTTAAAGGCGGGTTTTGAAAAAGAGCTTGCTCTAAAAACAATGAATTCTATGCTTTTGCTCAAATCCACAGAAGAGATATTTTCCACTGTAGATATTACTACCATTAATCTAGATTCAGGTAATGTTAGCTTTTTTAAGATTGGCGCTGCAGCTGCATTTATAAAACGATCCAATAATGAAGTAGAAGTCATAAAGTTTTCAGGTCTGCCTATTGGTATTATTGATCAAATTAAGATTGAAGAAATTAGTACAAAAATGACGCCTGAAGATACGATTATAATGGTATCGGATGGAATACTGGATGGTTATAATGGTAATGAAAAAGTCCAATGGATAACCGGCATCATAAGAGATATTCATTCAAAAGACCCCCAGACGATTACAGACTTAATTCTAAACAAAGCCATAGAACAATATGGTAAAGAGGAAAAAGATGATATGACCGTTATTGCTGCAAAAATACAATAGAAAGGCAATTAATAATTAATAATGAAGAATGAATAATTTAGGATGATTTTGCTTTGCTGCACAAAATCTATATTGAAAATTTAATAAAAAGATTTTTTGGAAACAAAAAATCTTTTTATTTTTGTTCAAACGGATTTGTTCACAAATTTCTAACCTTCAGAAACACTCCAATCTTTGATTGGTTAGAGTTTTTCTGTTAATTATTTGCTTTTTCTTCATTTAGTGTTAGAATCGTTAATAGAGAATTAGCAATTTTGGTGAATAATCAGGGTTTAAATCATAAATCAATAATTAATGGAGAATAATATGATAGATAAGGTTAAAAAAACGATCCATCAACATAACCTTTTAAAAAAAAGTGAACATATCATAATAGGTGTTTCAGGAGGACCGGATTCAGTATGTTTGCTGCATGTTATGGATAGGCTGAAAAAAGACTATCACTTAAAGTTGAGCGTTGTACATATTAATCATATGCTAAGAGGAAGAGCTGCAGATGAGGATGAAGAATATGTAAAAAAATTATGTGATACTCTACAGATTCCTTGTTATGCCTTTAAGATTAATATTAAAGAAATGAGTGCAAAGCTGGGTATTAGTGATGAAGAAGCAGGAAGAAAAGCCAGATACGATTCCTTCAATAAAATATTAGAGCAGGTTCAAGCAGATAAGATTGCAATAGCACAAAATATGAATGACCAAGCAGAAACCCTTTTAATGCGACTTGCCAGAGGGAGCGGTCTGGATGGTTTATCGGGTATCGCCTATATTCGAGAAGGTGTGATTATCAGGCCTTTATTAGATATTACTCGAGAAGAAATAGAAGATTATTGTCAAGCTAATGACCTAAATCCACAAATAGATCAAACAAACCTTGAAGCCATCTACACAAGAAACAAAATAAGATTAGAGCTGATTCCCTATATGGAGAAAAATTTTAATAAAAACATTATTCACCATTTGTGGAAAACAACTAATATCTTGAAAGAAGATAAAGATTTTATTTATTCATATGTTAATAAATTATTTAAAACATGTGCTCATATTGAGCAATCATCTATAAAAATAGATAAAAAAATACTGAGAAATGAGCAGGCTGCTGTTCAAAAAAGGCTAATACTTAAGGCAGCCAATCAATTAAATATCCAAAAAGACATTGGAACGGTTCATTTGGAAGATGCATTAAAATTGATACATCAAAATGTAACCTCAACAGGTATAGATCTTCCATATGGCTTAAGAATCGAAATTGACTATGACCATATATTATTAACATTAGATAAAAGTATGAATACTTTAGCACTAAATTACGATATCAAAGTGGGTGAAGCCATTCATATCCCAGAATTAAATGTTCATATTCATTCCGATTATATTAAGCGAACCCAGGACTTTGTTATTCGTAATGAAGATCAAATAAAATATTTTGATTTAGACAAGATACAAAGGGGTATTAAATTAAGAACAAGAAAAGCCGGTGACCAATTTTCACCATTAGGTATGAAAGGAACGAAGAAACTTAAAGATTTTTTCATAGATGAAAAAATAGCAAAAGATGTTAGAGATACAATTCCTTTAGTCTGCTGTGGATCAGATATTCTTTGGATTGTTGGGTATAGAATAAGTGAAAAATATAAAATAGAAAACAATACAAAAAACATCTTAGTCTTAGAAATTAAACAAGTCTAAAATGATTCAAATTCTTAAATAATCAAAAATTATGACTTTTATTGTATCTCAAAATTAATTGTGGTAAAATAAAACAATGTTACGGCAATTTGAGAGGAGGGCTCGCTTTTGAAGAGCTTTTTCAGAGGAATAAGCTTTTATATTCTGATATTTATAATTATATTATCGATTGTATATATGTATGGAAAGCCGCCACAAACAATCGACGAATTGAATTATTCAAAATTTGTAGTTGAGTTAAAAAATGAGAATATTAGTTCAATACACATAATGGAAAGTACAATAACCGGAACCGTAAAATCAACAGGCTCAAAATTTGAAACCTATATGCCGTCTAATATAGAGCCTGAGGTTGTATTTGAAAAGTATATTCTCCCACAAGTTGAAGAAGGAAAGATTGAACTTTCTGGTCAGCCACCTGCAAAGACGCCTTGGTTCTTTGAAATCCTTCCATCTATCTTTATGATTTTAATCTTTGTAGTTTTTTGGTTTGTGTTTATGCAGCAGTCTCAAGGTGGAGGACGTGTCATGTCCTTTGGAAAGAGTAGAGCGAAGCTTCACAAAGAAGAGGATCAGAAGAAGGTTACTTTTAAAGAAGTAGCAGGGTTAGATGAAGAAAAAGAAGAACTGGAAGAAATTGTAGATTTCTTAAAGAATCCTAAAAAATACATTGACTTAGGTGCAAGAATACCCAAAGGTATTTTGATGGTAGGTCCTCCGGGAACTGGAAAGACATACTTATCGAAAGCAACTGCCGGCGAAGCCGGTGTACCGTTTTACAGTATCAGTGGTTCTGACTTTGTAGAAATGTTTGTTGGAGTAGGTGCATCCAGAGTAAGGGATTTATTCGAGCAAGCAAAAAAGAATTCACCTTGTATTGTATTTATTGATGAGATCGACGCAGTTGGTAGAAAAAGAGGTGCCGGCCTTGGAGGCGGTCATGATGAAAGAGAGCAAACATTAAATCAGCTTTTGGTTGAAATGGATGGATTCGGTGTTAACGAAGGCATCATTATCATGGCAGCTACCAATAGACCTGATATATTGGACCCGGCAATATTAAGACCGGGAAGATTTGATAGGCAAGTTGTCATTGGAATACCGGATATTAAAGGCAGAGAAGCTATTTTTAAGGTTCATTCTAAAGATAAACCAATTGATAAAACAGTTGAATTGCAGGTACTTGCAAGGAGAACGCCAGGATTTACGCCTGCAGATATAGAAAATCTTATGAATGAAGCCGCACTATTAACGGCAAGAAAAAATCAAAAGACCATCAAAATGGATACTATTGAAGAAGCCATCACAAAAGTAATCGCAGGTCCAGAAAAGAAAAGCAGAGTCATTAGCGATAATGAAAAAAAATTAACGGCTTATCATGAAGCAGGGCATGCACTGGTGGCACGTATGCTTCCTAACACGGACCCTGTTCATCAAGTTTCTATTATTCCAAGAGGTAGAGCCGGAGGCTTTACCATGATACTTCCAAAAGAAGATAAGTATTATGCAACTAAAACGGAAATGGGAGAACAAATTATCCACTTACTAGGTGGACGTGTAGCAGAACAAGTAGTGCTTAATGAGATTAGTACAGGTGCAAGTAATGATTTAGAAAGAGCTACAGATATTGCACGAGCAATGATTACCAAATATGGTATGAGTGAAAAACTTGGCCCTGTTAATTATAGTACTTCAGATGAAATATTTTTAGGTAAAGATTTTTCAACAAAAAGAAATTATTCTGAAGAGTTAGCATCCATAATTGATAAAGAGATTAAAGATATTGTTGAAAAGGGTTATGCACAGGCTGAAAAAATACTGACGGATAATATAGATAAACTACATGAAGTAGCCAATAAGTTACTTGAAGTAGAAACGCTGGATGCAGAAGACTTTGAAGCAATTTTTTCAGGTGAGCAAGTCGATTTAAGCAAAGACGAAGATATAAATATTGTTGAAAAAAAGGAACCAATAAAAGAACAAGATTCAGATGAGAACTTGATTGTGGAAGAGAAAAAAACAGATATCAAAGACGATAAAGATGAATTAGAGTCATAATAGTAAATTTCCCCTTGAGGCTTAACTTCTCAAGGGGATTATTTATTTTCAGTTCGGGGGTGATTTTTTGAGAGAAGTTAGTACACGACTCATCAAACAAAAGGTTAAAGACATGTTTATAGAAATGAATTACGAATTAGGAACAGATGTTTCAACTGCTCTTAAAACAGCAAAAGAGAATGAAATTTCACCACTTGGTAAAGAAGTTCTCGAAAATTTAATACAAAATCTAGAAATATCAAAAGAAAAGAAAATTCCTATATGTCAAGATACAGGAATGGCAGTTATTTTTATTGAAATAGGGCAAGAGGTCATACTTAAAGATATGTATATAGGAGAAGCTATTAATGAGGGTGTAAAAGAAGCGTATGAAGAAGGATATTTAAGAAAATCAGTAGTAAACGATCCCTTGTTAAGAGTTAATACAAAAGATAATACACCTGCTATTGTTCACTATGAAATGGTACCGGGAGATCAAGTCACTATTAAAGCAGCAGCAAAAGGTTTTGGAAGTGAGAATATGGGACAAATGAAAATGCTGACACCTTCTGATGGAAGAGAAGGTGTAGTAAATTTTGTAGTTGATACCATATCAAAAGCCGGATCTAATCCTTGTCCACCTATTGTAGTTGGAGTTGGAATGGGAGGGACCATGGAGAAATCGGCTTTATTAGCTAAGAAAGCCTTGCTTCGATCAATAGAAAGTAAAAATGCCAATGCACATATTCAGGAACTTGAAGAAGAAATTTTAGAAAGAATCAATGCATTAGGAATTGGTCCACAAGGCTTTGGAGGACGTACAACTGCTTTAGCAGTCAATATAGAATCACATCCAACCCATATAGCAGCACTCCCCGTAACCGTTAACATCAATTGCCACGTATCCAGACACAAAGAATGCACCATTTGAAGCCCTAGCAGTAATCTTTGATTACGTCGCAGGTCTCATGCAAGGAGATAGAAATTTTGAAGCCCTAGCCGTAATCTCCGATTACGTAGCAGGTCTCATACAGAAACTTTCTAATCTTTGATTAGTAAAAGTTTTTCAGTTTAATTTCGTCCTCGACACTGCCTGATTCCCAAGTATGACATAATAATTATTACATAGAATAAGCAGTATATAAAAATTGAGAGATATTTCTTAATCTAATATTGTATTTTGTATACATACCTAATAAGTGAGGAGTTTAAGCCATGATGAAGCCAAAACGGTTAATAACACCTTTAACCAATGATAAAATCAATACCCTTGAATGTGGAGATATGGTATTGATTTCAGGAACATTATATACAGCACGAGACGCAGCACATATAAGAATGAAGGAATCATTAATAAAAGGTGAGAAAATGCCCATAGAGTTAGAAAATGCAATCATTTATTATGCCGGGCCTACACCACCCAGACCCGGTAATATTTCGGGCTCTTTTGGTCCTACTACCAGCAGCAGGATGGACAAGATGACCGTACCGCTGTTGGAAGCAGGACTTAAAGGGATGATAGGCAAAGGCATAAGAAGTAAGGAAGTTATTCAAGGTATAAAGGATAATAATGCAGTATATTTTGCTGCATTAGGAGGCGCCGGTGCTTTAATATCTAATGCTATTAAGCAAATAGAATATGTGGCTTATGAAGATTTAGGGACTGAAGCTATTAGAAAAATTACTGTAGAGGATTTTCCTGTGGTAGTGGCCATTGATTCACTTGGAAAATGTATCTATGATTTGGCCAGAGATCAGTATCAATTAAAATATGATCCAGCATAAGTTTTTTTTGAGATATTTGAATTAAAATTAAAAAGCTTTCAAAACAATTAAAATATGTCAAAGAAGTTAAATAAATTAAGCATTCATATATGTATAAAATATCCATATGTTATTTGGAAAAATTTTTTTTAAAAAAATAATGTATACATTGTAATTAGCATTGAAAAAAGAAAAATTATGTTGTAATATTAACAAAGACTGTAAGGGATATAATGGGTTGCAATGGAATTTAAGTATCAGAGTATACAGACTTTGTATAAATTACAATAGGAGGTTAGAAAATGAGCAAAACAGAAGAGCTTCGCCAAAGAAGAGAAAAAATCACACAAGG
>JANQMT010000102.1:0-28259 GCA_028279945.1 Clostridia bacterium
AAATCTTCCAGTGTCTTTAAATCAACATTTAAATTCATATCCTTTTTTTCTTTTATATCATTTATTATATTAAATAATTTTTCATTTATGGTCAATAAGGTTGAAGACAATTGATCTTTTTGATTTTTATCTGCATTTCTCTCATCAAAGTTATCCAAAATCTCTTTTATCATTTCTATATATTTCAATGCTAATAATTCATTGACTGAAATGAGGCTTTCGACTTTTTCATTATAGTAACCTATTATGAAGTTATAATAAGCAATAAAGGAAATAAGGCTGATATAAATGTTTTGCGTTTTCATATTGATTGCTAGTTTTTCTACTTCTTTTAATGATTCTTCAGCTTTATCCAATACTTTCTTTGGACTTTTATCTTCTTTCTTTACCTGTTCTTCCTGATTTTCTTTTTTGATACCGAAAAGATTAAACATCTTCACCACCCCTTGAGAGACAATTAATAATTACCAATGAATAATTAATAATGCAGGATGATTTTCAGAGAAAATCTTCATTTGAAAAAATTGATATTAAAATATTTTGTTAAACAAAATCTACATTAATTATTCATTATTCATTATTACTTATTAATTTGAAATAATATTTCTTTTAGTATTTCTTCAGCAGCCAATATGCCTTCATTTGCTGCAACGGATATATGCTTTATTGTCTGTATATCCACATTTTTATATAACTCACCATGTACAGGCGTTATAGCATAATGGGCCTTTTCAAGCATAGGTAAGTCCAACAATGAATCTCCGGCTGCTAAAATCGTGCTTTTGTTTTCACGTTCAGCTATATATTCAACGGCTTTTCCTTTGCATATATATTCCGGTATGAGGTATAGTTTCCTGCCTTGCAAAGATATTTTCCAATTTATGTCATGGGCCCAATCTTTAAATCCTTTTAATTCATTATGTGGTATTTTCTCTTCATCTACTATTAAATATCCAAACATATCATCAGCGGTATGGCTTCTTAATACCCAATTACCTTTTATTTCATTAAATTGGTTGAGTACATCCGAAAGCTGATAGCTTTCATTTGTAAATAAGCTTTTTATTCTTTTTTTCCAATCTTCATCCACATTTCCATTATACAATATATTGCCGCCATTGCTGACAATTGCATATTTAGATTTTATTTCTTCTTGAAATATTTTAATTCTTTTATATTGAGTAATGGTCCTTGTAGTCGTGGGTATAAACAACAGACATTTTGATATTTCTTTAAGCAGATCAACAGCTTGCCTGGTCATATATGAAATGGGTTGATCTTCTTTGGTCTCGATCAATTGTATGGATTCTTTATCCTTAATATCTTGGATAAAACCACTGGAATAAATTAATGTTCGATCTAGATCACTGGCAAATAGCATTTTAGCCTCCCATGGGTTTAATCAGTCCACAACATTCATAGGTCATATTCGGATATTCTATAACTTCTACGTCTTTTTCTTTTGCAAGTATCCGTATATGCTCTAAATGATCACTGGTTCGCTTGACGAGTATTTTCCAAGGTATTCTTCTCAGCAATACTCTGGTTGTTTCTCCTATACCCGGTTTGATCAAATTAACATCATCTATTTTAAAGTCCTGCCGTATCTGCTCAATATCCTTCATACCTGCCCAGGTTACTTGGCTTTTGATATCTTCATGAGCTGACGCTTTAGCTTCTTTCACGATATGAGGGTACTCTTTTATAATTTCTTCTAAATAATAATTTGACAAATCTTCATTGCTCAGTTCTTTATAATACTTAGCCCCATGAAAATCTTTTTCTCCTATTAAATCATCTCTTAAAACCGTACGGCTTACCAAGCCGGAAATAGTAGAATTTAAGCAGGCGCTGGGAATCAAAAAATCTTCTCTGGTACCGAACGTACTGACACAATATCCCGGATCAGCCAATACTGCTAAATCCTCATTTAATATTATACTATATTTTTCCTGAATGTCATTACATGCTTGATTTAATACACGAGTTATTGCACCTTTTCCTGTCCATCCGTCTATAAATTGTATTTCACAATCCGGATGTTGGTTCACTATATATAGAACCGCATTCTCATCGATTCCTTTACCTCTTATAATGGAAATACTATAATGGGGCAAGTCAATATCGTACTCACCCTTTATATATCTTTTGATTAAAATGCCAACAGGGGTTCCGGCCCTGGCTAATGAAACCAAAACGATATCTTTTCCTCTGTTCATGAGTATTTTTTCTGATACCGTCCCCACTGCTTTGGCTACTTTTTTAGAATATTTTTTTAAAGACAGGTGAAACAGCTTCATATATTCACTCGAAGGCTTGTACTCTATTGGAAGCATCTCAGAATAATGTCTTCCACTTTGAATATTTTTTTCTCTTTCATCTGTTCCTTTTTCTATTTCAACATAGCTAATATCTTTTAATAAAAATGAAACATCACTTTCATTATAACTACCCATGTGTTTTGGCTTATTCAAATTTAATTGATCACCCGATAAGATGATGATGTTAATATTTTTAATGCCCAGTTTTCTAAGGACATCAATCATTGGCTTAAGTTTTGTTCTATGAACATCTCTTTCAATAATAATAAATAAATCATCGTACTGCCCATTGATGTTATAAAAGTAATTGGTTATCCGGCTGTTCTTAAAACTCTTAAACGAATGTGCACCCCTTACACCATAATCTTCTTTATCACAAGGAAAAATAGGGCTGATAGTAGTCGATTGATAAAAGACATCTTTTCCCATATAAGATGCAATCTTCATAGGAATGTACATGAATTCTTCTACCCCTAGCACTAATGTCTTATTCCCCATAATCTTCTGATTCAAAAACGACCCTATGTCTTTACAATAATGCTCCAATTCATCATGAATGCTGCTGCTAATGCCAAATCTTCCTGTCCATTCTAAATAAGGACTATTATTTTCGCCTTCATCTTCTGATACATAATTGTATTTAGGAAATGGAACCTTTTCAGAGAGATTATATATGCTTAATTTAGATTCTATGGCTTCTTGATTTTCATTCTGTTCTAATCGGTTGATGATGGGTTGACCATTGACATTTATGTTGCCTGAAAGCAAAGAAACCGTATTAATTTCAATATTCAATTCTTTCTCAAACGCTTCAAACCTCTGTATGTCTTCTTTGGATCTCCAATCCAGCAATGATAAGATGGCGTATTGTTTTCTCGGAAACTTTCTCTGGATTTCTCTAATGATATTAAGTGTTGTTTTGCCTGTAGTCATTTCATCATCGACAAAAACAATAGGTGCCTGATTATCCAAGACATGGTCCCCTACATATAACTTGTGAGTTGTGGCATGAGAATGTTCTTCTTCAAATTGAATCGCTGACTTTTTGTTTTTAATATTATCTCTGGTGGTGTGAATATACGTAGCGTTATCAAACATGTCAAAAACACTATGCCCTAAAGACGTAGCTGTTTCAGCAAAACCAATAAAAATAGTTTTCTCCACTTTGATCTTTTTTGCATGGATTTGATCATATATTTGTTTCTGATTTTTTTGAGTAATGATGGCATTGGCAATATCATCACCAAAACCTAAATCCTTTTGATAGACTTTTTTTAGGTATTCATTTGAAAGCAAATATCCAGATAACAGTGATGTATAGGGATTGACAGGAATGTGCTTTCCTAGTACCTTGCTGACAAACAGAAAACCTCTTTTTTTATTTTTTCTCGCTGCCATAGAAAACAGCGAATGGGTAGGAAATTCATAGGAATTCCTATGAATATCGATAATGACTTTTAAGTCATCTAAAATGTCATATTCTAAGCAAGCTTCTGTAGTTTTCATTTTCATTATACACTCCATATATTTTTGCCTGAATGAGTATTTTCTTTGCCCAATTCGCATGAGGCTTTATTTCATTCATTTTATTGTTATATTCGCTCTTTATAACACCGACTTTACCGTTGTTATTATTTAAGATACTTAAAGCATCATTATATTCCTCTTTATTGACCACATACATAGCTTGTACCGGAATAATATGATCAGGATGAATAATGGTCTTACCAACGATGCCATTGGCTTTATCATACAATACTTCTTTTTGAAGCTTGTCAATATGGGTAATATATTCCCAAACAGGTCCACTGACTATAAAGCTGTTTTCTGCTCTTGAGAACATATTTAAAATATCTATGATGCAGTCTTTTATGACGCCAATATCATAAATGGTCATATCCGGACTTCTTCTGATGCCATAAAGGCTTGAAAAATCCGTTGCACCAATGCGCACATTAATAATTAAGTCCTTATATTGATTAAATAACTTGCTGATGCTCAATAAAGTTTCAAATCGCGTTTCTTTATACATTATATCAGATGACTCAAGTATGGGCATTGCATAAAGGTTAAGATGATACATATGATTTATTTTTCTAAGGGATTGAAAATAATCATTTCCATTTTGTGTGGTCAGTTTCGGAAATACAAACCCAGTTAAGATTTCTAACTTTTCCTTTAAAACATTACAGATTCTAATAAATTGATTGCAATTTCTAACTCTTACAAATAGCATTGGAATATCATCCGTGTTGACTTTTTCTTCTTTTATGTGACGATATAAATGATTGATATGCCAGATCAATTGCTCTTCTGCTTTTACTATTTCATCGTCTCCAATGGCATCTTCAAGGCATAATATGGCTGTGATTAAGCTGGGGTATTTATTATTAGCAATATCGTAAAAAATACTTTCCTTAGTGGCAGGCATATAAAGCGCTGCCCCTATTCCATTGGAAAGTATTTCTACGCTATCATTTTTTATGAATTTTGTAGGCTGAACATAAAAGATACTGTCTTTTTCAGATTCAGTGAGGTAGTTAAAATATTGCATATTTAACCTACGTCTAAACCAAAATTCCTACATAAAGCTGCTAATCCGCCTTGAAAGCCACTTCCAACTGCTTTGAATTTCCACTCACTATCATGTCTGTATATCTCGCAAACGACTATAGCAGTCTCCACACTAAAATCTTCCCCTAGATCATATCGAATCAATTCTTGGTTAGTGGCTTCATCTACTACTCGAACAAAAGAGTTGGCCACTTGTCCAAAGTTTTGTTTTCTATTTTCTGCATCATGAATGGTAACCGCAATGGATACTTTCTCTATGCTTTGAGGCATCTTATCAAATTCAATGATGATTTGTTCGTCATCACCTTCTCCTTCTCCGGTACGATTATCGCCCGTATGGATAACGCCGCCGTTACCCCCTTGCAGGTTATTGTAAAAGACAAAATCTTTATCATTGATGACCTTATTGCCCGCATCTGTTAAAAATGCCGATGCATCCAAATCAAAATCAGATCCGGCATCGTATTGATTAATATCCCAGCCAAGACCAATGATGGCTTTTTTTAATCCAGGGTTTGTTTTCGTTAAATCAATTCGTTGTCCTTTGGTTAAATTAATTGCCAGTGTCCTCTCCTCCTATCTATATCTATTTACGATTTCACTCAGTGAAGCATCGTGAGTTCCTTCACCAATAGCTGCAAACTTCCACTCATCATTACTTCTATATATTTCTCCCGCAACTAATGTGGTCTTACCCGCATAGTTATCTGAAAGATTATATCGAATTAATTCTTCATTGCTTCCGCCATTGACCGCTCTTATAAATGCATTCTCAATCAGTCCGAAATCTTGTTTTCTTCTTACACAGTCATAAATGTTAACAACAAATACTAATTTTTGGACATCAGCAGGAATGAGATTTAATTCAATGATGATTTGTTCGTCATCGCCTTCCCCTTCCCCTGTTATATTATCTCCTGTATGCACAACGCTTCCATTTGGACTTCTTAAATTGCCATAATATATTAAATCCTCTTTTTTTCTAAATTTATCGTTGGCACCTAACATTAAGACCGAAGCATCACAATCTATTTCTGCACTGGGGCCTTTAAATAAGCCACCCAGTAAACCGCCGCCTGATTTTTGGACAGGATCCCATCCCAGCCCAACTACTATTCTTGATAGACCTTTATTACCTTTTGTTAAATCGACTCTTTGTCCTTTTTGCAAATTAATCGCCATTATTATAACCTCCTAATCGTTTACTTACTTTGTGGAATAAATTGTCTGACCCAGCTTCCAAATCCTTGTGGATTCCTTGTTTGTACCAATACAGTCCCCGGCCCACGGAATTTACATACTAAGCCTTCTCCGGATGTAAAACTGGATACCCAGCCTTTAGATGCTTTATCTATGGTATAATGCATATAATCAGGCCAAGCAACAAGGTGGTTATTATCAATGGTCACTTCTTCTCCGTTTTCTAGATTAATAGGATGTATCGAACCATAGGCATTTACAAATACAGTTCCTCTTCCACGAACACCTAGAATAAAAAATCCTTCGCCTGAAAATATTCCTTGTGCTAAATTTTGAACTTGCGTATTGATTTCAATATTTTCAGTGGATGCTAAGAATCCATCCTTTTGTATATTCAAACCAAATGAACCATCCAGCTCAACATCAATAATACTGCCCGGTATAGAAGGTGCTAATAACACTTTTCCATTTCCTCTGTTAGCCACCAGGGTTTGGAAGAAAAATTTCTCTCCGGCCAGCATTCTCGTAAATCCTTTTAAAACGCCGCCTTCCAGTTTTCCTTCTACGTCTATCGTGTTGGCCATACTAACCATAGCACCTGATTCTGCTTTAACCATTTCCCCTTTATTAAGGTTGACTTCAATAATAGGAAATGCACCTTGATAGAGTATATCGTATTTCAAATTTCCACCTACTTTATTTATTCTTAATATTAACCCACATTAATGCCAAAGTTTTGGCAAAGTGCACCAAGTCCTCCTTGGAATCCACTGCCTATTGCATTAAATTTCCATTCGTTACCATTTCGATATAGTTCAGCAACAACAATAGCTGTTTCCACGCTGAAATCTTCACTTAAATCATATCTTATAAGCTCTTCTCCTGTATCTTCTCTAAAGATTCTTATGAAAGCATTTGAAACCTGACCAAAATTTTGCTTTCTTTCTTCTCCTTCATGGATGGTCACTGTAAAGTCGATTTTATGTACATTAGCAGGTACCTTATTTAAATCCACTTTGACTTGTTCATCATCTCCATCACCTTCACCGGTTAGGTTATCGCCTTGATGTACGATTGAACCATCTGCACCTTGTAAGTTATTATAGAAGATAAAATCTTTGTCACTGGATACTTTACCATTTTCACCTAAAATAAAAACTGCAGCATCTAAATCAAAATCAGCTCCTCCGTCATATTTGTTCACATCCCATCCCAGTCCTACTACGACTTTACTCAACCCAGGGTTAGATTTTGTCAAATCAACTTTTTGTCCTTTTTGTAAACTAATTGCCATTTTGAATATCCTCCATTCTATTTAATCATACTAAGATTAATACTTATTTTAGATTTTGTATTAACCCTAACCCACATTATTCACGATAAACTACAAAAAATCTACTTTAGTAGTTTCCATGAATAATCTGAGTTTAAACTTATTATTGACTTACCATATATTCATTATAATTTATTATTGAGAAAAAACTCAAAATATTATACAATTGATAAGTGTTTGCTTTTTTTATTTTAAGCATTAGCTTTATTATAACATTAATTTATAGAAATGTATTTGAGTCCAACAATTTTAACCAAATTTTAATATAAACTTTTGGACAATTGTTGTAATATAATATTCAAGGAGGGATTATAATGTTTCATTGGATTAATCATATTGTTGTAGCCATTGCCATGCTGTTTATTATGGCAGTTGTAATTAGTAAAGCTGCTGATCAATTAGGAGATGCCCTTCATGTTTTAGGAATAAAATTAAAAATACCTAATTCTGTTAGAGGCGCTACTTTTGATGCTGTTAGCTCATCCTTTCCTGAGTTTTCAACGGCTATGGTAGCAGTTATCGTTTATAAGCAATTTACGGATATTGGCCTTCCAACCATTGCGGGATCAGGCATTTTTAATATCTTGTTAATTCCTATGCTAAGTATCTTTGTCTATAGAGGATCTCAGGTGCTAAAGGCAGACAAAGCAAGTATTTATAGAGATATGTTTTTCTATTCTATAAGTATACTTGCGTTGATATTTATGGCGTATACGGGTCAATTTACCTTTATATCAGGTATCATACTCATTGGCATCTATATTGTGTACATCATTACTTTGTCCGTACAGTCAAAAAAATATAGTGATAATATGACGCTTGGTGAAGAAATTGGAATAAAAGCTGAGCTTCAACAGGAACTTGAAGAAGAAGGCGAAGAATCTGAATTTATTGACATGAGCTACAAGAAAATATTCTCTATTGTTATTGTCACTATGACCATCATATGGGTAAGCACCGATGCCATCGTTCAATCTGCCATCGTTGTTTCTGAAACCCTTAAGATACCTACATTTATTGTTTCTGTTGTCATACTGGCTGCTTGTACTTCAATTCCGGACACACTTTTATCGATTAAATCTGCAAAGCTTGGGGATGCCGATGGTGCCGTATCCAATGCAGTAGGTTCTAATATATTCGATATATGTATTTGTTTAGGTGTACCTATGCTAATAGCCGGAAAAAGTATCCCTGTTAATTTAAGTGAAAACCTAATCATATTTGTTTTCCTTATTCTTTCTATGCTGACAACAGCATTCATTCTTCTTAAAAAAAATGGTGCAAAAAGAAGCGATACATTTTTCATGGGAGCCGTATATGTTTGTTTTATTATCTACATTGTTTGTGTAGGTTTAACCATTATCCCATTGAACGCATTTGTTTAAAATAGCTTTGTAAATGATTAAGATTATATAACTTTTAATGTCATTAAAATAAAAGGGTATAGGCACTATTACGAAATAGATCTATACCTCTTTTAAATTCAATTACTTCTTTTTATAATTTTTTAAGATAATCTTACTACATTTACCCATGCACCGATACCCTCAAATACATCCTCCAAGTACGTAGTTGATGGAACAATATTAACTGCAATACCTGTTGACAGAGGAATCATAGAATGGTTGACAAAAGTAAAAACATCTCCATCACTTGCATGGATGGCGATACTTCCATTAACAACTGCATTTTTCACATTATTGGTTACACCTGAAAGGGTGATTTTAGTTCCGTTTTTCAATAATGAAATAATAAAATTTGGAATATGATCATTTGGCGTACAAGTCAAATGAAATAATTTTTTCATTAATCGCTTAAAAAATGAGACCAAACAACCTGAATGTGGATCATCTTGTATATAGGCAAGATTAAACGACCAACTTAACAAGTACTGCCCGGTAGTATTAATTGTAAATTCACCGGTCTCAGTGTTATAAGAAATGTCATCACAATTCGTTCCGGTAGGATTTAGTGCATCTAAAATCAAATTGCTTCCACTGGAAAAAGACTTGCAGCTGGTGGAAGAAAAGGTTGCCAGCAAAGAATTCTTCTCACATGGCTGGGGGCCTACATCATCATAACATACCATTATTTCCGGCATATGCTGAGGCACCTCTTCTGTGCTTCCAAAAACTAAAGTTGAAAGAATGGTTTTTTCACCGGTTAAGGCAATACCGTAGTTTTCCTCACTAGCATTTACAAACTTTTGTATGGTGTTGGTTATATCTATATAGATAAATGACCCAACTTCTGAGCTCGTCACATCATAGTATTCTTCCGTAGGTTGAATTGCCGGCATCGTATTATACGTTACCGTACCGGCATCAAACTCGGATAGAATTGTATTAACGGTGATCGTTGAATCCATTGTTGAATCTTTTCTTGTTACATACGCCTTTATGATTGCACTGTTTATAAGACTTCCTGAAGGTATTTTAGAAGTATCAAATTTCACGAAATTGGTAAATTGGCTATTTGACCATGTTTCAAACCCCTTAAACAAATAGCCCTCTTCAGAAAAATTCTGATCAGGTGCAGAGCTTGAAACATAGGTATCCGAAGTAATTGGCAAAACAACTGTTTGCATTTGTATTAACCACCTAACTATACACTAAAGTTTAAAGTTATTAAGCTAATACATATTATTCATTTATGAGAAATTTGTTATTTTTTATCATGAATTAATATAATTTGGTGAAATTATATATTCTTCTTAATAAACAAATGCCTCCTATAACACATATACGATATGGGAGGCAAGTTATATTAATATACTATTTTCTATTCAGTTAATGAAGCAGAATCACTGAGTGGCACCGATTCTTCCAGTGACACTTTTACTGAGTTATTTTTTGCTCCAGTCGGTGGTGTAATGTTTTTTTCCACGCTATTGATATCACATAATGATACATAACTGGTAGTACCTTCCACAAGAAGGTCATCAACCTCTACTACTCCGCTTCTTACACTTTTAAATATTCCAATGGCAATTGAAGCTGTTCCTTGTTCTATAAAAGTTAAACCGATATAATCTCCTGGACAGAAATTCTCACATATTACTTTTCTTAATCCTTCGGCACAGCAGTCACAAGTGAGTATTTTTTCATAGTAACAGTCCATAATTTGCCCCCTTTCATCGTTTCTACAATATTATATGAAAAAAGACAAATAATGTTAAAATAATGAAAAATTAAAGTGTTTCCTCGCCGAGACCGGCTACTCCTTGTAATTGCAAATCAGAAATCAGCTCATCTGTATTAATATCTTGTACCTTGATATCCTTATTGATTGAATAATATGCCGCAGTACCACAGGCTTGACCCATTGCCATACAAGTTGGCATACCTCTAACACTGGCAAAAGCCATTGGATCGGCTGATAAATTTCTACCGGCAAACATCAAATTTCCCACCTCTTTTGGGATCAGCGCGCTAAATGGTATTCTATAATACCGGCCATACTTCCCAATTCTATCATGGGTACTCTTTGCTCCACCTCTCCCAACATCATCAAAGGGATTATCACAACAAACTATACCATCATCAAACTTTGTGGCATTTAAAAGCTCTTCCTTTGTTAGAATATGCATCCCAATAAGTCTGTTGGTTTCTCTAATGGAAAGTGTTGGAGAAAGTCCGCTCATAAATGCATTTTCAAAACCCGGCAACGCTTCTTTTACGTATTTTGCAACTTCTAGGCATCTTTTTCTGGCATGTGCAGCACCTTTTGTCACTTCCTTTGGATGACTGCCATCTACTCCTGGAATAGTGATTGTATTGAAAAAAACAGCATCATCACGAAGGGCTTTCATTAAATACATGCCATACATATCATTAGGAATTTTACCCTCTTTTGCACCTTTAAGAGTAAATTCAATATAATGTGGTCCCTCGCCACTTGCAAATGCCTTTTCTCTATCCACATTATTCATAGTAAATATCATGGAAGGCGCCATCATTTTTCCATCATCATCACCCTTTTGATAGGGTACACCGGCCATAATGCTGAATGTGCCGTCACCTGAACAATCGATATATGTCTTAGCAACAATTTCAAGATATTCCAAACCTTCTATACAAATGGCCGAGGTTATGTTATTGCCATCTTTTTTAACCTCAATTGCCCTGGTATCCATTAGTAAGTTAACATTGGCCTCATCAAGCATTTTATGCATCCTATAATAAAGCTCTGCTTCATCGTAATAAACTTCAGGCCCAAATTCAGTCAATGCACATTCTCTTATAGCCGCCGCCGGTGGCTCCAATGTATAAAGAGACTGCATCAACTCTTCATATATACCACCAATGGTTTTATTAAGAGGGTAGCCGCCGCCAAAAGGCATACCCGGTGCTGTGGCTAAAACGCCGCCTATTATATAACTTCTTTCTATTAAACAGGTATTTAAACCCTTTCTTCCTGCTGCAATTGCCGCACCAAAACCGGCAGTACCGGCTCCTATTACCATTACGTCTACTTCTAGCCTTCTCATATTTCACCTCTAATACTCATTTTCAATTGTTATTATTAGAATATTCTAACGCCCTGTTCTTCTAATGAATTTTGAATCAATTTGACATCTACATTCATGGTTGTAGTACCCTGTTTTAATGAAACAGCCGCAGCTGTACCAGCCGCTTGACCTGTGGTAACACAGCATGATATATTTCGAAATGACGTCTGTGCAATGGGTTCACCGGAAATACATCGGCCTGCAACCAATAAATTGTCAATTTTTTTAGGCTTTAATGCTCTATATGGAATATGGTAGTATCTACCGGTCAAAGGTAGTATTAAGTAGCCTCTGCCGTCAATAAACTCTGGAAAAATAGCCACTGAATCTTCAAAACGAGCTTCATTAAAAACATCCTCTTTTGATAGTAAATACTCACCATCTATCATTCTTGATTCTCTAACACCTATGGTCATCCCAAAATCTCTTAATCGAGCCTTTTCAAATCCTGGGACACGGTCATTTAATATCTTTATGGCATTGATACAATGTTGTCTTCCTTTAATCTCTGCTTCTGTAAGGTCAAAGACATTTGTACAGTCTAAATTACGCATGAACACCAGATTTAATTGAAGCACTTCATCTTCAGGGGATAGGGTGCTCCAAGTACCTCCAATAGTCGTATCTTGGTCTTGATGGTCGATAAAGCCATCTTTAATGGCTTCAACAAAAGGCTTCTCAAAATAAGGACTAAACATGCTGTCTTCTTTTCCAGTAGTGTCTTGCGTCCAGCAATCTCCACTCCAATCCTTGTAGGTTGGTTTTAATGTATTTAAATAATAACTTGTGAACTTTTCACAATCCACGCCTCTGCAATTAAACATTTGGGTCATTGCCATTAGTTGACTTTTATCCGCTTTATGAAAAGGCACATGTGATAATGCCGCAATATCTGCATCCCCGGTACAGTCAATGACTCTTTTGGCAAGTATTGCGCCTCTTCCGGATTTGCTTTCGGTTATAACACCTTTTATGATATTGTTTTCAATAATGGTATCCACCGCATAGCAATGAAGGATTACCGAAACACCTGATTCTTCCATCATTTTATCTGCAACGTACTTGTACATCTGTGCATTGATTGCCATACTGTCGGATTGGCACTCTTTTGTACCTGCCCCCATTTCATATGCGGTTTTTTCCATTTCTAATAGTATTCCGCCGGATTCAATGACTCCGGGATGTCTATACCAGGCAATAGATTCAACCCCTACGTGTGTAATCATGCCACCAAGACAGCCATATCGTTCCAGCAATAAAGTCTGCACCCCTTGCCTGGCACATGCAAGTGCTGCCCCTATTCCGGCAGGCCCTCCCCCTACTACCAAAACATCTGTCTCGGCAATAACCGGAGTAACACGAGGTGCTTCATTAATGGTCTTCATTCAATCATCTCCCAGCCACATTTACATTATGATAAATGATTTGTTTTTATTTGCAATATTATCTAACACAAGAAAATCTTTTAGAAAATCAGCTAAAAAAGTAATCTGGGTAAAAACATAGCTATCGGTTCGATATAAGTCACTAAAAACAGAACAATAATAACCGTAATTAAGAACGGTATATTGGCTTTAATAAACTTCTCCATCGGTGTCTTGGTTATGGATGAAGCAATAAACATCATAGAACCAAATGGAGGTGTTATACCGCCAATCATCAAATTAATGGTCATAATAATACCAAAATGAACTAAATCTATGCCCAATGCATTTAATGGACCAATTAATAACGGAACAAAAATAAACATGCACGGGCTGACTTCCATAAACATGCCTACAAATAACAAAGCTACATTTATAAATAATAAGAACAGATATTTATTGGTTGCAAATCCAAGAATGATATCGGAAATACTAGCAGGTATTCTTTCAAATGAAAGATAGTAACCAAACAGCTTGGCGCCAATAATTATAATCATAATGGCTGCAGATGAAAAAAAAGTTTCTCTAACTATAGGCCATAAATGTTTTGGTTTTAACTCTTTGTATACAAATCCCCCTATTATTAAACAATATGCAACAGCCATAGCACCGCCTTCGGTTGCAGTAAACATACCAAATCTCAAACCCAGCAATAGGCCAAATGGCATGAATAGTGCTAAAACAGCACTTAGAGCCCCTTTTCTTACCTCTGTAAAAGATGCTTTGCGTTCTCTGGTTGCTGCATATCCGTTCTTTTTCGCCACAATGGATACCGTAATCATCAATGCAATACACATTAATATTCCCGGAATATACCCAGCCAAAAACAATTTTCCTATAGAAACCCTTGCTGCCATAGCATAGATAATTAATACAATTCCCGGTGGTATTACAGCCGGTATAATGGAAGAAGTGGCCGTTATGGCCGCCGCGGTTTCAGTGCTATACCCTCGCTTTACCATTTGCGGCACTAAAATCTTGCACTGCATAGCAGTATCTGCATTACCAGAACCGGATACACCACCCATAAGCGTACTTAATACGACATTAACTTGGCCTAATCCCCCTGCCATATGCCCAACCAGTAATTCTGAAAAAGACATAAGTCTGGAACTAATTCCCGAATAATTCATAGCTACGCCAGCCATTATGAATAAAGGAATTGCGAGTAAACCAAAGTCTTGTACGCCGCTTACAAGATTTTGAAGTGTCAAATCCACCGGCATGGTATGATTCATAAAAGTAAAATAAAGCATGGATGTCCCAATTAATGCAAATCCTGCCGGAACTCTCAGCATAAACAGTACAAAGACCCCTATCATTGGTACGTAACTTAAAAAAGTAACCTCCATCATTATTGCCTCCTTTATTCCTTACTCGTACTCGCTTAAATCTTCTGAAATATCATTGGTAAAAACTTCTTGTACAAAGGTACCTCTTACTTTTTGAACAACTCGAATAAGTGACCAAATGGTAATAAGAACAAATGAAACAATTAAGCATGCATTGACTATATTAGCAGGCAACCGCATTACCAATGTTCTTTTGCTACCGGCATTTTGACATAAGATGATACTTAGATAAGAAATATATCCTCCCAAAGCAATCACTGCTATTTCTGTCATTAAATCAATGGTCTTTTGTACAATTTTCGGAAACATCTTAAATATAATATCCATCTTAACGTGTTGGTCATACCGAACTGCCGCAACAATGCCTAAATAGGTAGACCATGCAAAAAGGATTAAGGTCAGCTCTTCAGCCCAACTTATTCCCATCCTAAAAATGTATCTGAGTATAACATTTGCAATAATGAGTAGTACCATCGCTACAAAAAATAATGCACCTAAGTATAGATCTAAATTCTTTAGCTTCTTCATATACATTTCCTCCTTTAGAAACCGAGAGATGTAATAATTATAACATATTACATCTCCCAGTTTATTAGCCTTACCTAAATCCTACTTGTTGCATTTAATTTCCACGAATTTTTTCCAGCTCTGTTTGAATTCTTTCATATATGTCAGGTGATAAATCTGGGAAAGTTTCTTGTGAATAAACGACTTTTGTTGCTTCTTTAAAAGGTGTTAAATCAATACCTTCAACGATTTCTACTCCTGCTTCCTTCATAACGTCTATGGCTTCAATATCATCTTGAGCAAATTCTTCAGAGCACACATCTGCAGCAGCTTTAAACTCTTCAATCATAAGCTCTTGTTGTTCAGGTGTTAAAGAATTGAATACATCATTTGACATCACTGCGGAAGAAGTCCCTATAAAATGATTTGTAATGGTGATGTATTTTAATACCTCTTGCATTTGCATATTTGCTAAATCGGAAATAGATGACTCATTTGCATCAGCAACACCTGTTTGTATCGCATTATACACTTCTGAAGAAGGCGTTACGATTGTATTGCATCCTAATGCTTCAAATGTCTTAACCCAAAGTTGAGAAGAAGGAATTCTCATCTTAATATTCTTTAAATCGTCAAGACTTTCTACTTTTATCTTGCCGGATGCTATTTGTCTGAATCCAAAATTAAATGGAAGTGCTAATACTTTGATGCCTTGTTCTTCTGCTTGTTTTTCAAGTTCTTTAACTAAATCTGACTCACAAAGTGCTTTGAATTCTTCTCTAGTTGAAACTAGGAACGGCCCTCCAATAGCCATAAAATCAGGTACCCAATCCGCTAAAACACTTGGGTCGTAGACGTTAATAAAGTTAGCGCCTCTAACACATTGCTCTACTCCGTCTACGCCATAGGGGAGAGTACCACCGGCGAACACTTGAATATCAATAGCACCATTGGTTTTTTCTCTGATGTTATCTGCAGCTGTTTGTATAGACGTATGCATTGGTGTTGGTGTTGAAAATACATGGCTCAACTTTATAACCAATGGATTCTCTGGTGTGGGAGAACCACCAGATTCAGCCGCTTCTTCAGGATTTTCCTCACCAGATCCAGTGTCCGCCGGTGTACAACCAGACAGTGCTGTGAAAATAAGCATTACTACAAGAATTAGTGACAATCTTTTTTTCATTAATAATATCCTCCTCTTAACTTTAATTTTATATGCAAATGTCTAAATTAGAAATTTAGAACATATTGCCTTATGATAATTGTTTTCCCGCCCAATCTTTAATGACTTTGCGATAAGCAATAACGACTATACATTATTGTGCTCGGTCCTTTTTATGATTTCATTCTGCACGTCTATGTCTAAGTCAGTAAATAACGCACAATAACCTGCAACTCTAACCATTAGATTTCTATAATTTTGGGGATTGAGTTGTGCATCTTTTAAAACTTTACTGGAAAGGGTATTAAACTGCACATGCCATCCTTTTAGGGTAGAAAATCCTCTTAATAAATGTACCAGCTTCCATTTTTCATTCTCAACGGTTAGTAGATTAGAAGAGAACTTAATATTCAGAAGCTGCCCTCCTGTCATTCTAATAGTTGGAATTTTAGTGACTGATTTCATCACTGCTGTGGGGCCCTTCAAATCTGTTCCCGAATGTGGCGATGCACCTTCTGCAACAGGTTCTCCTGCTTTTCTGCCATCAGGTGTAGCACCAACAGATTGTCCCGCCGGAACATTTGAAGACACGGTTACCGTACTTGGATAATACGCGCACCCAATGGGTCCTTTATTATACCTGGCATTTTTATAGCTCTCAATAATATCCATAAAGGATTCATATGCGCTTACTGCAATATTGTCCACATAATCATCGTCATTACCATATTTAGGAACCGTATTTTCAAACAGCTGTCTGGTCACTTCGCCATTTTCACCTTCATAGTTTTCATCCAATATCTTTAATATTTCTTCTCCGGAAAATTTCTTTTCTTCAAAAACCAACTTTTTAAGAACTGCTAAAGAATTTGCTACGTTTGCTAACCCTATCTGAACACCGCTATTCATGTCATATACAGCGCCTCCATCAAGAATTGACTTGCCTCTCTCTAAGCAATTATCAACTAGAGTAGACATAAAGATTTCCGGCAGCTGCTTCTTACATTCATCTACGATTATGTCATGTTCCACTGCCAGTCTTGCATAGACTTCATTCTCTCGTTGCCATTCTGCCATTAATTCGTCAAAGGTTTCACACTCCGGCAAGCTCTTACCCGGTTCTAAAAAGGTATTTTTAAATCTATGATCCACACCACCTCTAAGGGTCAATTCAAAAAGTCTTATAAAACTTGTGAATGTCATACCGTAACATCTATAACCCCATTTACCCGGAACCGATACTTCAATACATCCTACAGCTCCATAATTGTAGGCATCATGGCGTTTTACACCACGACTCAATAATGATGGAATGACGACTTCATCATTAATCATAGCAGGCATACCAAACCCTAAGCTAATACTATCTACACATTTTTTTAAATACTCATCGGATGCGCCACTCCAATATCTTGCAATCAGATTCGGCTCAGGAAATCGGACATTTTCCATAGCATTTATGCATAAATACGTGACTTCATTGACTGCATCTTTTCCATCAGGAGACTGTCCACCAATGGTTATGTTTTGATACATGGGATATCCTGTTGCATATTTTGCATGATCCCAAGCCCTGACTTTATTAATTGTTTTTAGTTTTATAAAAAAGCAAGCAACAAGTTCTTGGGCTTCTCTTGCATGGATTCGCCCTTTTTCTATATCTGCTCTGTAAAAAGAACACAGGTTTTGATCCAACCTCCCCATAGAAACCGAATGACCATTGCTTTCTATCTGAAGCACCAATTGTATCAACCAAGAGGTTTGTACTGCTTCATAAAAGCTTCTCGGAGGTAAAGCCGGTACTCTTCTGCATACCTCACATATTGTTTCTAATTCTTTTTTTCTAACAGAGTCTGTTTCATCCTTTACCATTTCAAAAGCCAAATCTGCATATCTGCCGGCGAATTTTATAACGGCATGACATACGATGCTTACAGCTTTTAAAAAAGGTAACTTATTAACGTCATCTGCCGAAGTAAGATCAAGTTGTGCGGCTCTTCGTTCTGCCTCTTTTGCAATGTCCAGTAAACCTCTTTTTAACACCTTTTCGTGGGAAGCAGATATATGCCCATGCCCACCTATACGAATATGTATTCCCATTAGAACGCCTATGTTTTCTGCTTGCCAATATTTCTCAGGAATAAGTTCTTTTAGAGCGTCTTCATGCGTTCTGCCTTTCCAATATTCAAAAATTTCTTTAAACTCTTTTTTCTCATTTTGATGTACCTTGAAAGTGTCAAATGACCTAGATTCAAAATCATCTAATTCTTCTTCAAGCCAGTTAACAGAGTATTCTGGAAAAATCGGAGCAGCTCTCATTGCTCTAGCCTGATTGCCTACAATCAGCTCATCTTTCTCAATGAATATAGACATATGTTCAAGAATATCTGCCAAAGTTTTAGCTCTCTTTAACGCCGGCGGTAAAGCAGCATATTTCTTATCGCACTCTGTAACGATTCTTCCTCTCTCGATACACAATTCCGGTATAGAATTGAGAACTTTTTCTTTTAGTCTCATGACCCTATCGGTAGGAGGTGTAAAATTTTTTAAATCTTGTGAATGTTTTACGGAATCCAGTCTCATAGCGCCTCTCCTTTCTTAAGATATCAGTTTCATAAAGATTATTGTCTTCTCAGCATACGGGTTTAACTTCCGCCAATATTAACCTCTATATCAAATCTCTCAAGCAGTTCTTTTGAAGCATCAATTTCATTACTTTTTAATTCATCCCATCCTTTTAAAGAATATTCTCTATTGATTTTTTCATATTTGCTTTCTCCAAACCTATGATAAGGTAATATATGTATTTGTTTTATTCCAAGTTTTTGAGCCAGCCTTCCTATGTCATTTAAGTTGCTCTCAGTTGCAGTATATTTTGGAATTAAAGGAACTCTTATTATGATGTTCTTTTTTAGCTCAACAATTCTTTTTAAATTATCAATGATTATATCATTTGGACAAGCTGTCGCCTGTAAATGCTTGTTTATATCTATAATTTTGATATCAAAAAGAAATAAATCTATATAATCTATGGATTTTCTAATTTCTTCCCACCGGCAAAAACCTGTCGTTTCGATTGCAGTATGTAAATTGTTATCTTTACATTTTTTTACTAAATCTCGGAGAAATTCCGGTTGAAAAAATGGCTCTCCTCCAGAAACCGTAATGCCGCCTCCAGAGGATTGATAAAACGGTATATCTTTTATGACTTCATCCACTACCTCCGATACTGTCATCCACCTGCCCTTTAAAAGCAAAGCTTTACTCGGGCAGACTTCTACACATTCTCCGCAACCCAAACACAAAGTTCTATCAATCCGCTTTGAGGAAGACTCATTTTCTCTTATTGCGTTTTGGCTGCAACTATCCACACACCGTTGACATTGTAAACATAACTCTTTTGAATACATCACTTCTTTAGTATATCTTTGAGTTTCAGGGTTACTGCACCATATGCATTGAAGTGGACATCCTTTTAAAAATACTATGGTTCTAATTCCTGGCCCATCGTGGATAGAAAATCTTTGTATGTCTGAAACTAGGCCTTTGACCATTCTACCAACTCCTATTAAATTTCACTATGTAAAATCCAATTCCACTATATTAAGTTTATCATCACTTATTTAAAAAATCAAGCTCAACTTAATGAATATTTTGAATAATATAGATTAAGCACAACTCAAAAAGGGACATAATGCCTATTTTAGGCATCTGTCCCTTGTAAGATTGCTTATCTATTCTTTATAAAATCCTAATATCTTAGATATTTCAAAACTGGCTCCTAACAATTCTTTTTTTATACTTTCTAAAGTATCTTCTGTCATTCTGATGCTCGGACCTGATACGCTGATAGCAGCAACCACTTTGCATGAAAAATCTCTAATTGGTGCTGCTATACATCTTGCACCTATTTCACATTCTTCATTATCGTATGAATAGCCTTGCTCTCCTATTCTTTCTAATTCTTTCTTTAATTCATTAATATCGGTTATTGTATTCTCAGTTAATTTTTCTAAAGGTCCTTCTTCATCCAATATTCTTTCTACTTCATGATTTGGTAATTCCGATAAGAAAACTTTTCCTACCCCGGTACAATATAATGGTGCCCTATAACCTATTCGCTGAAAGCTCTTTACCATTTTATCCGAACCTTCACATTTATCTAAATAAACTGCCATATTATTCTCCATTATAACTAAACTTGAAGTTTCTCCTGTTTTGCCGGCTAAGGATTTTAAATAAGGATACACTATTTTGCTGATATTAAATTGTTCATGTATTAAGTCTGTCATATACTTCAATTTTAATGTCAAATAATATTTAGAACTTTCCTCATCTTTTCTTACATACTCTTTATTTAGCAACGTATTCAAGAATCTGTAGACAGTAGCTGCTGCCATACCAAGCTTTTCTGATAAGTCATTCAATCTAATAGGCTCTCCATGTTTTGCCATTATTTCAATGATGTCTAAAACTTTTTCTACAGATTGATTTTTTTTAAACGTTTTATCCGTCATAATAATCTCCTTCAACATATCGTTCTATGTACCTCTATCATTATAGTTAATTTTCCGAACAATTTCAACAAATGAAATGCCATTTCTTTTGTTGTTAACTATAATATATTATTTATTTTAGGAGTGAAGGGAAGAAATATGTCTTACCGGAAGTTTTCTTTTTCTTTTCCCAATCCCATAGGATTTGCATCGCTCTGTTGGCTACTTTGATGTTGTGGTTGACCGTAGTATTATCGTATTTAAACGAATTCTCTAAACGATTGGCCACTACGGTGAATATGGCACCTGCACGGAGTTTGTAGAGAGAACTGATGGTCAAGACAGTTGCGGCTTCCATTTCAAAGTTTAGTACACCGGCGGCCTGCATATCTTGCACCAAAGTTTTCATAAAACTTTGGCTGTAGCCGTTGTAGCCTGAGCGCCCTTGACCGCAGAAGAAGGAAGAGGCGGTATAACCGATACCCACGTGGTAGGTATACCCTAACTGTTCTGCTGCTTCAATGAGGGCCAAAGTTACTTCATAGTTTGCTACCGCCGGATAAGAATTGGTAACATAGCCGTCACTAGTGCCTTCCATTCTTACGGCACCGCTGCAGATAATTAAGTCTCCGGGTTTAATATGTTTCTGGATTGCACCGCAGGTTCCTACACGGATTAAAGTATCGCATCCAATCTCTGCCAAGTCCTCAAGAGCGCTGGCCGTCGAACCCCCACCGGCTCCGGTTGAACAGGCAGAAATATCCATATCTCCGATTTTGCCTGTATAGGTTACATGTTCCCTGTAATCTGCCACCAGATGGCTGCTGTCCCACATGTCTGCAATTTTACTTACCCTTTTAGGGTCTCCCGGAAGCAGGCAATAACGGGCCACGTCTCCTATTCCGCACCGTATATGATATTGTTTGCCATTCTCATCCGTCGGTCTACTTGCATTTTCCCATTTGTTGTTTATCATAGTCTTCTCCTTAATTTTCAATATGTTTGCCGGTACCGGCTGGAGCACGTCCACCTCGCAGACCGAATACAACTACCAAAATGGTAACGATGTACGGGGTCATCATAACAATCTGAGAGGGCAGTACACTTTGGAATATTGTTTGTACGGAATCAAAAAATCCAAAGAAAATGCTGCCTGCAAAAGCCCCTGCCGGATTGTATCTCCCAAAGGCATTGATTACCACTGCAATGTATCCACGTCCGGCCGTCATTTCCTTTACGAATAAGTTCATCTGTCCCAGTGACAAATAAGCCCCTGCAATACCTGCAAAGCAACCGCTCATGGCAACTCCAAAATATTTGTACGCCTTTACGTTTAGTCCTACCGCACTGGCTGCCTGAGGGTTTTCACCAACCATTCTCAATCTGAGGCCCAGTGTTGTTTTATATAAAAATATCCAGCTAACAATCACCAGCATAACCGCTAAGAAAAACAGGATATTCTGAGCTCCCAGAATCCTTCCGATAACAGGAATGTTTCTTAACCATTCCCAATTGGAATTGGGAAAACTGGACACATTTTCTGATTTACCGCTCATTCCAAAAATAATTGTTAATAAAAGCGGCGTCGCTGCACTTGCCAATAAGTTGACACACATACCGCTTATAGATCCATTTACCCGGTAAGTGATATGCATCCCTGCATGCAGCATGGAGAAAATGACAGCGAAAAACATACCGATCAGCATACCGAGCCAAGCATTCCCTGTCACCCAGGCACCAAACACAGAAAAGAAAGCACCGGCCAGCATCATACCTTCCAGTCCAAGATCTATTACTCCGGCCCGCATAGAAAAACAGCCTCCCGTTGCAGCTAACAGCAGCGGTACGGACCTTCTTAGCGTAGAAGCTAAAATGGAATAAACTAAATCTATATCGATGTCAAAGATCATTGGCCATCACCTCCATATACTTTCCGGCTTTTGCCCAGCTTTTCTGTAACTTTTCCCACCCTATCTAAAATAGCCCGAATCATGATAGGCGCAGCGACAAAGATAATGACCAGCACCTGAATTACATCTACAAACTCAATGGGAATAGATGTGGTACGGCTTAAGGTTATGGTTCCTGCTTTTAAGATACCAATTAAAAATGCGGACGGAATGACTGCCATGGGACTATAAGCAGCCAAAGCCGCTATGGAAATACCCGCAAACCCATAGCCCGGTGAGAATCCGTCTATGAACCGATAATTGACGCCAAGCACCATGGCTGCACCGCCAAGGCCTGCTACTGCACCGCTTAAAGAAAATGTAATCAAAGAAATTTTTGATACATTAATGCCTGCCACATGAGCAGCATTTAAGTTCAGTCCGGTTACCTTGATCTCATAGCCCAACATCGTTCTATTCAACATAAACTGAAGGAGAAATGCCAGTATAATCACTATAAAAATAGCTGTGGTAAGCTGGGTTTGAGGAATCAGCCTCATTAGCTTTGCACTATCAGCAATCCGTTCTGTCTGCCCAACTCCGCTTCCCTCCGGCTTTAAAGGTCCGTTGGCAAGATAGCTAGTAAATAAGATGATGGCGCTATTTAGCATAAGGGTCATGATAATTTCATTTGCTCCGGTATAAATTTTAGTCAAAGCCACTATGCCTGCAACCATACCACCTGCAATAAAGGCTGCTAATAATGCCAAAGGAATGTGAATAACACCGGGCAAATGACTTACATAAGCGCCTACTAAGGCAGCTGCAATGGCGCCTGCATAAAGCTGGCCTTCTGCACCGGTATTGATCATACGTACCCGATAAGCCAATGCAAAAGAAATTCCTGTGAACATAAGGGGTGTGGCTTGGCTAAGTGAAAGCGCAAATCCTTTCACAGTTCCCAATGAAACACCAAATATCGCCTTATAGCTTTCAATGGGTGAATACCCACTGACGCCAATAAATACCATCCCTAAGAGCAAAGAAAATACCAATGCAAAAAAGGAATTTACAAATGCATTTTTTACTTCAGTTCGTTTTGCACTTTTCTCGTTTATATCCATGATGTTCACCCCGCCTCTATCATGGTATGTCCGCCGGTCATCAAAAGACCCATCTCTACTTCATTTAATTCTCCAGGCATACTTTCTGAGACAATTTCACCCTCATAAATAACCAACAATCGATCACTTAAAGTTCTCACTTCATCCAAATCAGCAGAAATCAACAGAATAGCTGCGCCCTTGTCCCGCAATTCAATCAGCTGCTGATGAATATACTCCATAGCACCAACATCTACGCCGCGGGTAGGATGAGCTATTATAATGGCTCGCGGATTCCGACTGAAAGCCCTGGCAATAATAATTTTTTGCTGGTTGCCGCCGGAAAGAGAATTAACTGCCACCCCTACACTGGGTGCCTTAACCTGGAATAAGTTTTTTAACTTTTCTGCGTATTTCTCAATTTCTTTTTTCTTTAGAAGACCACCTTTTTTACAACAATCCGGTTCTCTATGATAACCCAGAATCATATTTTCCATCACAGACATTTCCTTGACCAATCCCATTGAAAGCCTATCCTCCGGAATATGACCTATACCTGCTTCTAGGAACTGGCAGCATTTTCCTTGAATGGTCTTTCCTTTAAGGGTAAGTTTCATGGCCTCCGGCTCCCGAAGACCGGTCAGAGCCTCTATCAGCTGTGTTTGTCCGTTGCCTTCAACTCCTGCAATACCCAGGATTTCCCCCTCATGAACATCAAAGGATACATTCTTAACCTTTGTCTTTCCGTCTTCTTCTACGGTTAGATTAGAAACATGCAGACACACCTCTCCGAGATGCTTTGCAGGACGGCGGGTGTGTAAGTTCACTTCACGCCCTACCATCATTTCAGAAAGTTGTTTTGTGGTTACTTCAGCGGGGTTGACATCGTCTCTCATCAAATGACCATCTCTCAATATTACAACTCTTCCGGCCAGCGCTTTTGTCTCTTTTAATTTATGGGTAATAATGATGATACTCTTACCTTCATCTCTTAAGCGTTTTAATATCATAAACAAATCGTTAACTTCCTGAGGCGTTAATACTGCTGTAGGCTCATCAAGAATAATGATGTCTGCTTTCCTGTAGAGCACTTTTAGGATTTCGACCCTTTGCTGTTCACCAACAGACAAATTTTCTACCTTGGTATCCGGGTCTATATTAAAGTGAAAACGGGAAATTAATTCTTTTACTTCCAGTCTTGCTTTCTTCATATCTAAAAATACGTTGTTTCTAGGTTCACTTCCTGCTATGATGTTTTCCGTCACAGTAAATGCGGGCACCAGCATAAAATGCTGATGCACCATACAAATACCTTTTTCAATAGCGTCCATGGGACGCTTAAATTTTACAGGTTCACCACGGTAATAAACTTCACCGGAAGTAGGATGAGTCATACCATATAAGATTTTCATCAGTGTGGATTTACCAGCACCATTTTCGCCTAATAAGGAAACAATCTCCTGCTCATTCAGAGTAAAATCTACACCATCCAGCGCAATTGTTGCGGGATAGATTTTTTTAATCTTTTCCATCCGAATGATTTCCACTTTATGCCACCTCCACATTTGTAGCGATCCATAACAACCACATTTTGTCCTATTTCTGCAACTGATTTTTAGATGCCCAATCATCGACTTGATCTAAATCGGTAGGCAGTACCAGGCTTCCTTCTCCAATCAATTCTCTGGTATCGTTTAGAATTTTTACGATATCTTCCGGAATTTCAACGTCAAGTCCTTCTACGTCATAGTCGCATACTCCATCTGCAATCCCTTTTACTGTATAACCCGGTTGCCATGTTCCATTTTTTAGACTTTCTATTTCCTGAACGACGAACAACCATACTTTTTTTACGGAAGTGCTTAAGCTGACTTTAGGGTCTGCCATAGCCAAAGATGTACCGATAACATAACGGTTGACTTCATTTGCTGCGGCAAATACGCCCTGTGTAGAACTTCCGGCATTGGCGCTGACCACGTCTGCACCACGTTCATACATGACAAGAGCCAATTCTTTTGCCGTTACAGGGTCATTGTATCCACCTATAAAATTGGTGAGTATTTCCACTTCCGGATTAGCATATTTGGCGCCTGCAAGAAAGCCTGCAGCTTGTCCTCTGGAAGTCGGCGTATCCATAGCAATGGTGAATCCCAATACATTTTCCGGATTGCTTAGCGGGAATCTATCATCCTGCGTAGCAAGCCCTGCCAACATACCGGAAAGAAAGTGCTGTTCCGGATGTGAGGCTGATAGACTGTGCACATTGTCATAGCCTTCAATTTTTGTATCCAGCATTGTAAATATCTGGTCGGGATAATCCTCTGCAGCCATCTTTAATGCTTCGGCCTGCTCTGTACTGATGGCAATAATGGTTGCATACTCCTCTGCATCCGCAAACATACGAAGCTGAGTTTCAAATTCAGTAATATCCTTTGGTTCAGCATAATCAAAGCTGATTCCAAGTTGTTCTTCTGCCATCAGACAGCCTTTATACACTTCGTCATTATATCCGTTATCTCCCAGTCCCCCGACTCCGAAAATAATGGCAAACTTAATCTCACTTCCTTCTGTTTCTCCACCATCTGTTTCAGTATTGTTATCAGGAGCTGCCGGTGTACCACACCCTACTAACAAAGCCATTACCATTCCTAATACCATTACGTAAATCATCATTCTTTTTTTCATATTCTTTCCCTCCAAACAGTATACTATTAATATTTACAGCATTTCCAATGCCATTTCCATCATATTAGTAAAGTTATTCTGTCTTTCCTGGGCTGTTGTCTTCTCTCCGGTTACAATGTGATCTGAAACTGTAAGAATACTTAAAGCATTCTTTTTGGCTTCGGCTGCTACAATATAAAGAGCTGCTGTCTCCATTTCTACTGAAAGAACACCCATATCCAACCATTTCAACTGGCTGCTTTTATCCTGTGGGTAAAAAATATCTGTAGAAAGGATATTTCCTACTTTGTAGGTTATCCCCAAACGTTCAGCATTTTCCACTGCTTTCCTCATCAAAGAATAGGAAGGAATAGCGGAAAAAGTTCCATCTAATTTAAACTGATTCATATAATTAGTATCGTAGCATGCACCCATTGCAATGACAACATCACGTAATTTTAGTTCCGGTGCAAGCGCTCCGGTAGTCCCCACACGAATGATATTCTCTACATCGTAAAGATGAAATAATTCATATGCATGAACAGCCATGGTCGGAGAACCTATCCCATGAGCCATTACAGAAACTGGTTTTCCTTTGTAGGTCCCAGTATAAGCATACATACACCGAATATCATTGATTTGTTTCACATACTCCAGATAATTTTCTGCTATATACTTTGCCCGAAGAGGATCTCCCGGCATGAGAACTGTTTTAGCAAATTCTCCTGGTTCAGCACCAATATGATGGGTCGGAGCTGTTAATCCCATAATTTTCACCTCCTTTATGTTTTAATTTTGACAATTCTGTTACATATGGTGCCTTAATAACACCTTTTTCAGTAATGATCCCACTTATTATTTCATGAGGCGTTACGTCAAAGGCAGGATACAATGCTTGTGTATGGGAGGTCGTAATGAGCTGCCCATTCAAATGTGTCACTTCACTTCCGGGTCGAAATTCTACTTCGATATCCATTCCTTTCTTCAATGAAAAATCTATGGTATGGGAAGAAGTCGCCGTATAAAACGGTATCCCATTTTCTTTTGCAGCTACTGCATGTAAGTAGGTCCCCACTTTATTAATCAAGTCTCCATTTGCTGCTACACGGTCAGAACCAACGACGACATTTTGAATCTTTCCAAGACGCATTAAATAGCCGGACATTCCGTCTGTAATCAGCGTATGGGGAATCCCTAATTTATTCAGTTCATATGCAGTAATACGTGCACCTTGCAAATATGGCCTGGTCTCACAGGTATAAACATGAATATTCTTCCCTTGTAAAAATGCTGTTCGGATAACAGAAAGTGCTCTTCCACCAAATCCAGAACCGGCCAAGGCTCCGGAATGGCAGTGCGTCAGAATGGAATCTCCATCCTGGATGAGTTCTGCTCCATTTTTTCCTAGTTTCTTTTCAAAATCTAATTGTTCCTCTAAAATATCACATACTTGTTCTACAAATGCTTCATAAAATACATCTGTAGGGCATGATCTAACAAATTCGGTTAGCTTGTCTACCGTTTTCATTAGGTTCACCGCAGTAGGCCTGGTTGCCTTTAGCGTTTCTCCTGCCAAAACCACATCGTCCTTGTTGCCTCCGCTGTTCATGGAAGCCAGAAGCATTCCATAAACCCCTGCTATCCCTATGGCACCTGATCCTCTTATTGACATCTCCTTAATGGCCTTAGCCAACTGTTTTACCTCAGTAATCTTGACAATC
>JANQMT010000123.1:0-49777 GCA_028279945.1 Clostridia bacterium
CTTTGGACTTAGCCCAAAGTGTTTAAATATTATTATTACTATTTATGCGCTGCTTTCTCCATAGCCTCAATCAGCGGCAATCTCTTCCCGGATAAATATCGTACCATTGCGCCTCCAGCTGTACAAACATAGTCAATATTTTTAATATTAATGAATTTTTGTGCAGCACTTACAGTATCTCCACCACCTATTACAGAATATCCTTCAGCTTCTGAAATCGCTTCCCAAATTGCTTTTGTGCCGTTTTCAAAGAGCTTCTCTTCGTAAACACCTGGAGGGCCATTTACAAAGATAGTATTTGCCTCCTGAATAATTGTTCTATATTTTTGTATGGTTTTTTCTCCGATATCCATAAACATTTCTTCCAGAGGTAAATGGTTTACATCAACTTCCTTTCTTTCTCCATCCTTGGCATAAGCCAGATCTTCCGGAAATTGGATTTTATCAGGATAATCATTTAGATATTCTTGTGCATCCTTTACAAATACATCTAAGCCACGATCTTTTATAAATTTCTCTTTAGTATTTCCAAGTTTTATCCCTTGTGCCCAAAGCATAATTTCTCCTGTAATGCCACTGGTGATAATTTTATCTGCTGTTTCATTTTCCAGTACCTGCTTCATCATGCCAAAAGCATCTGAAATTTTTGCACCCCCTAGAACAAATACACATGGTTTTTTAGGGTGTTTCATTACATTATCTAAGGCACTCACTTCTTGAACCATTAATTCACCTGCAGCTGCAGGCAATAATTCCTGAAAAGCAACCATAGAGGGTGCATTTCGATGTGCAGCTGCAAATGCATCATTGACATAAAAATCAAATAATGGTGCCAAAGTTCTTACTAGATAGGTATTTAACATTTCCTCTGCTTTAAGCTTCACGGCACTTTCAAAAGTCGATATCTCTTCTGTAAGATATCTTAAGTTCCCCAGAAGAATCACTTCACCAATCTGAAGTTGCTTGACCGCTTGCTGTGCAGCAGGGCCGCAAACATCGTCTATATATTTTACTTCTCTTCCTAAATAGTCAGTAAGCTTTTCAGCATGCTCTTCTAAAGAAATAAGGTTTTGATAATCCAGTGTATCTCCTTGATGAGCAATAATCGCCAGTTTGGCGTTTTTACCTAGGATTTTTTGAATAGTTGGGATACTTTTCTTAATTCTGTTCTCATTTACAATCTTTTTTGTTGCCGGATTAATAGGAGAATTTATGTCTACTCTTAACAAAACTGCTTTTCCATCGTAATTAAATTCATCGATGCTTTTTATTCTCATTTTTTCCATGCTCCCAAATCAAGGTACTTATTGGTTGCGTCTACCGCTTCAAGTCTGTCAGACTGCATGTTAAGAGCAGCTCTGATAGCATCCATGGTTTCAGGAATTGTTACAGATTCTTGAGGGATATGAATTCCAAACATAATATCTCTTCCCGATTTTACAACTGTATCTTCCCAAATAGCTATTTCATAAACGTCTCCTCGAGGTTTTCCTAAATCTCTAGCATACCTAAAGATTGAAGCATTCCCCAAAAATCCGTCTTTTAGACTTACGACTCTAATTCTGTCATGTCCTAAGAATGCTTCAAGGGTCTCTTCAGCGGAAATATCTTTTTTTGGTGTTGCTACTACAGTAATAAAATGTCCATGGGTAATAGGGGTATGAACTAAGATCCCTGTTGCATCAACGTGAGGCATAATCGTCATAAGGTCTACTGCTTGATGATTTGGCGCTTTATCTACCTGCAATGCATTTGTCAAGCCTCTGTGATAGTCTCCCGGATCAGCTACTCTTCTTACAATTGTAATGGCTACTTTTTCTATACCTACAATTCTATCTAAGCAATCTACTGCTCTAATTAATCCAGTAGTATTGCATGAAGTTAATTTTAGATAATCAGCATTCAACCCTTTTTCATAGTTTGCATAGCCATGGAAGAAAACATCCGCAATATCATTCTTTTCGCCGCCTTGAAATACGGCTTTTATGCCATGCGCTTCATACAACTTTTTATTTTTAGCACCGACACCGCCAGTAGTTGCATCAAGAACTATGTCAACATTATTCAGAACATCTTCCATTAATCCTGATACAGGAATTCCTGCTGTTTCAAGATTGTCTTTTGCTTCAGGAAATGCTGCATATAATTTGTATGGCATACCTTTTTCTACTAATGCCCTCACACTTAACGTAGGTGCTGCATCCACTACACCCACAAGCTCCATATCCCCTTGTAGTGCCACTCCATCCGCAAGTCTCTGCCCTATAACGCCGTAACCGACAACTAACACTTTAACCATTATTTTTTCCTCCTTATAATAGCTTTGGCCTTATGCCATATATCTTATTTCTTGCAGTTTACGTAATAAATTCAAATAACATCAACATACTTATCAATTGCTGCTTCCATGATGTCAAAACCTGCATTTAATTGCTCGTCTGAAATCACAAGAGGCATTAACAATCTGATTGTATTACCCATGTATCCAGCACTTTTTAAGATTAATCCATTTTGGACACAATCTTTTAGAATAAAATCTACAGCTTCTTTATCATGCTCTTTTGTTTCTAAATCTTTAACGAATTCGATGCCAATCATAGCCCCTAAACCTCGTATGTTTCCAATAATCCCGGATTTATCAGCCATTTTTCCAAGTCTGTCCATACATATTTTATTTATTTCTAATGCTCTTGCAGACATATTTTCTTCTTCCATTACATCTAATGCAGCCATAGCAGATGCAATTGCAACCGGGTTTCCTCCATAAGTACCACCAAGTTCTCCAACTGCACAACACTCCAGTATTTCTTCTCTTGCAGTAACTAAAGCAAGCGGAAGGCCGGCGGCAACAGATTTTGCAGTTGTTACAATATCTGCATAAACACCAATTTCTGCCCAATAATCACAAGTAAGTGTTCTACCCGTTCTACACCATCCTGATTGAATTTCATCAGCAATTAATAAAATATTGTTTTCGTCACAAATTCTTCTTAATTCCTTTATGAATTCAATAGGAAATACGGTAAAGCCACCTTCCCCTTGAACAGGTTCTAAAATAAAACATGCAACGTCGTCTGGGTCTACATAAGTTTTTAACATCGTCTCTAATTTACCTACGTAGTATTGAACAGCTTCTTCTTCTGTAACTCCTTTTGGCAATCGATACATATCTGGAAATTCAGCTCTATAAATGCCATCCGTACTTCCCATAAATCCTTTTCCATAAGGCTTCACAGTTGCGTTCATAGCCATAGTGAAAATTGTTCTTCCATGGTAAGCATTTGTAAATGTGATAACACCTTTTTTTCCTGTGAATTTTCTTGCTATTTTCACCGCATTTTCAACTGCTTCTGCACCGGCATTACAGAAAAAAGTTCTTTTTTTGAAATCTCCCGGCACAATTTTATTTATTCTTTCAGCCAAATCACCAAGCTCTTTGTAATGAATACAGTTTGCTTGTGGGTGCGCATATAAAGCCAATTGATCTTGCGCAGCTTTTACGATTTTAGGATTTGAATATCCAACATTCATTACGCCGATACCTGCTACAAAATCTAAAAAAATATTGCCGTCAACATCTTGAATCATACAACCTTCTGCTCTTTCTATAGCGGCTGGTGTACCACATGCAACTGCAGTTGCAGTTTCTGCTAACCTTTTTTCTATTATTTTTTTTGATTTTGGTCCAGGTAATTCTGTAATAACCTTAGGCAAACTTTCTTTTAACATTTCTTAACCTCCTAGTATTGATTCAAAATATTAAATATGGAATTTACAATTTATAAGAGCAACCTTTGTGCCAAAAAAAATAAGCCTTGAAACGACATTGATTTTTCAATGTTTTCAAAACTTACTATTTACAAATATAATTTTATCTTGCCCCTACGGTTATCCATAAATGGATACATCTATAAAAAAATTGTTGATTTCATTTATATTTATAGTGTTCCATGACTATCCAAAAACGGATATAAGTTATTTATTTTTGGATACATTTCCATCGTCTTTGTATCCTTTAATATATTTTTGTAGTTTTCTTACGGCACTCGATTGTCCTATCCCTAAAGCTTGTGACATTTTTACCGTTGACCCGTATTTTTCATATGCGACTTGTATAATTTGTTGTTCATAATCTTCTAGCATTTCTTTCAGGGTTTTCTTTTCATCGTATTCCGCAGCTAGATTTCTTATATGCTCTGGAAGATTTAACAGATCAATATTTTCTTCTGTAGTTGTAATAACAAGTCTTTCAATAATATTCTCCAGCTCTCTAACATTTCCAGACCAACCATGATCAATAAGTTTATTAATAACTCGTTGAGTAATGCTTTTATCTTTCTTATATTTTTTATTGCTTTTTCCCAGAAAATACATAATCAAAGGAAGTATATCTTCTTTTCTTTCTCTTAGAGGTGGAATATGTATAGGAAGAACATTTAATCGATAATATAAATCCTCTCGAAATTCTCCTTTATCCACAAGCTTCTTTAGGTCTTTATTAGTGGCTGCAATGAGTCTAAAATCAACATTTATATATTCACTGCCTCCCACCTTTATAATTTTCTTTTCTTGAATAACTTGCAGCAGTTTTTTTTGCATATTCAAAGAAAGCTCTCCTATTTCATCTAAAAAAAGCGTTCCTTTATGGGCTAAGTATATCTTTCCACTTTTACCTTGCTTATCCGCCCCTGTAAAGGCGCCTCTTTCATAACCAAAAAGTTCTGATTCCAAAAGATTTTCAGGAATAGCGCCACAATTGATTTCTACAAACCGACCTTCCGATCTATTACTTTTTTTATGCAGCAGCTTTCCAATCAGATTTTTTCCTACACCTGTTTCACCTGTAATCAGAACATTTGCATCAACATCTGCAATATTTATAATCATTTTAAAAATGCTTTCCATAGAAGCGCTTTTTGCTATTATACCTGATATTTCAATTTCTTTTAATTTAAGTTCATTGATCTCCGAATAGTATTGATGCATCAATTGCTTTAACTTTTCATACTTATCTTGTATTGAAGTTAAATCCGCTATATCTATAGAATTAAAACTAACTATATATTTTATTTCATTAATCTTTTCATCAAAAATTGGCACTCCGGTAGTTAAAATATTTTTTCCTAATTTATTTTTCTGCATTACTGTTGCTTTTCTTTTTTCTTTTAGTACTATGGCTGTAACAGATGGTGAGAAAACACCCCTTCTTTCTAACTCATATATTGATTTTCCTATGACTTCATTTTTGGTAATATCATAGTGCTTTTCATATGAATCACTGACTTTAAGTATTATTCCTTTTCCATCTGTTATCGTAACATCATTTTCGTTATCCATAACCTTCAAAAATAATTCAATCTGTTTCTCAAAATTCTTCTCAGATAAACCAATAACTTTTTCTAGTGAATCACAATTTTGAACAATCAAAGTAATGACATTTTGAGTATTGATCTGAGTAACACATAATTCTTTGTCTCCTAATTGTATCAAAGAATTCGATATTTTTTCATCTGTTTCGAAAACATAATTTTCAAATATTTCTTCTATACTTTTTCCATAAGACTTTTCATCAACTAATTCTGCTAACCCAGGATCAGCATACTGGATAACACCTTTATGGTTTAATTGAATAATTCCTCTAATGTTATTCTCTGAAAACCTCATATTCGCCTCCGTATAGAATCTATATTGAATGATTTCCTCTTATTATGAATTATATTGCTTTACAAATAATTATTCAAGTTCAGGTGTTGATAATAATTGTAGCCGTTATTTTAACTCATTTAAGTTTCTTCATCAAAGTGAACATTTTATAGGATTATTATTCTTTATGTCATTATAAATTCTGTTTACATAACCAATTCGTAATATCTTTAAATTCTGTTATGTCTATTTCATTTAAAGCTTCTATTAACATCTCACTCTTTAAAGGTTGATTCAATATTTTTTCTACTACCAACTGGGATAATTGGGTATTAAGGGCATCGGTATAAACGGAGGCTTCTTTTATAATGCCGTCTTTAACCAATAAGTTGAGTTCAAATCCACCCCATTTAAATCGATTTTCTAAGGAGATGTTAAACTCAGGAGAAGAGCCAAAATTCCAATCCCAGCTTTGATATTTATCGACAAAAGTCTTAGCTGAGTCAATAAAAACATCATCTATAATTTGAATTTCTCCTTTATAATACTGGTTAAAGAAGGCTTTAATTAATGCCTGTTTTGCTCTTTCTACAGTAATGGTATCATCTATTTCTATTAAATTTTTTACTCTTGATTTAACAGAATCAATGCCTTTGGATTGAAGTTTTAGCTTTGAAACCAAAAGGTAATGACTCAATTTATTCATATTGGCATTGATTAAAAGTGTGCCGTGATGACATAACTTGTTGTCCTCTTCGTAATAGGCATTTCCCGATATTTTCATGTCGTCTGCTAAAATATCATTTTTGCCTGAAAACACAGCGTCAATTCCCATTGCACTCAATGCATCTATTATGATATTTATATTTTCGTCAATACTATTCTCTCTTTTTTTTGACAAGATGGTATAGTTCAAATTGCCTAAATCGTGATAAACCGCTCCACCACCGGATAATCTTCTGACCAGAGTACCCCCGTCAGCTTCGAGTTTATTATAGTCACATTCTTTCCAAGGGTTTTGATTCCTGCCTATTACCACCGTATTATCATTCTGCCATAGAAATAAAATAGTTTCATCAGCTTTCAAAGCATGTAGAAGATATTCTTCAACCGCAAGATTTATGGAAGGATCCGTCGTATTAGATATCAGAACTTTGGGTTTTAGTCTATGCAAAATGAATCGCTCCATCCTTTAGGCTAAGTAATGCCTCGTGAATCGATTCCGCAGTTGTAGGATGCGCAAACACGGTATGACTGAGCTTGTCAAAAGTGACTTGATTTTCAATTAAGAAAGTAAAGGTTGCAATCATATCTGTAGCATTAGGACCCACTACTGCTGCTCCCAATATAACGTCCGACTCACTGTCAGCAATCACTTTGACAAATCCTTCAGGGCTTCCTAAAGTCAGGGCTTTACCGTTTGCCGCAAATGGGAATTTTCCAATCTTAATATTCAAATTTTTCTCACTTGCTTCTTTTTCGCTGATACCAACTGTCCCAATCTCAGGGCTGACAAACACAGCACTGGGTATTGCCTCATATTTCATTTCTATATTTTGTCCCAATATATTTTCAACTGCAACAATGCCTTGATGTGAAGCCACATGCGCCAATTGAATGATATTGGTAACATCTCCAATGGCATAAAACTTATTATTGGTGGTTCTCATTTGGTTATTGACCTTAATGCCGTTTTTTCTCTCATTCAATTCAATATTCAGTGCTTCTAACTCTACAGAATCCAAATTAGCACGTCGGCCTACCGACATTAATACATAATCGCCTATGGTATATTGACGTTTTTCATCTTTTTCAAACTCAGTAATCAGCTTTCCGCTGTCTGTTTCCAAAATACTGCCGGCCTTAGCAGAGCAGAAGTATTTAATATTTCGTTGATCACATTCTAATTGAATGACTTCAATAATATCATCATCTAAAGTACAAAGTGTCGTATCCATATATTCAATAACGGTTACTTGACTACCCAATGCATTAAAAATAAAGGCAAATTCCATCCCGATAATACCACCGCCAATAATGGTCAGTGATTCAGGGATTTCTTTTAATTCCAGGATGTCTTTATTGGTTAACACTTTTTCCAGATCAGCGCCCGGGATATTCAGCTTTACGGCAGTAGATCCAACCGCTAGAATAATGTTCTTTGCTTGTATCGTTGCATCTACTTTTTTATTCTTTACTACAATCGCTTCACCTTCAAGCCTTGCTTCTCCATTAATATACTTAATATTCCATGACTCTAATAGATATTGGATACCGCCTACTAAAGTAGAGACTACTTCATCTTTTCGATCCACGATTTTAGCCATATCAGCTTTTGGCTCATCAACCAATATTCCGAATTGTTCTGCGTGTTTTATTTCATCTAATAAGTGCGCACTTTTAACAAAGCTTTTAGTCGGTATACAGCCGTAATTCAGACAAGTCCCTCCCAGTCGATCTTTTTCAATTAAAGTAACCTTTGCCCCTAGTTGAGCAGCTCGAATAGCCGCAACATAACCTCCGGGCCCTCCTCCGATAATTGCAATATCACATTGGACATCTTCTTTTTTGGGCTTTGCAATACCAAATGAATAGGAAGATTTCTTTTCTGTTTTGGCATTTTCTGCGTTTACACTGGATTTTTCTCCATGGATCTGAAAAATAGCATCGCCTATTTTTACTTCTTCTCCTTCTTTTATCAATACTTTAAGAATGGTCCCATCGTATTCCGACTTTACCTTTACATTTCCTTTACCGGATTCTGCATTAAAAAGAATATCTCCGGCTTTAATTCTTTGATTTTCACTCACAAGAATCTTACCAACTGTAGCTGACTTATCATGTCCGGAAAGCTTCTTTAAATTTATCTCAATCATATTTGTTCTCCTTTAGCCTATTTTTATAAAAGAGGGGTATTAACACCACAGCTTATCGAAAAAATACTAGCAAAATGAATACAGGTGTATATATATTTGTTTTTTTGTGTTCATTTGGTCAGAAAATTTAGGTGGCAGATGGGTTATAAAAGTCGTGAACAAACAGGACGTTTGTTAGCAGGTATAAGCCATGGACGGCGGTTTGCCTGCGATTAGACTTTTATAGTTCATATGCCATCAAATTTTCTCCAAATGAATACATTAACAAATATTTATACGCCTGTATTCATTTTTCGATAGCGTCAAGAGCAGTATCAACTGCTCTTTATCTTATAATCAATTCATGTACCAGCCCTTCAAACGCTTCTTTCATTTCATTCAATTCGTCCGGCTTATAAGGTGTAAAACACCTGTCGTTATCTATTATTTCATAAACTTTTCTAAAATTTTGTATACAGTACCGCTTTGCATTTGGAATGAGTTTTATGATTTCATTTATGTCCTCTTTTGATAGAATCTCTTTTGCAATGGTGGTTCTAAACTCATAATCCATATCCGATACCATAATTTTTTCAATGCTTTCTTGTATTTCATCAATATTAACATTTGTTCCTGTAATTTCAGAGTATCGCCTAAGTGGTGCTTTCAGGTCCATGGCTATATAATCTATCCATTTATGATCCATTAATTGTTTAAGCAGTTTAGGGTTTGTTCCATTGGTATCCAGTTTTACTTTATACCCAAATGATCTAATCTTTTGAATGAACTCGCATAAGCTTTCATAAAGCGTTGGCTCGCCTCCGGAGATGCAAACACCATCTAAGTACTTCTTTCTTTTTTCTAAAAATTTAAAAAAGTCTTCTTCCTTTATGCTCATACCTTTCCTTCTTACAATATCCGGGTTATGGCAGTAACCACAATTAAAGTTACAGCCCCCCAGAAAAATAACCGTACATATATTGGAAGGGTAGTCAATAAAAGACGATTTTATCTGTCCTAATATATGGATTGATTTCATCCTACTTTAATAACACCCGTTTCTATTTTGTTATTTAGGCTTGCTTCTACTGAAAATTCTTTTCTATCTTTGTATTCTTCCTGCTTTCCTCTATTCCAAGATTGTACGGGTCTGTGGAAGCCTACAACTCTTGTCCACACTTCTGCTTGCTTACCACATTGCGGGCATTCAAACGCCTCTCCTGAAATATACCCATGGTCTTCACAAATAGAGAAAGTTGGCGTTATCGTAATGTAAGGTATTGCTGAATTTTCCATTGTTTTTTTGATAAACAGCTTACAGGTTTCAATATCTGTAATTTGCTCTCCTAAAAATCCGTGCAATACGGTTCCACCGGTATATAGGGTTTGTAATGTTTCTTGCTTTTCAATGGCTTCAAATATATCATCCGTACAGTTAACCGGAAGCTGTGTCGAATTTGTATAATAGGGTTCATCTTGTCCTTGAGTAATAATGCCTGGGTATATTTTCTTATCCAATCTGGCAAAACGGTAGCTGGCACCCTCAGCAGGAGCTGCTTCAAGATTCCATAAGCTTCCTGTTTCTTCTTGAAATATTTGAATGACTCTGTTCATAAAGTCCATAATTTCAACAGCAAACGCATTACCCTCTTCAGTAGAAATATCTACGCCTAATAAATTTAAGCACGCTTCATTCATACCATTTAATCCTATAGTAGAGAAATGGTTTTTAAAATATTCACCGGTTGCATCTTTTACGCCTTGCAAATAGTATTGAGAATATGGATACAATCCGGATTCAATATATTGCTCTAAAATTTTTCTCTTGCTTTCACATATCTCTTTTGCTTTTTCCATAAGGTCATGGACTTGACGCTTGAATTCTTCTTTCGTTTTAGCAGAATATCCTATACGTCCCATGTTGATGGTCACGACATTAATAGACCCAGTCAAAGGATTGGCACCAAACAGCCCGCCTCCACGTTTTCTCAACTCACGATTGTCTAATCTCAGTCTGCAGCACATGGATCGAATATCTTCCGGCGCTAAATCAGAATTTAAAAAGTTTGCAAAGTAAGGTGTTCCAAATTTCTTAGTCATTTCCATAATTTTGTTAACGGATTCTGATTGCCAAGGAAAATCATGTGTAATATTAACCGTTGGTATAGGAAAACTAAACGCACGTCCGGCGCCATCACCTTCCATCATAACCTCACTGTAAGCGATGTTAAACATATCCATTTCTTTTTGGAAATCACCATAGGTCTTATCCATCATCTCGCCGCCAACAATAGCTGCTTCATTTTTTAGGATAGGATGAGGTGTAATGTCTAATGTTATATTGGTAAAAGGTGTCTGAAAACCTACTCTGGTAGGCACGTTCAAATTGTAAACAAATCTTTGAACTGCTTTTTTCACTTGTTTATAGTCCAACTCATCATAATATATAAAGGGAGCTAAATAAGTATCTACACTTGAAATGGCTTGTGCACCTGCTGATTCTCCTTGCAATGTATAAAGCAAATTGGCAATTTGCATCAATGCAGATTCAAAATGTTTCGGGGGTTTTGATTCGATCTTGCCTTTCGCGCCTCTGAAACCATTGGTTAAGAAAGCTTGTAAATCCCAACCACAGCAATAAGGCGCCAATAAACCTAAGTCATGAATGTGTAAATCGCCTTTAATATGAGCATCTCTTAAATCTTTTTTGTATATTTTATTCAACCAATATTTCTTCGTGATACTTTCAACGATATGGTTATTTAATCCTTGAAGTGAAAAACCCATATTGGCATTTTCATTAACCCGCCAGTCTTCTAAGGATACATACTCTTCAATCATTTTCTCTGCATCCATAAATAGGTTTTTAACCTCTCTCATTTCCTGACGCCTTTTTCTATAGATAATGTAGGCTTTTGATGTCTTTGCGTGGCCTTCTTCTATTAGAACTTTTTCCACTATATCTTGTACATCCTCAACAGATGGTATACTGGCATTAAATGTTTCTTGTAGAATTTCTTCCACAGAATTTGCCAGGCGCTGTGACTGCATTTCATCTTGTCCTCCCACAGCTTTTGCTGCTGCAAAAATAGCACCTTTGATCTTATTAACGTCAAAATCAACAATTTCCCCGGTTCTTTTTTGAATTTTGGTTACTGCCATAATCCACACTCCCTTGTGATATTCTTTTTAAAACGATACAATATATAGTATAGCACTTAGCAATCCCAGATTACAAGGATGAATTCATGTAATATCCCAATATAGTAAGACCTTTTTCTTCATGTATCTCCTTTTTTCTCTTTATTTCGAAAATTTTAATGAAAAAAATCATAAGAGCCGACCAAAAGCCAGCTCTTAAAATCATTTATATTTATCTCTCTCTAACCAATATTTAATTTTAGTTTGCTAAATTCATATCTATATATTGTATATACTTACTTTATTATATTTTCGACATATAATCAAGCATATTTAAATATTTTGTCTAATAAGCTTCATTCAAAATTTTTAACATACCTTCCATATCTATCTTTACTGGATTGGTATTACTACAGGGGTCTTTTAGTGCATTCGTTGCTATTAGCTCAAAGTCGGTGTGTTTGATGCCTAATTCTTTAGCAATTTCACCAAATCTTGATCCTTCCATTTGCTGCCCATTAAATTTAATGACATAGGGCAGTAATACTGCATTACATACACGATGAGGCAGGTTGTATATACCGCCTAATTGATGTGCAATAGCATGTACATTGCCAACTAGGCATTTGAATTTTAATGAATCAGTTTTATGGCTTTTAAAGCACAGGCATCTGTTACCGAACTACTATTGCTTGAAACATAAGCTTCGATGGCATGGGTCAGTGCATCCATACCAGTAGCTGCTGTTAATGTTTTAGGTAAAGTCACCATAGTTGTAGGGTCATTGACGGCTATCCACGGTATCATCTTTTTATCAATAATCGCCATCTTGGTCCACTTGGCAAGGTGGAACACCTCCGCTTTGAATACCAATTTTGTTTCTTATATTAATTAGTTCTTTAACTTGGCTGCAATTAAATTCCTTAGGAGAACCAATTTGGTTTAAATTGTAAAGAATCTTACAATAATGTTCTACAGTTTCCATTCTAAAAAAGGCTTGTTTTAAATCTTCTCCCCAAGTTAGTAACCCATGATTTGCTAAGAGAACCGCATTATAATCTTTAACAAATGGTTTAATGGAATCTGGAACTTCGTCTGTCCCCGGTAAGGCATATTCTGATATAGGTACAACACCTAAATTCACAACTGCTTCGGCAAGAATTGGACGGTCTAAGGGAATCCTTGCAACCGCAAAGGCGGTTGCGAGGGGAGGGTGGGCATGAACAACCGCCTTTACTTGCGGATTTAGCTTATAAACCTGCAGATGCATCTTAACTTCAGAAGATGGCCGCAAATTTTTTGAAATAACGGTTCCATCTAAATTCATTTTAACTTGATTTTCAGGTGTCATATCCCCTTTGCTAACACCTGTAGGAGTTACGAGAATTTGATGATCGTTTATTTTTACTGAGATATTCCCATCATTTGCAGCGACAAATTCTTTATCGTACATCTTTTTACCAACGGTGCATATATCTCTTCTGATTTTGGGCTCATTAACATTAGAAATCATATTCTCTTCTCCTCCTATTCAAATAGTTTTTTTATGTTTTCTGTATAAGGAGGCTTTACAATACCTTTTTCAGTAATTATTGCTGTTATATATTTAGCATCTGTCACATCAAATGCTGGATTATACGCTTTAACCCCCTCAGGCGCTGTTCTTTTACCAAACCCATTGCCAATCTCTTCTTCATCACGGAGTTCAATCTCAATATCATCACCAGTAGGTGTATCTAAGTCAATAGTAGAAGTTGGGCCAAGAACATACATTGGAATGTTGTATTCTTTAGCCAAAATAGCTACTCCGGAAGTTCCTATTTTATTTGCCGTATCACCATTGGCTGCAACTCTGTCACATCCAACTAATACGGCATCAACCTTGCCTTCTTTCATGACAATAGATGCCATATTATCGCATATCACAGTAACATCTATCCCAGCTTTATACAACTCATACGCCGTTAGCCTTGAACCTTGTAATAGCGGTCTTGTTTCATTCGCATAAACTTTAAAGTTATAGCCCTTCTCATCCCCTAAATACATAGGTGCTAGTGCAGTACCATAACCAGATGTTGCAATGCCGCCGGCATTACAATGTGTTAGTAACCCCATACCTGGTTTTAACAGTGATAATCCGTATTGTCCTATTGCCATTCCCATTGCTTGATCTTCTCTCAATATCTCTTCACTTTCATCCAGCAATGCTTTTTTAATTTCTTCAACTGTTTTAGATTCTTCTTTCTCAAATCTTTTTGTCATTCTATCAAGGGCCCAAAACAAATTAACTGCTGTAGGTCTTGATGTTGCCAAGTAATCTCTAATCTCTTCAAATTCTTTTTTAAATTCAGAAACGGTTTCAGCTTGAGATTTCAAGCTACAAACATAGAGACCAAATCCCGCTGCAACACCGATGGCAGGAGCACCTCTGACTCTTAATTTTTTGATTGCTTCCCAAATATCTTTCGGGTCATCTAATTCAATAGATACTTCTTCATTTGGTAATAAAGTCTGATCTATAAGTACGAGTTTGTCTTTTGTTTCATTTAATTTAGCGGGTATTACAGTCATCATTATATTTCACCTTCTTTACATTTTTTAACTAGTTTGACATAATCGTGTCCTGTAACAAAAGATTTTCTATTTTTAATCAATTCTTTTGCCAATAAAATATTATTTTTCTTTGCAGCTTCTCTTTTTTCATCATTAGGTATACTGTCCAGATCTTTTACATGAGCAAATCCAACTGTTCTTCTTATCATTTCGCATCCAGCAACGCCAGCAGTATTAATGATAACCTCATCGATATACCACTCTTTAAAGCCCGGTATTTTAGCCATCTCATCTGTAACCACTTCATCCCAAAGTCTTAAACTCTTTTCTCTGAACAAATCAATTACTTCACCCATTGTCGTCAATAAATAACTCATATGCTTTTCTTTGATTTCTTCATTTTCCACTATTGCGTCCGTAGACAGATAGTTCATGATTAAATTCGCAATTAATGCACCAATATCATATGCCATAGGTCCATAGAATGCAAATTCAGGATCAATGACTTTTGTATCTTTCTGATTGACAAAAATACTACCTGTATGTAAGTCACCATGCAATAACGCCTGTGCATTATTCATAAAGTCAAATTTCAGTTTCCCAACCTCAAGCCTTAATTCATCGTCTTCCACTAGTTCTTTTTGATGAAAGTCCACCAAAAAATCTTCCATGCTATTTCGATAGCCTACATGCACCGGTTCTGTATAAACAAGTTCCTCTGTTATCTTGCAAAGCTCGGGATTAATAAAATCCTTAACGTACGCTTTCTTTTCCTCATGATCCATTACAACATCAGAAGTTAATAATAGGGTTTTGACTAAGAAATCTGTAATCTGCTCTGAAAAGTTAGGATAAGTTTCTAAATTCAATAAACCATATCGCATAATAATATAATCATGTAAATCTTCCATAACCATACAATACATTTCATTATCAAATAAATAGACTTCCGGTACTAAGCCGTCTGTTAATTCAAACTCAATCTTTAGAATCTTAGTTTCAATTGCACCACGCCCTACGTCTAGCGGCCAATCGCTACCTGCAGCCCTTACATAAGGTAACGCTTGTTTCACAATAATACTCTTATTGTTTTTGATATCTTTAATTCTAAAAACTAAATTTAAGTTGCCATCTCCAATTTCATTACACTGGTATTCTGCATCATCGGAAAAGTAGCTAAGTTTTGCATTAACATATTCGATAACTGTAGCTTCAGTTAATTCATAGTATTTACCCATAATACATTACTCCTTCCGTTTGTAATAGGTTAGGCTTAAAGCTAATATGAGCACAATACCTTTGACTATGTCCTGAGAATAATAAGGAAAGTCCATCATAATTAAGCCATTTAATAAAACACCCATTAGCAAAGCACCTAACAGTGTCCCAAATGCATTAGGTTTTCCAATTCCTAAAACAGAAAAACCAATATATGCAGCTGCTACAGCATCCATTAGATAAGCTGCTCCTGCATTAACTTCTCCAGAGCCTAGTCTTGACCCAAGTACAAGTCCTCCTAGTGCTGCAATAAATCCTGATAATATATATGCTATCAATTTATATTTATTAACATGAATGCCTGATAATTTTGCTGCTTCTTCATTACCACCTATCATATATAAATATCTTCCATATTTCGTTTGGTTTAAAAAAATATGTGCTATAGCAGCGACGCTGAGCATAATAATAACCGGTACAGGCAATCCTAATAATTTTCCTTGCCCAATGTATAAAAATATATCACTCATCATGCCTGGTGCTATACCGCCATTGTCTGGTAACGGCATAAAATTATAGATTGCTGAGCCATCTTGAAAAGTAATAGAAATACCTGTTAGTAAGAACATCATTGAAAGGGTAGTTAACATATCGGATATTCTCATTTTAATAATTAAGAATGCATTGATACATCCTATGATAATCCCGACAAGAAGCGGCACTAATATTGCAAGAACTGGACTCATCTCCCAAATAACCATTATCTTTGCTGCAATAACGGATGCAAATCCGGCAGTTGCTCCAACAGACAGGTCCAAACCAGCAACAGTAAGCGACATGGTGATTGCTAAGCCGATAAGTGCCACGATAGACACGGATCGAAAGATATTTGTCATGTTATTGAAATTCATAAAATTTTCAAGTGTCACTGTAAAAAATAAAACTGCAATCAAAGTTACGATGATCGTTCCGTATTTGTATAAAAATTTAAATAAATCCATTTTATTTTCTTTAGTTTTAACAGACATTTAACCCACCTCCAGCAGAATAATATAGTAGTTCTTCCTCTGTTGTTTCTTTAGTAATGAGTTCTTTTGCTATGGTACCGTTGTACATAACATAGACTCTATCTGTCAGCCCTAGTATTTCACTGAATTCACAGGATGCATAAATAATCCCTTTGCCTTGTTGGACTAATCCACCAATGAGTTCATATATTTCTGCCTTTGACCCAACATCAATCCCTTTGGTTGGTTCATCAAAAATAAATATATCTACATCTGATAAAAGCCATTTGCCAATAGCTACTTTTTGTTGATTCCCACCACTTAAATTTGCAACTAGCTGCTTTTCGTTTGGTGTTTTCACATTAACTTTAGAAATACTGTCAAGAGCTACTTTTTTTATTTTTCTTTTATTCATAAATATATTTTTGCAATACTTGTTCAAAGTCGGCAGCGTTATATTGGTTTCTATCGACTCATGAACTAAAATACCTTCTTTTCTTCTTTCTTCCGGTACTAACGCGATCCCTTCTTTAAAAGCTTCTGAAGGTATTTTAGGTAAGATTTTCTTACCGCCAATTACCATTTCACCTTCTGAAATGTTACCTTCTCCAAAAAGAAGCTTACACAATTCGGTCTTACCCCCTCCTACAAGTCCGGCTAGTCCAACAATTTCTCCTGTCTTAATATTCAAATTAATATTATGAATACCCCATGAACCTGAAAGATCCTCTACTTCTAAAATTGCGTCTCCAATAGTTGTTTCTGCTTTTGGATAGGAATTTTCCAATTTTCTTCCCAGCATTTTCTCTACAACACTATCTAGCGTCATGTGTTCTGTATCGTATGTACCAACATATTTCCCATCTTTTAGTACAGTTATTTTCTCACAAATTTTAAAAACTTCATCTAATCTGTGTGATATAAAAACAACGCTTACGCCGTCTTTTTTTAATTTATTCACAATCTCAAATAGTTTTTCTGTTTCCTCAACACTTAATGGCGCTGTTGGCTCATCAAGAATCAAATATTTTACATTTTGTAAAACCGCACGGGCAATTAAAACCATTTGTTTTTGTGAAAGGGTTATTTCACTTACCAATTGATTGACATTAATATCTATGCCAAGCTTTTCTATTTCTTTTTTTGCATTTGCCTTAATCTCTTTCCAGTTCATAAAAACATCTTTTTTTTCACTAATAATGTGGTCCATTAAAATATTTTCTGCTACAGTTAGATGCGGAACAAGAGCTGTATCAACTTCTTGATAAACGATGACTATACCGTTTTCTTTTGCATCAATTGGGTTATTTATAGAAATCTTATTGTCCCCGATAAGTATATCCCCTTCATAATCTCCATATGCACCTGCTAATATTTTCATTAAAGTACTCTTACCTGCTCCATTGGCTCCAATTAATGCATGGACTTCTCCCGCATCAATCTCAAAGTGGACATCATCTAAAGCAGTTACCCCTGGAAAGGTCTTGGTTATGCCTTTCATCTTTAATTTATCCATAATAGTCATCCTCACATAATTTACTTTCAATCGTTTTATTATGTTCTCAAATCCTTTTTTAGGTAGCATCTATTAAGAGACAAGAAACAAAATTGTTTCTTGTCTCCCTAATTTTTATTGAATATTTTGCTCTAAAGATAGCATCCAGTCTTCAAGAAAATCAGTTGTATATCCCCAATCATCATAATAATCTGCTAAATCAGCCATTGAAACACGCTTTTCTTCTTTTGATGGAAGATCATTTACATGAACCAAGACAGGTTTTAATGAATAATATCTAGGAATTTTTTCTCCAACTATAGCTTTTAAAGCTAAACGCACTTGTACCTGACCAACTATGGTTGGGTCAACCGCTGCTGATGATCTCCAAATTTCTGGATGTTCTTGCATCATTGCTAAATCTTGATCAGAAATATCAACAGAGTAAAGTGGAATTGTTTTGCCAGAAGCTACTATGGCGTTATAGAATCCTTTTGCATATTCATCCCATACAGCATATACAGCATCAATATCATCACTCGTTGTTAATAATGTTTCTAGTGCTGTTTGTGCCTTTGGCATCGGGTTATCTGTTCCTAAGTCTATAGTGTTTATTACGTTAATTCCAGTATATGTAGGCAAGATGCCGCCTTCCCATATTCTGTGTCTTTTATCCGTTGGTGGCACATTCGCAACACGATTATAAATAACGCTGCCTTCTCCATCTAACTCTTGTACCAATGACATTTGTGATAGAAGCCCCATCATTAAGTCATATTGATCCAATGAAACCAGCTTGCCTTTATGTACTTCACTAGGAATATCAAAATCGTTATCAAATACAATAACAGGAATATTATTCTTTAAAGCTTTTTCAACCGATTTTTTTAATGCATCCGCTTTACCATGAGATATTAAAATCGCATCCATTTTATTAGTTACTGCGTTTTCAATACCTTCAGCCATCTTAGTTAAATCATTATTTGCGTCTATTACACTTAGTTCAATACCATAACGTTCAGCTTCCGCTTTTACACCATTAATGTGTGTAATCATGTGAGTACCAGTTCCCCATTCTTTAACCAACGCCATTCGAAGTGTCTTACCTTTAACTGCTTCAGGAATGTCTGCAGAACTAGTATTATTATTATCTTGCACTGATTCTTCTGCTTCGTTACTGGCAGGAGCTTCCGTATTCTCGGGTGTATCACTAGAGCACCCAAATAAAGAAAACACAAGCAATAATGATAGTAAACATACCGCAAATTTTTTCATTTTTTTCATCCTCTCCTTTTCGTGCATTATCGGGTTTTGTGTCAACATTATATCATTATTTTCAAAAACGTGTCAATAAATTTCATTATTCTTTCTTAATTTTTCATCAATATGTCAAAAAATATCATGTATTACCACAACGTATTCATCATAATTAATTAGATATCACCTAAATTAGGATTCTTAATAAAAAATTAAAAAATGCTTAATGAAATGTCCCTAACATTTCATTAAGCATTTTATTTTTATCTTTACTCGATTACGATAGCTTTATTACTATCCAAGCCATCCAAATTCGCCTTCTTAGTCGTTATTAATCTATGGTCATCTTTAATTTGTGCAAATATGTATCTTGAATTATGACCAAGTTTTGTTGAATCTCCAATAAAATATACTTCTTTTGAATTCTTTATAACGATTTTATTAATTTCTGCAACATCCATGTTAGATGTAGTCAACCCCCGGTCTACAGTTATCCCTGACGCTCCAATAAAACACTTATCAAAGTACATAGATGAAACCTGGTTAATTGCGCTTGGCCCAACAATAACCGAAATATTAGTTAATAAGTTGCCTCCCAGTAAAATTGTATTAATATTGTATCTTTGCAATTCATTGATATGAAAGGCACCATTTGTAACCACCGTTACGTCCTTGCCTTCCAGATGCTTTATTATGTGGTTTTCTGTGGTTCCAGGGCCTAAGAAAACGAATTGTCCATCCCCTATTAAGGTGGCCACATAACTTCCTATAATTTCTTTTTCTTCATTGTTTAAATTAAGTTTTTCTGCAAGTGATTTTTCAGCAACGTTTTTAATCAATTTTACTGCTCCACCAGATAACAGTTGAATATGCTCTTCTTCAGATAGTGTCTTTAAATCTCGCCTTACAGTTGCAAGTGATACATTCGTTTTTTCTTTAATTTCATCTAAGTAAACAATTTCTTTTGAATGCATAAATTCTAAAATCTTTTTTCTTCTCGTATATGGTATCAACTACTTCACTTCCTTTCACTATTTTTTCATATTTTATCAACCCAATCCCATTTATTATCATTTTTAATCATATTATATCATATTTTAACTGAATGTAAATTAATATATTTCAGTCTCCATCAATCATTTTAAAAATTTTTATAGTATGGCAATACTGCCTATTATTTCATCCAAGCAAAAATCGATAAGACCGTTTAAATCTCATCGATTTTACTCAACTATTCAATCACTTAAGTATTTTAACAGGTGTTCCCAGTTCTACATTATCCCACAAAGTTTTTATATCTTCATCCTCTAAAGCGACACAACCGGCTGTCCAATCAAATTGACTTCCTTTCCCGTGAATACCGATTTGACCTCCAAGAAGGGTAGACCAATCAGGTCTCTTGCCTATATCTATGGCTTCTTTTATCTTGTTATAACTCTTTTCATCTATCAAGCCATCTTTTAATCCTCGTTCTGCATCTTCAAGATTAGGATAGCTTAATCCCAGAAATAAAGTAAATCTGCTTTTAGGGTTTTTAGTACATACATAATACTCTCCTTCCGGAGTTCTTCCATCACCTTCTCGTATTTTATTGCCTTTAGGTGAGAACCCTAACCCTATCTTATAAGTCGCCATTATATTATCTTTGTCCCAAAGTTCTAACTTTCTATCTTCTTTATATACTTTTATAACTCTGTTTACATTTTTCACACTATCTATTTCCACTGCTATCTTGCCCCTCCTTCATATCAACTATTTAAGTGCATCTGTGTGATAATTATTACCTGCATTCCATATCATATATTGTTCAACCCCTAAGTCCTTTAAGGCTTGAATTTGCGCTTTTACTTCTCTCGTTCTATAAGGAATATATCCTGTTACCCATGTTGCAGTAAAATCTTGTATCCATGGTCGTATAACTGCCGGTGTACTAATATTTTGATTTCTTTCTATTCCATCCTTTGTGCAATAGTACACCGTTTCGTATGGAAATTGGTCGGGTACACTCAACCCATATACATTAGGACCATAATGGCTGGGATACATCATGGGGCATATAAAGTCTATTGAATTGCTCACAGCTTCCCAATACTGTCCGATTCCCATGTCGTCTACAACAGAACCCACTTGACCGAAAATATCTGCTCCAACATATACCTCTTTCTTTGACAACTCTTCATAGCTGTATTCTAAGAATTTTTGTATGGTTTCGGCTTTTGTCTCATCTTTTTCATTTCTATAATCTAGTTTATTACAGGTTGCAGCACTTACATCTGGGAATCTAACATAGTCAAATTGAATCTCATTAAAACCTATATCTGCAGCTTCCATTGATACTGCCAGGTTATACTCCCAGAACTGTCTGTCATGAGGGGTTCCCCAATAGAGTTTATCTCTGCTTTGATAAATTTTACCACTGGATTTATATACAGTCGCTCTTTCCGGATAAGTCTGCGCATAAATAGTATCTTTAAAGGTAACGATTCGTGCAATAGCATAAATATTATTATCTTTTAGCTTTTGCAGCATTTCTCTTACTTTTTCTTTTTCATAAGTTGTGTTGGCATCCGGACAATACTTCTCTGCCGCATCCGAATTAAAAAGCATGTTGCCGCGGTCAGCCTTTACATCAATGACAAAAGCATTGATATCTGTTTCATTTGCAATTTGAATGAATTCATCAATTCTTTGCCTCGTACTATTTACGGTTAAATATAAAGCCCTTGCCTCTATTTTAGGGTTATTCTTATAGCTCTCTACTTTATATTTAGGGTCAAAATCTAAATGAGTAAATCCTTTTCTGAATGTTTCTCCAAGGTTAGACGTCAGTTGACCAGACGGCAGCCATCCCTCTATATATTGGTCAAGAATGACATAGTTGACTTTACTCCAAGCTTCCTCGTTTTCTGCTTTTTCTTCAACTAATTCTACTTCTGTAAACCTTAATATATCGCCCTGTACTTCAGATGTCAATGATGACTCACTATATAAAATGCTATCTTGATTAATAAATCTGACTTTTTCAGGGTCATATTGTCCTAATGCGGCATGCTCTATTGCACCTTCTGTCAAACTATCTACTACTTGAGTTTCGGTTGGCACTACATCATCCTTATTAGAACATGCGGACATGGTCAACGACAAGCATAAAAGTGTTACAGCTAAAATATTCAATGTTTTATTTCTCAAAAAAATCACTCTCCATAGCATTTATTTACAGCTTCCATTATATCATCTTTTATTGTTTTACGATAAGAGGAATTTTTTCTTTTTTCTACATTTTTTGCCTGGCCTATTATTCGATAATGATCACTATGGTTTTGCGAATCTCTACCCAATTATATAAAAATTTAGCATGTGAAGTATAGTTCCTTACACAGCGATGAGACAAAGGCACTGTCCCTATCGTACTTGTATACTCAATATGGCCGGGATCAATTCGTTTTTCTTCCTTTATCTTATAATTGACGGGAACACCATGAATATAGCTGCCTCCTGTGAACCTTACAGCATAAGGCGCATATCCTGCTATTTCTTTGGTTTCATCATCCAAGTATAAAAATTTTTTCCGGGTCTCTAAGGCAAAGTAATAGCCTAGCGGTGTCTCAATTTTATGCTTTGCCTTTGCTCCGGTAGTTGCTAGTGTATAAGATACTAATACCCATTGATTGTCTATTTTTTCAAATACACCTTCATTTTGGTTGTATCGATCAATAATAACAACTTTCTTTAATTCATCCAGGCGTTTACTGGAGCTTACATATTTTTTAGGGACCCAGCATTTAATATTATTTTTTAGAACTAAAACTTGATAATGGGTTTCATTACTGGATAATAGTCTTATTAAAGAACCATCTTCGATGTAGATAAAATTGGTTCTATCCGATAAGTTAAGATACCCCGGTGCGCTTTGGGTTCTCCTAACCCCATATGCATCATAAGTTCCACCTTTATAGAGTGGTGCATACCCTTTTCGATTTTTATAGTTATCTACATAAGTAATCGTTCCTTTACCCACTTCTTCTTCCATTTTTATAAGTTGTTCAAGCATTTTATCAAATTGAAATTTTCGAACGCCTACCAGCTTTGATAATAAAAAACCAAATTGCTTCTCTCCTTTATTATTCCACCAGTACACATGGCACCATTGATCGCAATTGTATTTCTCAATATACTGTCCTTTAACAGTCTCCATCAAATTGAGTTTTTCGTGAGCATAGGTGGCTCTTATCACCCTACCCTCTAATCCGGGTGCCTCTCTAATATTGACACTTCCTTTGTTAACCACCACATAATCATAATTAATAAAATACTTATTATATTTTAGATTGACTGTTATTTCATCCGGTACTAATGTGGCGTGTTGTTCAATCATTTCACTTTCACCTTGAATATTCAATGGGTCTTCCATTTCTTCCATTTCTTCTACTTCTTCTATTTCTTCTATTTCTTCATTGACCTCAATACCTTCAATGCCATTATTTTCTTCATTATTTTCTTCGTTCTCTTCGTTATTTTCTTGCTCTTTCACTTCGGTAGATATCACTACAATATGATCAATTTCTTGAGTATAGCCCCTTTGATCGTAGTATCCAAAAAGGATAATAATCGTCAAAAATATAAAAATAATTTTTTTCATACGCCCACCTGCAAATATATATATATATACATCGTATTACCTAATTAATATGTAAAAAAGCAGGGCTTAATAACTTTTTTTAGAATGAATTAAATTATTTTTTATATGGATCCTTGTTTGAATAAAAATTGAAACCATTGAATGCCATCCTAACTACGGTCTATTATATTTGTTAAATAGCTAATCTATAGATATTGATAATATCTATTTTAGATAATTTTTTAAATGGCCCCCCAACATAGCCCAGTCCATTATTCACTGCTTTTTCAGCCATTTGTTCAAATTCATTAATGGGTAATTCAGCATGAGTAAATGTTGTAGGAATACCCAGTCTGTGAATAAACATTTCCATCCTTCTAATGCCCTCTAAAGCCGTTCTTTCCGGGCAGTCATAATCATACTCAACATCCCATACATTCACTGAAAATTGGCAAAATCGATTGATATCCTCTTTAAACACATATTTTGCCCAAGCACCCATGGTAATGGCTAGAGAACCTCCATGGGATAAATCATATTTTGCACTGATCTCATGGCCTGTACGATGTGCACCAAAATCTCCTATTTCACCTAACAAATCATTATGTGCAATAGAACTGGCCCACATAATATCCGAACACGTTTTATAGTCTCTTTCTTTTACTGCTTGATAGCTTTGTTTTATTAGTGTTCTAAAGATTGCTTCACATATTTTATCTTGAAGATCTGAATGCTCTTGCTTTGTAAAGTAACGTTCCCAAACATGAGCAAAGATATCTATTATACTTACTGCCATGTGATAATCTGAAAGCGTATAGGTTAATTCAGGATTCATAATAGCAAAAGCCGGTTTGACATGTACATCTTTTAATCCTCTTTTAAACATACCCTCTTCATTGGTTATAACTGCACAACGGTTGGTTTCACTTGCTGTTGCCGGGACTGTGAGAATAACGCCTACAGGTAATGCCTTTTTTACCGTTTCCTTTTTTAAGTAGAAATCCCAAACATCGCCTTCATAAGGAACACCAATGGCAATTGTTTTTGAAGAGTCTATAACGCTACCACCGCCTACTGCTAATATAAAATCAATGCCTCGTTCTTTACATATCGTAATTCCCTGTTTTACAAGTCCTAATTTTGGGTTAGAATGAACGCCTCCTAATTCTACATAGTCGATATTGCTTTTATGCAGAGAGTCGATAACTTTATTATATAACCCGGTCTCCTTGATACTTCCACTGCCGTAATGTAATAAAATTTTCTTTGCTTGTTGCTGTTTTATTAAATCGCCAACCAGCATTTCCTTGCCTTTTCCAAAATGTACCATAGTAGGCATACTGAATGTAAAATCGTTCATCTCCTAATATTCACCTCTTTTTCAATGCTATCTAGGCGGCACGTAGTTTCATACTACTTACCAACTATATTTTACACTAAGTCTTTTTCTTTAAAAACAACCGTTGATCATATTTTCTTATTTTTATAAAAAAAGGAGCTAATGCTCCTTTATTCAAACAATTTTTTCTTATATTTTTCCAATCCCCTCAGCAAAGGATATCCTAAACCATAGCATGCTATCAATTGTCCCAAACTTACCCAGCCAATACTCACTAATACCGGCACATTTAACAGATAACTCAGCATGGCACCAATAATAATACCATTAAAAACAACCGGTGGAAGTGGTGCAAATGCTCGATTTTTGATTTTATAGGTAGCAATCGCCGCTAATAAAGACGCCGTGCTGCCTAAAACAATATCTAAAAGACCAAAACCACCAATAATATTACTTATGATACATCCAATAAAAAGGCCGGGGATGGCTGCCGGTGTAAAAAATGGGAGAATGGTTAATGCTTCAGATACCCGAACTTGCATGATGTTATAGCTGAAGGGCATCAGTGCAATTGTAAGAGCAGCATAAATAGCAGCAATGATTGCTGCCTGGACTAAAAATTTTGTTTTATTCATTTTTTTCCTCCTAGTTTTGTTTATAGTCAGGATGGTTTCGAACTGACTTTAGACCTTATTATATTACTTAAACTATTGGAATGTCAATGTTTTTAATTTTTAACTTTCTAAGAATAATGGTCAAATACTAAATTCTTCTAAAAATGCTATTGCAATAATTCTATTGTGCCTTGACACCTAAAAATTATTTAGAAATACTGGTTAAGATTATTCATTTCTAATTTACACAAAATTTTTATTCTCTTAAAGTATAAAGAAAATAGTAACACTAACCGTTATAATAAACCACGACACAAGGATTATTTTATCTGATTTTTTGATTTTTTTTAAATCGTTAACATATAATACACACGTAGCTAATATTATCCAAAATGTTAATACCCCATCACCCCATCTTTTTTTGTAAATATGAGTTATTATAGAATTTTCTATGTCAATATGATGTGTGTATTTAAAAGTATCAATATTTCTAATAACCATATCTTGGACAGGTGTTTTCCTTTGCCAAAATAATTTATTAAAAATGCCCTCTTTTGTAAGTATGAAATATTTTTCTTGTTCTTCTTCTAGTATTATATATATGTATATTCCTTTTTCTTCATAGACTTTTTCTATAATATTAAATTCATTAATATTAATTGAAGTATTAAAATAGTCGTTCCACAATAAAAAAGTAGCTATAAAAATTATAATACCTGCTATAGTCCAACTTATTATTCTTATTTTTTTATTTTTACGTATATTATTTATTTTTTTTATATCTTTTGCTATAAGGAATACTACACAAAAAGTGATAGTTTGTAATAAATTCATTTACACATAAATTCCTCTCTATTAATTATGCACAACCGGAACTTACTATTTCATTTAACGATATTTTTTTATATCTCTACATTTCTTTTAATTTTATTTCAAACCAAAATACTACTCCGTTTTCAACATTGAATGCGCCATATTCAGCTTCATGTAAATTCAGAATTTGTTTTGATATTGCTAAGCCCAGACCGGTCCCTTTACTTTGTAATTTATTTTTAGACTTATAAAAGCTTTCCCATATATAGGGCAAGTCATCGTTTGGAATAGGCGCTCCTGTATTTTGAATATTGACTTTTATATGATTGTCTGTTTTTTCACTGCTGATATTAATCTTCCCTTTGGGAGATGTATGCTCAAATGCATTTTTTATAAAGTTGCTTAAGACTTGTTCCAGCCTAAAAACGTCTCCATAAATCATGCATCTTTGTTTTGCATGAGAAAAGATAAATTCTATATCTTGTTTTTTAAATATTTCTGCATATTTTTCGCTGACTCTCCTAAGTAATGTCATCATGTCAAAATTTTCTTTATTAATTTTAAAAGTCCCTGCTTCCAATTGAGATAAATCTAATAAATCTCTCAGAATCTTTACCATTTTAGTTATTTCATCGTTAATAACTTCGTAATGATACTTGACTTCCTCTTCAGATTCCACCATGCCATCCTCTAAAGCCTCTATATAGCCTTGTATGATAGCTAATGGTGTTTGAATTTCATGAGATACTTGTGCAACAAATTGTTTTCTTAATACGTCTAAAGTCTTTTCTTTTTTAAGCTCATCTTTTAACTGGATAATGGTTTTTTCCAAAGCCGCAGCCATCCTGTTTAAGGTTTTCCCCAACTGGCCAATTTCATCTTCTCTTTGTTCTTTATATTGACATGAAAAGTTCAATTTTCCCATTTCTAATGCAACATTATTAAGCTCAACTAAAGGTTTTGTAATATTCTTTGAAAGTACATAGGCACCAATAGCTCCAAATATAAGCGCCGCTAAAATCATATATTTTATGATATCTTTGAATATGTTAACCGTTTCATCAATGGCTTCAACGGGAATCTGTATGACTGCTAATATCCCATTATCATATCTTTCAGCATAGAAAAGACGTGTGTTTTTATCTAATGGATTCATATATTCGACTTCTACATGCTCCCCTTTTTTTATGTTAAAAGCAAGCCTGGGTATAGCGCTTCTAAGTTTTTTACCTGCTTCAATAATGATTCTTTCATTTTTTCTGTGTATCAAATAATCTATGTATATTGGCTCATCATAAGCATCAAAAATATTAATATTTGTACCCGTGGTAAAAGATAAGCGTTTCAATTTTGAAATGACTTCTTCATCTTCAACACTTTCAGCCAATATCCTCTGAATATCTTTGGAGGCATGTTGAATTTGGTTCAATTTTTGATTTTTATAGATGTCATCTGCTAAATAATTGATGACTATCCAAGATAGGAAAAGAACCATAGTGATGGTAATCAATATAATAACAAATGTTTTTTGAAATATGGATTGTTTCATGAAGTCACCTCAAAACGATATCCTACGCCTCTAACAGTTTTGACTTGGACATTTGATGATTTATTAATTTTCTTCCTTAATCTTTTAACATGGGTATCTACTGTTCTTAAATCACCATAATAATCATATCCCCAAACTTTATCTAAAATATTTTCTCTGGTTAATGCCAGTCCGATATTATGACCAAAGTAGAGCAATAAATCATATTCTTTTGGAGAAAGTTCTACTTCTTGATCTTTTATGTAAACTTTATGTGATTTGATATCTATTTTAATATCACCTATTTTCTTTTCATTGTCTGTTATATTACCTGTTCTCTTTAATAAAGCTTTTACTCTCATGACTAATTCTTTTAAACTAAATGGTTTGGTCACATAGTCATCCGCACCTAATTCAAATCCAAACAGCCGGTCACTTTCTTCGCTTCTTGCTGTTAACATTAAAATAGGTATTTCACTTTCTTTTCTTATAGCCCTGCAGACAGACCATCCGTCATATTCAGGCATCATGATATCTAGTATAACCAAATCTAAATCTTGGCTGTAAAAATAATCCAGTGCTTCTTTGCCATCCTTTGCTTCAATCACTTGATAGCCCTCATTGACTAAGTATTTAATAATAACTTTTCTAAGGCGCTCTTCGTCTTCAACTATCATTATTTTCGGAACTAACATTATTTTCTCCCAATCATTTTTCTTTTATTTTATCATATGTCTATTCATCCATCTATGAATTAGCCGGTATCCTTAATCTACGAAAAGAAATTTTGGAAAAATTCCAAAATTTCTTTTCTGTGTGTGTCAACAATTTTTATCTATATTAAGCTTCATTAAGCAGTCTTAAATTATTTTTATAGAACCGGAGAATTAAAATTTAATCCTTTTTTTCCAGGTCTATCTCCACCTTTACACCCTTCACGATCGCGTCCTTCTCCATCTTTGGGACGCTTCATACCTCTACCAAAATCGTCATTTTCTAATCTTTCTTCTAATTCAGCTAATCTTTCATCTGCTTCTTCCTGCGTTAGCTTTCCTTCTTCTACTGCTGCGTTAATTCTTTCCTCTGCTTTCTCTAAAAAGCTTTCTTTTTCTTCATCTGTCAGTTCTTTTTTAGGTCCGTTACCTCTTCTAAAGTCACCATTTTCTAATCTTTCTTCTAATTCAGCTAATTTTTCATCTGCCTCTTCTTGGGTTAGCTTTCCTTCTTCCACTGCTGCGTTGATTCTTTCCTCTGCTTTCTCTAAAAAGTCTTCTTTTTCTTCATCTGTTAATTCTTTTTTGGGACCATGACCACGTCTTGGGAAATCTCCATTTTCTAACCTTTCTTTTAGGTTAGCTAATTTTTCATCTGCTTCTTCTTGGGTTAGTTTTCCCTCTTCTACAGCATTCTCAAGTCTTTCTTCAGCATCTTCATAAATTTCATCTTTTAGCTCTTCTAAGATGCCTTCTTCTTCTGCTGCTTCCCAAATGGTTTTGCCTCCTTCTCGCATCTCTTTAAGCTCTTCTACGGTTTTACCTGTTAATGATTGATAGATTTCAGATGGTGAATCTGCAAAGACTAAACTTGAGCCAAGTACCATACTTAAAATTAAAGTTCCAACTAATATTTTTTTCATTTTGTTTCCTCCTATTGACCTTATATATTTTTTTGCTTTAGGTCTTTATTACCTTTTATGGTTTATACTATACCCATCAATTGTGACAACTCAGTGACAACAAAATGAAAAAATGATCTATATATTAACGAATTCAAAAATGTTTTTACTCACTTGGTATAAAAATCTTCAAATTTGGAGGATTATAAGTCAACCATACAAATAAGATAAATAATATAATTAAAATCAATATACTTAATCTATTGTATCCTGAATAGTTGTTTTTTGAATTAAGAATTGAATAAAATATCCATTGACTGATGGCTGCGGCTATCAATGTGATCAAAATATCTATCACCAATATACTTTCACCTGTGAAGGCCGTATATCCATAATAAAGAACAGGAATTAAGAATACCAATAATAGTATTCCTATTGTTCTTGCAAAATAATAATTTTTATATCTATACAGACCTAGATATATTTCATAAAACATCCAAATCAACCCTGATGTCAGCATCATCTTCATATGTTCCCAAACACTTTCATTGACCGGTGCAAATGGTTTAAGAAAATCAAGTTCAGTAATCTCATATGCACTATGAATCATAGCAGCAAGAAAAAAAATAGCGAATATCCCCCATATGGTCAATTTTAAATTATTCCTATGGGACGAGCAGTTATAAATCACCATTTGATTACTCTCCTTTCTCAATAAATAATTCAATAACTCATTTTGACCTATTTGTAAAGCTTTTATATTAAAATCTAGCAGCGGCTTTTTATTTGCCTTGTGACCCTGTCTTTTTTATATATCTTTATGGATAGCTTTTGTAAAATATGTCATTTTATCTTTTGTTTTGTGAGCGTTCAGATGTTTTGAGCCAAAATCGGAACCTATATAAAATATAAAACAATAGGGACGGTTCTTTTTGTTTGATTTGCCTAGTTAGGTTTGCTGTTCCAAACAAAAAAAACCGTCCCTTGTGTTTGAATAATTAAAAAAAGTAGGTTTTTTTATGTATAAAACCTACTTTATAAATCCCTATTTGTATTCAATTTGGTAGAAATATATTAAGGTTGGGCACGGGGACCCAACCCAAATTTACTCTATCTCCTATCTACTATCTCCTAATAATTATATCCAAAAAAATCTATGGTAAATAATAATTCCTAAAAACATTATTGTGAACATAAAAGCTAACAAATCTTTTTTATGGTAGGAGAGTTCATGCATTCTGGTTCTATTTTCTCCTCCCCTGTAACATCTTGCTTCCATTGCCATAGCCAGCTCATCCGCTCTTCTAAAGGCGCTGATAAACAGCGGAACCAATAAAGGTATCAAGCTTTTTGCTCTATTAATTAGGTTGCCGCTTTCAAAATCTGCACCTCGAGCCATTTGAGCTTTCATTATTTTATCGGTTTCTTCTAAAAGTGTTGGAATAAATCGGAGTGCGATACTCATCATCATAGCCAATTCATGAGCAGGCACACCTATCCTTTTAAAAGGGTTTAGGAGCTTCTCTATGCCATCTGTCAGCTTAATTGGCTTGGTTGTTAATGTGAGCACCGAAGAGCCGATAATAAGGATGATAAGGCGGCCACCCATAAAAATGGCCTGGTGCAACCCTTCTCTTGTAATCTTTAATGGTCCTAATGCATAAAGCAATTCTCCTTTAGTCATGAAAATATTAATACTAAAGGTTAGTATAATAATAATCATTAAAGGTCTCAGCCCTTTGAACATAAATTTAACAGGTACTTTTGACGCTGTAATGACAATGGTCAAAAACAGTAAAACCCATATATATTGAATCAATTCATCAATTAAAAATAGTTCAATAATAAAAATAAACGTCGCTATTATTTTTACTCTCGGGTCAAGCCTATGAATCAAAGACTCACCAGGGTAATATTGTCCTAATGTAATATCTCTTAGCATGATATTATTTGCTCCTTATTAATTCTATGATCTGCTGCTCTGCTTCTTCTAGTGTATGAATATTGACGTCAACATCTTTCCCGTTCTTTTTCAACTGATGCATTAATTTCATTACAGGTGGAACCCCTAAGCCTATTTTTTCCAGAAGCTCGATATGCTTATAGATTTCCTTTGGCTTACCGTTTAATACAACGCTTCCTTTTTCCATAACAATTATCTTGTCTGCATATTGTGCCACATCACCCATATTATGAGAGACTAAAATAATGGTATTCTTTTCTTGAGTGTGCAGTGCTTTTAACATCTCCATGGTTTCTGCTCTTCCTTTTGGATCCAAACCGGCTGTAGGCTCATCTAAAATTAATACGTCCGGTTTCATGGCTATAACGCCGGCAATTGCCACACGCCTTTTTTGCCCGCCGCTTAATTCGAAAGGAGATTTATCTTTTACCGCTTCATAGTCTAGCCCTACTTGGTTAATGGCTTCATATACTCTTTCTTTTATTTCGTCTTCGCTTATCCCTAGATTAGTTGGTCCGAAAGCAATGTCTTTATATACGGTTTCCTCAAAAAGCTGATATTCAGGGTACTGAAATACCAAGCCTACTTTTTGTCTTACTTCACTCATTTTTACCTTTTTATCAGTAATATCAAACCCATTAATCCATATTTTCCCTGATTTTGGTTTTAAAAGTCCGTTTAGGTGCTGTACCAATGTAGACTTCCCCGAACCCGTATGTCCAATAACAGCAATGAATTCTGTTTCATCTATTTCTATGTTAACATTATCTAATGCAACGGTTTCATAAGGCATACCCTCATTATATATATGTTTTAAATTTTCTATCTTTATTGACATAAGTAGTTCACCATCTCTTCAATCGTAATAATATCTTTTGGTATAGGAATGCCTTTATGATTAAGCCGTGACGCAAGCTCCGTTACCATAGGAACTTCAAGTCCTATTTCTTTCAATTTTTTTACTTGCGTAAATATCTCTTTTGGAGAACCATCTAATATAATTTTACCGTGATCAACAACCACGACTCGATCTGCCAAAGCAGCTTCTTCCATAAAATGCGTAATATGTATAATGGTTATATTTTCATCTTTATTCAACTTGCAAATGGTTTCCATCACTTCTTTTCTGCCGTGAGGGTCCAGCATTGCCGTAGGCTCATCAAAAACAATGCATTCAGGCCGCATTGCAATAACACCTGCTATAGCTATTCTTTGTTTTTGACCGCCGGAAAGTAAATGAGGTGCTTTTTTCTTATATTCGCCCATTTCAACCATATTCAGCGAATCTTCCACTCTTTCTCTAATCTTTTGCGGATCAATGCCTAGATTTTCTGGCCCAAAAGCAATATCATCCTCTACTATTGCAGACACCAATTGATTATCCGGATTCTGAAATACCATCCCTGCGGTTTGTCTAATATCCCAAAGTTTACTTTCATCTGCAGTATCAAGACCCTTAACATAGACTTTCCCTCCACTAGGAAGCAATAGGGCATTAATATTCTTTGCAAGCGTGGATTTTCCTGATCCATTATGACCAATGATAACCGTAAGACTCCCTTTTTTTATATCAAGGTTGATATTGGACAAAGCTCGAACATTTTGTCCATCTTCATCTTTTTTATATTCGAATATTAATTCTTTTATTTCAACAATGTTATTCATAAAAAAACTTCCTTATTAAAAAACTTATTTACAACAGATATTTACGCAATGTGACATTTTTGCGTCACATCTAAAAATGTGATATTTTTGCGTCACATTATCTTATGATAAATCACCTAAATATAATGCTCTATAAATAAAGTCGGGCACGGAGACCCGACACTACGGATAAATTATCACGGAGACGTTTTTTAAACCTGTCCCTGTCGCCTGTACTCTATTATACTCTTATTCAGTGCAAATAGAAAGGCGGAAAAATTCTTAGCCAATCAGAGATTGGAGAATTTACACATGAGACCTGCGACGTAATCAAAGATTACTGCTAGGGCTTCAAAAAAAGAACTGAGCTTTCACCCAGTTCTATACTAATTCTATATATACCATTTCGGCATTGTCACCTTTACGAGGTCCTATTTTGAGGATTCTGGTATATCCTCCGTTTCTTTCTTCGTACTTGGGTGCAACATCATCAAAGAGATGCTTTACAACATCTTCATCAGTCACACAAGAGAGCACCTGTCTCCTCGCATGTAAATCACCTTTTTTAGCTAAGGTAATCATTTTTTCAGCTATCTTCCTTGTCTCTTTTGCTCTTGTATCTGTTGTCTTGATTCTTCCTTCTCTTAACAGATCCGTAACAAGGTTTCTAAGCATGAGGTTTCTATGAGAAGTAGGTCTGCCTAATTTTCTGTGTCCCGGCATTTTTTTCCCTCCTTTGCTAGTTACTCATCACTTGGCTTAAGGCCTAAACCAAGCTCCGCTAGTTTATTCTTTACTTCATCAAGAGACTTTTTCCCTAAATTTCTAACTTTCATCATGTCTTCTTCAGATTTATGCGTCAATTCTTCTACGGTATTAATACCTGCACGTTTTAAACAATTAAACGATCTAACCGAAAGTTCTAATTCTTCTATAGTCATTTCCAATACTTTTTCTTTTTGATCTTCTTCTTTTTCTACCATGATTTCTACTTGGTCAAAGTTTTCGGTTAATTCAATGAATAAGTTTAAATGTTCATGCATGATTTTAGCACCTAATGACGCACCTTCATCAGGTTTGATGCTGCCATCTGTCCAAATTTCTAAGGTCAGCTTATCAAAGTCAGTAACTTGACCAACCCTTGTATTGGTTACAGAATAGTTAACTTTTCTAACAGGTGAATAAATAGAATCTATAGGAATAACGCCTATAGGTGTTTCGTCTGATTTATTTTGTTCAGCAGAAACATATCCTCTTCCTTTTGATACATTGATCTCCATTACAAGCTTGCCCCCTTCTTCTAGGGTTGCAATATGCAAGTCTGGATTTAATACTTCTAGATCACCATCCGAAATAATATCACCTGCAGTTACTGCACCTGGACCTTCCGCGTCAATCATGACGGTTTTAGAAGCGTCACTGTTTAAGCTAACTGCTAAGTTTTTCAGATTTAAAATAATCTCTGATACGTCTTCTTTTACAGAAGGAATCGTTGAAAATTCATGAAGAACACCATTAATTTTAATAGATGTCACAGCACTTCCAGGAAGAGATGAAAGCAGTATCCTTCTTAAGCTATTCCCTAATGTTGTACCATACCCTCTTTCAAGGGGCTCAACGATAAATTTTCCATACATGTTATCTTCACTTAATTCTACACATTCAATGGTGGGTTTTTCTATCTCTATCATACCCAAACCCTCCTTTTATTATTTTGATAACCTGAGGGCAATAACTTCTATAATCTTTTTTATATAGATTAATGAATACTATTATTTTGAATACAACTCGACAATTAGATGTTCTTCTATTTCAATATCTATGTCTTGTCTTGTTGGACTACTAATTACTTTTCCTTCGAGTTTTTCAAAATCTACAGATACCCATCCAGGAGCATTGACTGACGCTTCTTTTAATTCTTTAAATTTAGGAGAGTTTGCGCTGTTTTCTTTAACTTTAATGACGTCTCCTTCTTTTACTTGAAGCGATGGAATATTGACTTTTTTACCATTTAAGGTAAAGTGCCCATGTCTAACTAGTTGCCTTGCTTCTTTTCTTGAAGATCCTAGTCCCATTCTGAAAACTACATTATCAAGTCTTGTTTCTAGCATTACAAGTAAGTTTTCACCAGTAATGCCCGGCTTGTTAGCAGCTTTTTCAAAATACTGTCTAAATTGATTTTCCAAGACACCATAAAAACGCTTTGCTTTTTGTTTTTCGCGAAGCTGTAATCCATAGTCAGAAATTTTCTTTCTTCCCTGACCATGCTGTCCTGGCGCATAGTTTCTTTTATCTATAGCACATTTAGTGCTATAGCATCGTTCGCCTTTTAAAAACAGTTTTAGTCCTTCTCTTCTGCACAATCTGCAGGAAGGTCCTGTATATCTAGCCATCTTACTTCACCTCCCAATATATTAAACTCTTCTACGTTTTGGTGGTCTACAACCATTATGAGGAATTGGTGTGATATCTTTAATCATACTGATTTCCAATCCTGCAGTTTGAAGTGCTCTTATTGCAGCTTCTCTACCTGATCCTGGCCCTTTTACAAATACTTCAATCGTTTTTAATCCATGCTCCATTGCTGCTTTAGCTGCTTCTTCAGCCGCCATTTGTGCAGCAAATGGTGTTGATTTTCTTGATCCTTTAAAGCCCAATGCACCTGCAGTAGACCATGAAATTGCATTTCCATTAAGGTCTGTCAGAGTTACTATTGTATTGTTAAAGGTTGATTGAATGTGAGCCTGACCGCGTTCAATACTTTTTCTTTCACGTTTTTTTCTACGTGTTGTTTTCTTAGCTGCTTTAGCTGCCATTTAATTCCCTCCTTTAACCTTTCTTTTTCTTACGTCCTACAGATCTCTTAGGACCTTTTCTAGTTCTAGCATTTGTCTTAGTTTTTTGTCCTCTAACCGGCAAACCTCTTCTATGTCGGATACCTCTATAACATCCAATTTCCATCAATCTTTTGATGTTAAGAGAAATCTCTCTTCTTAAATCTCCTTCAACTGCATATTCAGTATCAAGAATTTTTCTCAATGCACTGACTTCGTCTTCTGTAAGATCTTTTACTCTTGTATCAGGATTAATACCTGCTTTTGCTAAGATTACATTTGATGTAGGTCTCCCGATACCATATATATAGGTAAGCCCAATTTCAACTCTCTTGTCTCTTGGTAAATCGACACCGGCAATTCTAGCCATCCATTACACCTCCTGTACCATTAAAATTATTTTATAAATATTAGTCATTAGGAGTCTGTTTTATCAATTAGATAAAACGCAGCCGCACACTCATGCTAATATTTTGCCGTTTATCCTTGCTTTTGTTTATGCTTAGGATTTTCACAGAGAATCATTACTTTCCCGTTTCTTTTTATTATTTTACACTTTTCACAAATCGGTTTTACTGATGCTCTAACCTTCATTATTATCCCTCCTTATCACTTATCTCTCCAAGTGATCCGGCCTCTAGTCAAGTCGTAGGGTGATAATTCTACTTTAACTTTATCCCCTGGTAATATTTTAATGAAATTCATTCTGATTTTACCAGAAATATGAGCCAGTACTATATGGTCATTTTCAAGTTTTACCTTAAACATGGCATTCGGTTGAGCCTCTACTACGGTGCCCATTACTTCTATGACATCTTTTTTCGCCATACGGATGCACCTCCTATCCTTGACCTAGATGATGCCTAATTTCTCAAGCTCTCTTCTCAAGTATATATTATCTAATTTTTCGTTTTTTTCAAGTTTTTCTTTAATATCGCTGTTTATAATATTCTGTTTTAGAAGATGTCTCACTTTTTTCTTTTTAGGCTTCTCAATTTTTCTTAAATCACCATCGGCAATAAGTACATATTGATCATCTATGATATCAATAATAACAAACAATCTGTCTTTATCTCTACCAGCCTTAGAACTTACGATTTGACCTACACTCAGTTCTCCAGTTGTTTCCATTTCTTCACCTCACACATTGGTTATACAGTAGTCAATATAACCGGTTCTCCATCCGTTAACGCTACTGTGTGCTCATAATGTGCAGATAGCTTTTGGTCTTTTGTTACTACAGTCCAATTATCCAAAAGCACTTGAACTTCGTCGGTCCCCAGATTCACCATGGGTTCAATGGCGAAAACCATTCCTGCTGTAAGACGGGGTCCTCTGCCCGGTCTCCCGAAGTTAGGGATTTGCGGGTCTTCGTGCATTTTTTTTCCTATGCCATGACCTACAAAATCTTTTACTACAGAGCACCCTTTAGATTCTACATAAGTCTGTATTGCATTGGATATATCTGATAATCTGTAACCATTTTTACAATACTTTAGCCCCTCGTAGAAGCTGTTTTTGGTTACTTCAATCAATCTCTTTGCTTCATCCGATACAGCACCTACCGGAAATGTTCTTGCAGCATCACCATTGTAGCCTTTATAAATCGTTCCAACATCTACACTGACAATATCCCCTTCTTGAATTTTCCTTTTAGAAGATGGAATGCCATGTACAACTTCTTCATTGATAGATACACAGATACTGGCTGGAAATCCATTGTATCCTTTAAAAGCAGGAATCATTTGATGCTTATTAATTATTTCTTCTGCCATTATATCCAATTCTAAAGTTGTGATTCCTGGTTTTAATGAGGTTTCAATTTTTTCTAATACGAGAGCAACCACTTTGCCTGCTTCTCTCATTAATTTAATTTCATTTTCGTTTTTTAAGATAATCATTACTATTCACCCAAAGTAGATATGATATCTTTAAAAACGGTATCAATGCCCTGTTCACCATTAATGGTTACTAAATTATTTTTATCAGTATAATACTCTATTAATGGTTGTGTTTCATTAAGATATACTTGAATGCGTTTTGATACAGTAGCTTCTTGGTCGTCATCTCTTTGATAGATATCACCACCGCATAAATCACATAGTCCTTCTTCTTTTGTTGGCTTAAATGCTTTATGGTAAGTCGCACCGCAACTGCGGCATACACGCCTTCCAACTGCTCTATTTATCAATATATCTTTATCAACATTGATGTTGATAACCTGATCTATAGCAACGCCCATTCTCTCAAGTACAACATCTAACTGCTCTGCTTGATTTACAGTTCTGGGAAAACCATCTAGTAAAAAGCCGTTGTCACAGTCTTTTTCTTTTAATCTATCTTCCACTATTGCTACTACGATTTCATCCGGTACTAACGCACCTTGGTCCATAAACGCTTTAGCTTTTTTCCCAAGGGCTGTGCCTTCTTTGACATTTTTTCTAAATATATCCCCTGTTGAAATATGAGGTATATTATATTTTTCGACGATACTCGCAGCTTGCGTGCCTTTTCCAGCCCCAGGAGGGCCTAACAATACCAGCCTCATACATATCATCTCCTATTCATTATTTTAGGAAACCTTGATAGTTTCTCATCATCATTTGTGATTCAACTTGTCTCATGGTTTCTAAGGCAACCCCTACTGCAATCAATAATGATGTACCTCCAAAATTAAACTGAAGATTTGTAAACTGGAATATCAAAGTAGGCAATACTGCAATAAATGCTAAGAATATAGCACCTACTAAAGTGATTCTAGTCATAACTTTACTTAAGTATTCAGTTGTAGGTTTTCCTGGTCTTATTCCAGGAATAAAGCCTCCATTTGCTTTCATATTATTTGAAACTTCAACTGGGTTGAAAGTAACAGCCGTATAGAAATACGTAAAGAATATAATGAGTATTATGTTCAATACTGAGTATATCCATATTCCTACTTCTCCATACGGTGACAAATAATCCTCTACAAATCGTGAAAACCCACCCTCTGGGAAAAAGTACGTTAATGTTAAAGGAAATTGCAGTAACGATAATGCAAATATTACAGGGATAACACCTGATTGGTTAACTTTTAAAGGAATATGTGTACTCTGTCCACCATACATTTTCCTTCCAACAACTCTTTTAGCATATTGCACGGGAATTTTTCTAGTTCCTTGTTGTATTGCAATAATCCCAACTATTATTATGACAGCAATAACCAAAAAGATGATCAATGTTACAATAGATATTTCCCCTTTGAGTAATCTTTGTATTGTTTGATAAGTTGCTACAGGTAACCTAGATATAATCCCAGCAAAGATAATTAAAGATATACCATTTCCGATGCCATTTTCAGTAATTTGTTCACCCAACCACATCAAAAATGCAGTACCTGCAGTCAAAGTCAATACAACAACTGCTACTGAAAATGTGTCGGTACTGATAAGTGCTCTTCTAAACAATCCAACACTTACACCGATAGACTGCACTAGCGCTAAAACCACTGTAAGATATCTTGTCAGCTGTGCAATCTTCTTTCTTCCTTCTTCACCCTCTTTTGCAAGTGCTTCCAGGCTCGGAATTGCAATTGTCAAAAGGTTTAAAATAATAGAAGCGGTAATGTATGGCGTTATGCTTAAAGCAAATATGGTGAAATTACTAAAAGCACCACCAGAGAACAAGTCAAACAGACCAAATAGGCCGCTGCCTTGCCCTGAACTGAATAATTGTTTTAATACTTCACGATCTATTCCAGGAACCGGAATATTAGACCCAAGTCTAAAGATCACCAGCATTAAAAGTGTAAAGAGCATACGTTTTCGTATATCCGGTATCTTCCATGCATTTACAAAAGTTGTTACCAAATTCATGTTTAGATCACCTCTGCCTTTCCTCCAGCAGATTCAATTTTTTCAACTGCGGATTTGCTAAATTTATGTGCTTGAACCGTAATTTTCTTCTCTACGTTTCCATCACCCAGCACTTTAACACCATCAAGAACTTTCTTGATGAGTCCATTTTCTATCAGCAGTTCAGGCGTGATAACTGTATTGTCTTCAAATTTATTAAGATCTTCAACGTTTACTACAGACCACTGCTTTTTAAATATATTTGTAAATCCTCTTTTAGGAATTCTTCTGTATAAAGGCATTTGACCACCCTCGAAGCCAGGTCTGGTACCGCCGCCGCTTCTTGAATTCTGACCATCTTGCCCTCTACCGGCTGTTTTTCCTTGTCCGGTAGCTGTTCCTCTACCTTTTCTTTTAGGATTTTTGGTTGATCCATCGGCAGGTTTAAGTTCATGTAACTTCATATCATAACACCTCCTATTTTAGATTTCTTCTACCTCTACAAGATGTTTTACTTTGTTAATCATTCCTCGAGTCTGGGGATTATCGGGGTGTTCAACTGTTTGTCTGATTTTTCTAAGTCCCAGTGCTTCAACATTTTTTTTGTGTAGAGGCTTTGCGCCGATTGTACTTTTTACAAGAGTAATTTTAAGTTGTTTTGCCACGGCTATCCCTCCTCTAACCTAATATTTCTTCCTTAGTTTTACCTCTTAATTTAGCTACGGATTCAACAGTCTTTAACTCTTTCAAACCTTTAATAGTCGCATTTGCCATGTTTCTAGAGTTGTTAGAGCCAATAGATTTCGCTCTGACATCTTTAATACCTGCAAGTTCTAATACTGTACGTACAGAACTACCCGCAATAACGCCGGTACCTTCTGCAGCAGGCATTAACAATACTTGACCTGCGCCATAACGACCCAGCATTCTATGAGGAATCGTAGTGCCTACTCTTGGTACGTGTATCAAGTTTTTCTTAGCGTCTTCAATGCCTTTTCGGATTGCTTCCGGTATTTCTTGGGCTTTACCAAGTCCTACACCAACATAACCATCTTCGTTACCAACAACCATGGTTACGCTGAATCTAAAGTTTCTACCGCCTTTTACAACTTTAGCGACACGTCTAATATTTACAATAGACTCTTTTAAGTCTAATTTTGATGCATCAATTAAACTACGTTGCATACTTTACCCTCCTTTTCTTAGAATTTAAGTCCGGCTTCACGTGCTCCATCCGCCAATTCCTTAATTCTTCCGTGATATAAGTATCCGCCTCTATCAAATGTTACGGTTTCAACACCTTTTTCAATGGCTTTTTTAGCAATTAGTACACCAACAACTTTAGCTGCTGCTTTATTGCCACCGTATTTTACTTCATCTTTTATTTCCTTGTCTAGTGTAGACGCTGATACAATAGTACCGCCTTTTGTGTCATCTACGATTTGTGCGTATATATTGCTGGTACTTCGATATACACATAATCTCGGTTTTTCAGGAGTTCCGAACACTTTTTTTCTTACTCTACTATGTCTGGCAAGACGATTGACGTTTCTGCTTTCTTTCTTGATCATTCCAATCACTCCTTTCTAACTATTTAGCGGTTTTGCCTTCTTTTCTTCTAACATATTCATCCGCATATCTAATACCTTTTCCTTTATAAGGCTCAGGTGGTCTTTTTTCTCGAATCTTAGCTGCATAATTTCCTACGATAGCTTTATCAATGCCTTTGACTGTAATCTCATTACCCGCAACGATTGTTTCTACACCATTTGGGTCTTGCATTTCAATAGGATGAGAGTATCCTAAGTTGAGTACAAGTACTTTACCTTTTTTATCGCACTTATATCCAACGCCTACTACCTGCAGCTTTTTCTCAAAACCACTTGTAACACCTTTAACCATATTGTTTAACAAAGCTCTGCTTAATCCGTGCAGAGATTTATGTGCTTTATTATCAGTAGGTCTTGTTACTACAATCTGTCCATCATTATCCTCAATTTTAATGTCTTTATGGAATTTTTCCGTGAGTTCGCCTTTTGGACCTTTGATTGTTATAAGGTTGTTCTTTCCATAGTCGATGGTTACATCTTTTGGAAGATCGATAGGCTGTTTTCCAATCCTTGACATCACTGCACCTCCTATATCATTATTGAGTATCTTCTACCATACGTAGCAAATGACTTCGCCGCCAACTCCTATTTTTCTTGCCTCTTTATCGGTAATAATTCCGCTAGAAGTTGATATAATAGCGATTCCGAGTCCTCCAAGTACTTTTGGAACCTCATGTCTTTTTGCATACACTTTTAAACCTGGTTTAGATATTCTCTTAAGTCCACTGATGACTCTTTCTTTTTCAGAAGCATACTTCATCTGAACTCTGATTATTCCTTGTTTTCCATCTTCGATAACGTTGTATCCTCTTATATATCCTTCTCTGTAAAGTATTTCAGCAATAGATTTCTTCATATTTGATGCTGGAATATCTACAGTATCATGCCCCACAGTATTTGCATTTCTTATTCTAGTTAGCATATCTGCGATAGGATCTGTCATTGTCATGGCATATTACCTCCTTCCCTGTACTCATTACCAGCTGGCTTTTTTTACTCCAGGTATTTCTCCCTTATAAGCCAATTCTCTAAAACATATACGGCATATACCGAACTTTTTCAAATAAGCGTGTGGTCTTCCACATATTCTGCAACGAGTATATTGTCGTGTGGAAAACTTGGGTTTTCTCTGTTGTTTTATTTTAAGAGATTTCTTTGCCACAGTCTTCCCTCCTTATCTTGTAAATGGCATGCCCATTAATGAAAGTAGCGATTGTGCTTCTTCATCTGTTTTTGCAGTCGTTACAAAAATGATATCCATGCCTCTTATTTTGTCTACTTTATCATAATTAATTTCTGGAAATATTAATTGTTCTTTTATACCAAGTGCGTAGTTGCCTCTTCCATCAAAGGAATTTCGGTTGACACCTCTAAAGTCTCTTACCCTTGGCAGTGCAATATTGAATAACTTATCAAGGAACTCATACATTTTCTCTCCTCTTAAAGTTACTTTTGCGCCTACCGGCATTCCTGCTCTTACTTTAAAGTTTGCTACAGATTTTTTTGCTTTTGTGATAACCGGCTTCTGTCCAGCAATAATTCCTAGCTCTTCAACAGCTGATTCAAGCATTTTTGAATTATCTTTAGCTTCACCTAAGCCCATATTAATAACTACTTTTTCAAGTTTCGGTGTTTCCATTACGTTGTCGTATTTAAACTTTTCGTTTAAAGCATTAAATACTTCTTTTTGATAATGTTCTTTTAACCTTGCAGCCAAGTCTGTTCCCTCCTTTCAGGTCATTAATCCAATACTTCACCCGATTTTTTGGATATCCTTACTTTTTTACCATTTTCTAAAAATTTGTATCCAACTCTTGAAGGCGCTTTTGCTTTGCTATCCCAAATCATTACATTGGATACATGGATAGGTCCTTCTTGATGGACAATACCACCTTGTTGTACTTTTCTGGATGGTTTTTGATGCTTTGTCTGAACATTCACACCTTCTACAATAATTTTATTATCTTTTGGTAAAGCCACTAAGACTTTTCCTTTTTTACCTTTATCTTTTCCAGATATTACATATACCGTATCATCTTTTTTTATGTTCATAATTTACACCTCCTCGCTATAATACTTCCGGTGCAAGTGAAATTATTTTCATAAAACTCTTTTCTCTTAATTCTCTCGCAACAGGACCAAATATACGTGTTCCTACAGGGTTTTTATCTTCTTTTATAATAACTGCTGCATTTTGATCAAATTTGATATAACTGCCGTCAGCACGTCTAACCCCGCTTTTACTTCTTACTACAACGGCTCTTACAACTTCACTTTTTTTGACAACACCACCAGGCGTTGCATCTTTTACTGCACATACAATTACGTCTCCAATATTCGCATATTTACGACGTGTTCCACCTAGAACGCGAATACATAATAATTCTTTTGCTCCGGAATTATCAGCTACTTTTAGACGTGTTTCTTGTTGTATCATTGTTCGTGCCTCCTCTCAGAATTATTTAGCGCGTTCAACTATGTTAACCAGCCTCCATCGTTTATCTCGGCTTACTGGTTTTGTTTCCATAATTTTAACTTTATCGCCTATTCTGCACTCATTATTCTCATCATGTGCTTTGAATTTCTTAGTTCTTTTAACCGCTTTACCATAAAGTGGATGTCTTACAAAATCCTCTACCGCTACAACAACGGTTTTATCCATTTTATCGCTAACAACGTTTCCTATTCTGGTTTTTCTTTGATTTCTGTCCATGATTCACCCTCCTTCCGCGTAATGACTACGCATTTGCCTTCTTGAGCTCTTTTTCTCTCAGGATGGTTTTAGCACGTGCAATGTCTTTTTTAACGTTTCTAACACTTATAGGGTTTTCAAGCTGACCAGTAGCATGTTGAAAACGAAGATTGAATAATTCGTTCTTTAACTTTAAAATCTCGCTATTCAATTCTTGTTCAGTCATTTCTTTTAATTTATCAGCCTTCATTTACTTCACCACCCTTGCCTTCTAAATCATCACGAACTACAAATTTACATTTGATTGGTAGTTTATGAATTGCAAGTCTAATCGCTTCTCTTGCTTGTTCTTCGGTTACACCATCTATTTCATACATAACTCTTCCTGGTCTTACTTTAGCTACATAAAACTCCGGCGCCCCTTTACCTGCACCCATACGAACTTCTGCAGGTTTCTTTGTCACAGGCTTATGAGGGAAAATTTTAATATAAACTTTTCCTCCTCTTTTTATAGATCCAGTCATAGCTATCCTTGCAGATTCAATCTGGTTGGAAGTAATCCAAGCAGGCTCTAAAGCCATAAGCCCGAACTTACCGTAAGTGACTTTGTTTCCTCTAGTCGCTTTACCTGTCATTCTTCCTCTATGAACTCTACGACGTTTTACTCTTTTAGGCATTAACATCGCTATACTCCTCCTTTCTGGTCAAAACAGCTAATTCATAAGCTTCTACCACTATTATTCTTTTTCTGATGCTTCTTTTCTTTTAGAATAATCTGGTTTTCTTCTTTGTCTATTATTTCTTCTTCTGTCATCATTTCTTGATTTTTTATCTTCTTGAACTTCTTCAACAAAAGTTTTGGATAAAACCTCACCTTTATTGATCCATACTTTGACACCAATTTTTCCATATGTTGTAGTTGCTTCTGCAAATCCATAATCAATATTCGCTCTTAGTGTATGCAAAGGTACATTGCCTTCACTATACTTTTCGCTTCGTGCCATTTCAACACCGCCAAGTCTTCCAGCAGACATAACTTTAATGCCTTTTGCACCGGCTTTCATGGTTCTACCCATTGCCTGCTTCATAGCACGCCTGAAGGAAATCCTTCTTTCAAGGGCAGACGCAATGCTTTCTGCCACTAACTGAGCATCTAATTCAGGTCTTTTGATTTCGAACACATTCAACATAACGCTTTTATTAATCAATTTTTGCAGTTCATTTCTAACTTCTTCTATTCCCGATCCGCCTTTACCTATGACCATTCCCGGTTTAGCTGTATAGACTGTTACTTTTACTTTGTTGTTTGCTGCTCTTTCAATTTGGATTTTAGAAACACTTGCGGTATACAATTTTTTCTTGATATAACGTCTGATTTTATTATCTTCAATAAGAAGGTCTGCGAACTCTTTTTTATCTGCATACCACTTTGAATTCCAGTCTTTAATGACACCCACTCTTAATCCATGGGGATTTACTTTTTGACCCATTCAATTTACCTCCTTCTACTATGCTTTTTCCTTTAATACAACCCCTACATGGCTACTTCTTTTCAGTATGATTGACGCACGTCCCATTGATCCTGCTCTCCAACGCTTCATAGTAGGTCCTTGGTTGGCATATACTTCTGAAACATACAAATTATCCGGATCCATACTGTGATTGTTTTCAGCATTTGCTACTGCAGAGTTGATTACTTTTTGTAATACTTTTGCACCTTTATTAGGCGTAAAGTTTAATATCGCTAATGCTTCGTTAGCATCTTTTCCTCTTACTAAATCTGTTATGGGCTTCATTTTTCTGGGAGAAATTCGCACATACTTGGCAATTGCTTTTGCTTCCATCGAATACCCTCCTTCCGCAATTGTTTATTATTATTTCTTAACTTTTGAAGATTTTTCTTTGTCAGCATGGCCTCTATAAGTTCTAGTAGGAGCAAATTCTCCAAGCTTATGTCCTACCATATCTTCAGTTATATAAACTGGAACGTGTTTTCTTCCATCATGTACCGCTATGGTATGTCCTACCATCTGTGGAAAAATTGTAGATGCTCTAGACCATGTTTTTATAACCTTTTTATCGTTTTTTGAATTCATTCCGTCGATTATTTTTATAAGTTTAGGTGCTACAAATGGCCCTTTTTTAAGAGATCTTCCCATTAACTTTTTCCTCCCTTCACTTCACTGACTCTACTTTTTGTCTCTGCGTTTTACAATGTATTTGTCAGAAGGCTTATTTTTCTTTCTTGTTTTATAACCAAGTGCCGGTTTACCCCAAGGTGTTACCGGGCTAGGTCTGCCTACAGGTGCTCTTCCTTCACCACCACCGTGTGGATGGTCATTTGGATTCATAACAGAACCTCTAACCGTTGGTCGGATACCCATATGTCTTTTACGACCTGCTTTACCAATATTGATATTAGAATGATCAAGATTACCTACTTCACCAATAGTTGCTCTACATTCTAAGCTTACTTTTCTCATTTCACCAGATGGCAGTCTCAGTGTAGCATGTTTGCCTTCCTTAGCCATTAGCTGAGCTGAATTTCCTGCTGATCTTACCATTTGTGCGCCTTTACCCGGCTTTAATTCAATGTTATGGATAACGGTACCAACAGGGATACTTTTTAGCGGTAATGCGTTACCTATTTTGATATCAACATTTTCTCCTGAGAAAACAACTTCTCCAACGCTTAACTTGTTAGGTGCAATGATGTATCTTTTTTCACCATCAGCATAAACAAGCAGTGCAATGTTTGCACTTCTGTTTGGATCGTATTCTATGGTAGCAACCTTTGCAGGAATACCATCTTTATTTCTTTTAAAATCAATTTTTCTGTATTTTCTTTTTTGTCCGCCACCTTTATGTCGAACCGTTATCTTACCATGTGCATTTCTACCGGCTTTCTTTTTTAATGTCGCCAGTAGGGATTTTTCAGGCTGATCTGTCGTAATTTCTTCAAATGTTGATACAGACATGCCTCTTAACCCAGGTGTTGTCGGTTTATATTTTCTGATACCCATGCGATTTCCCTCCTTCGTTCAATATGTCTAAAAATTACATTCCTTCGAAGAATTCAATTTCTTTACTATCGGGTGTAAGCGTAACAATTGCTTTCTTTTCATCAGCTCTTCTGCCTACATTTCTTCCCATTCGTTTCATTTTTCCTTGAATATTCATGATGTTAACTTTTTTTACTGTAACACCAAAAATTTCTTCTATGGCATTTTTAACTTGTGTTTTATTTGCTGTTTTTAATACCTTAAAAGTATATTTTTTATCTGCTATATCGTCCATACTGGTTTCAGTAATGACCGGTTTTATTATGATGTCATAAGCTGTCATTATGAGTACACCTCCTCTATTTTGTGTACTGCATCTTTTGTCACTATAAAACTATTGTATTTGATTATATCGTACACATTAAGTGTTGTTACAAGAGTTGTTTTTACTCCCGGAATATTGGCTGCAGATTTTATCACATTCTCGTCTTTTCCATCCATAACGATGAGTGCTTTTTTCTCTGCATTAATATTGGATAATACCTTTACCATTTCTTTTGTTTTAGGCGCTTCCATTGTCAGAGCATCTAATACAATGATTTCTTTCTCAGCCACCTTAGATGTAAGAGCTGACTTCATAGCCAATCTTCTCAATTTCTTAGGTAATGAATATCTATAATCTCTTGGCTTTGGAGCGAATACGATTCCTCCGCCAACATGGTTCGGCGCAACTCTGCTTCCTTGTCTCGCACGACCGGTTCCTTTTTGTCTGAAAGGCTTACGTCCGCCTCCTCTGACTTCACTTCTAGTTTTTGCAGATTGAGTGCCTTGTCTTTGGTTTGCTAAATAATTTTTAACCACTGCGTGAACAGCATGTTCATTGATTTCAATTCCAAATATGCCATCATTTAAATCCATTTCACCTTGTTGCTCACCAGTCATATTTAAAACGCTTACTTTCGCCATTTTCATTCCTCCCTTCTGCTATACTATTTATCGTTTCTACTCTTGACAGAATTTTTAATTTTAAGTAGTGTTCCTTTTGGACCGGGAACTGCTCCTTTTAAAAGCATCACATTCTTTTCAGGAATCGTTTTAACCACTTCAATATTTTGAACCGTAACGGTCTCTGCACCCATTCTACCGGCTCCTTTTTGTCCTTTAAAAACTCTTCCTGGGAAAGATGACCCACCTAGCGAACCAGGTCCTCTGTGATACTTAGATCCGTGTCCCATAGGTCCTCTGGATTGACCATGTCTTTTAATAGGTCCTTGTGTTCCTTTACCCTTTGAAGTACCTGTAACGTCTACTTTGTTACCTACTTCAAAATCTTCAACGGTAATGGTTTGACCGGTTTCAAATGCTTTAGCATCTTCAACTCTGAATTCAGTTAAATGCTTCTTTAGTTCTACATTTGACTTTTCAAAATGTCCTTTTAAAGGCTTGTTAACCTTTGCAGGCTTTGCATCATCATATCCAATTTGAACGCCTTCGTACCCGTCGATATCTTTTGTCTTAATTTGTGTTACAACAACAGGTCCTGCTTCAACTACTGTAACCGGTATTACCTCTCCAGCTTCAGTAAAGATTTGAGTCATGCCAACTTTTTTACCTAGTATTGTCTTCATGTTTACACCTCCTGTTTTCTTACAGCGGATTACAATTTACAGCAATAACTCCTGCTTTAATTATCAGAAATTATGCTTCTACAGTGTAATCATACTAAGAAGTGGACTGGTAGAAATCTATCTCAATCTAATCTTAGTATTTTCTATAGTTTGATTTCAATATCCACGCCTGCGGGCAGGTCAAGTCTCATCAGAGAATCGACTGTTTTAGGCGTTGGATTTAGTATGTCTATAAGTCTTTTATGTGTCCTTTGTTCAAATTGTTCTCTAGAATCCTTGTATTTATGCACTGCTCTTAAGATTGTAATCACTTGTTTTTCTGTAGGCAGTGGAATAGGACCTGATACGTCTGCACCTGTTTTCTTAGCAGTCTGAACAATTTTGCCTGCTGATTGATCTAAAATATTGTGATCATACGCCTTTAATCTAATTCTGATTTTTTGTCCTTGAGTCATTGAATTACCTCCTTTTATCGCACGTTTTTAATATTAATCACGCACGAAGGGACCTTCATACACTTAGCCGGGTGTTTCATTTTTTTTTGAAAACCGGCGTGAAATCCCGTCGCCCGTTTCTTTGAACGAACATTCTCCACAGAAATTCCCTGAATAGAAGGCTCATTTTGCTACTATTCAGCCACCTCCTGCTTCATCGCTGTCCTAAAGCACGCTTAAATATTATATTATATTTTTATTTTAAAATCAAGTATTATTACCGTTTCTTTAAAACAAAATTTGCATTCAATCGAGAATTCTCGATTGAATGCATAAATCTTGATATGAACTATTCAATAATCTCAGCAACAACACCGGAAGCTACTGTTCTTCCACCTTCTCTAATAGCAAATCGTTGTCCTTCTTCAATTGCTATCGGAT
>JANQMT010000153.1:0-26084 GCA_028279945.1 Clostridia bacterium
AGCTAAGGTGTGGTCTCCGGTACCAGGTGAACCTCAAAAATATAAGGAAGACATGGAAGCAGAATTAGGAATTGAAGTTGTAGTTTGTGAAGCACCTAAAGAAGCAGTGGTTGGCTCAGATATAGTAGTTACTGTAACACCAGGTAATAAACCGATTGTAAAAAGCGAATGGATAGAACCCGGAACTCATATTTGTGCAATTGGAGCTGATGTCGAAGGCAAACAAGAGTTAGATCCCCATATATTCACACGTGCTAAAGTGATCGTTGACAGTATTGAGCAATGTGTTCATGGTGGTGAAACACTGAATGCAATTAAATCTGGTGCATTTACTGAAAATGATATCTATGGGGAAATTGGAGAAGTATTGCTTGGTAAAAAAGAGGGACGTATAAATGATGAAGAAATTACTTTATTTGATTCAACCGGTATGTCTGTTCAAGACAATGCAACTGCTGTAGGGATTTATAAAAGAGCATTGGAAAAATCAATAGGTTTAAGCATTGATTTCATTTAAAATCTGAAGAAATTTTGAAAGGAAAAAGCAAGTAATTAGATAAATGAATGTATTCAATAAAAATAAAGGGAGAGAATGAAAGTGGAATTTGAAAGAGCGATAATTGAAATTGAAGGAGCAGAGGTAGTCGGTTATGGCAGAATGACATGTAATCTTGGTGAAAGTTCAGTAGGAGAAAGGAACATAAAAGACATAGGGTTATCTATAGAAGACATGGAGTTTCCTTATTATCAGGATCATAATGGATTAATTGAATTAAGAGAAAAAATTGCTGCGATGAGCGGAGAAGGCGTGAAGTATGAGGACATTATGGTTACTCAAGGGGCAACGATGGCCTTGTTTATGACGTCGGTAACGCTAGGAGATAAAGGCGAACATGTTGTGGTTCAGCATCCTAATTACTCTGTAAACCATATGACACCGGAAGGTATGGGATGCAATGTTGAGCTATTAGAATGTAAATTTGAAGATGGATTTAAATTTGATATTGAACGCTTAGACAAAATGGTAACGCCAAAAACAAAATTTGTAAGTATCAACTTTCCGGTCAATCCGTCTGGAGCAATGATTACAGAGGATGAATTGAAAAGAATTATTGACATTTGTGAAAAGAATGACTGCTATCTAATTTCTGATGAAACCTATCGTGAAATGGCACATGATAAGCCATTACCGGTTGCTGCAACACTAAGCAAAAAAGCCATTAGTATTTCAAGCTTTTCTAAAGTATACGGCTTCCCTGGGATAAGAGTCGGCTGGCTGCATACTCAAGACGCTGAGTTAATGTCTAAATTACTAAATATCAAAGAGCAAATCAATGTCCATGGCAGCGTACTGGATGAAATCGTAGCTTTAAAAATTATGGAAAATAGAGATGAATGGCTTCCAATCGCACGCGAAAAAATTCTTAGAAGAAAAGAAATTACAAAGAAATGGGTTCTTGAGCAAGACTGCTTAACTTGGAATGAGCCAAAAGGCGGCTGCACATGCTTTGTTAAGGCTGATGAATCACTGGGAATTGACTTTGACGATACATTTTATGATTATCTACTAACAAACTATGGTGCATACCCAGGTGCCGGAAGTTGGTTTGAATTCCCTAAAAATTATATGAGAATAGGGTTTGTATGGCCGCGAACAGATGAAGAACTAATAAATGGTTTAGAAGGCATTACAAAAGCAATGAATGACTTAAGAAAAGATAAATAATTTCAAAAAAAGGTTGTCTGTCAAGTCTTATTCAAGAAGGTTTTAAAATTAAACGATCAATTATAACAAAAGGGAGTGGAAAATCAGTGAAATTTTATATTGTAGATGCATTTGCTGATGAATTATTCGGAGGTAACGCTGCAGGTGTTGTTATTTTAGAGAAAGAAGAAAAATATCCCTCTGAAGACATAATGATAAAAACAGCGGCAGAGCTGAAATATTCAGAGACAGCATTTATTAAGCAAATAGCGGAGAATGAATTTAAAATAAGATATTTTACTCCGGCTGCAGAGGTAGAACTCTGCGGCCATGCTACCATCGGCTCTTTTGGTGCTTTGGTAGATTGTGGATTAGCAAAAAATCATGAAACGTATATGATTGATACACTTTCCGGAAAAAAAGAAGTCATGATTAAAGATCAATTGGTTATGATGGACATGAGTGCACCGGTAGAATTAGATAAAATCATTGATGGAAACAAATTAGAAGAACTGGCAAAAATTATGGGTATAGAAGTTGAAGATATTGGCATGATGCCACAAATGATTTCTACAGGGCTTCCTGATATTATGCTTCATGTAAAAAATAAAGAGATACTCATGAATATTAATCCGGATTTTCCTGCTTTATCGGAACTTTCGGATAGGTATAAGGTTGTTGGGGTTCATGCTTTCGCACTAAATCTTAATAATCAATCGCCTGAAGAGAAAAAAATCACAGCATTTTGCAGAAACTTTGCACCACTATATGAAATTGATGAAGAGGCTGCGACTGGTACATCAAACGGTGCTCTTACTTATTATTTATTTAAGAATGACATTATAAAAGAAAATGAGGAAAATCTATTTCTTCAGGGAGAAAGTATGAATAGGCCTTCAAAAATCAGTAGTATCTTAGAAACTACGACCTACAAAGACGAAACTACTGTGCAAATTAAAATAGGCGGTATGTATCGGATATTGAGTAAAGGTGATATTTTTTTGATATAGAAAATTTCTAACAGAACTTTATTCAAACGAACAAAAAAAGCAATTAAGATCTATAATTTTTATTTTATAAAACGATATTTCGTTAGAGGGAGAGTTATATGAAAAAAAAGTACAAACCTATTGACACGGCCAGCAGCCCAAGATTTGTTGGTATTAGAACTTTTAATAGGTTACCGGAAAAAAGAACTCTTGAAGATGTAGATTTTATTATTACCGGTGTACCTTTTGATACAGGTGCATCATATAGAACCGGGCAGAGATTTGCACCTGAAACCATAAGAAGTGTATCTGTCTTAATGAGAGAATATAATTATGATTTAGGATTGAATATCTTTGAGTATTGTTCCGGTGTAGACTATGGGGACATTGATGTTATTCCAGGAGATATCATTACGACTTATAATAACATGGTTAGAGATTTGAAACCTGTATATGAAAAAGGTGTTATTCCTATTGTTATGGGTGGAGATCATTCGATTTCCTTAGGAGAATTGAGAGCAATAAAACAGGAGATTGGACCTGTTGCTTTATTGCATTTTGATTCACATTGCGATATGGATGATGATTATTATAGTGGTTTAATACAATATAATCATGGCACTTCTTTTAAAAAAGCATTGGATGAAGGTTGTATTCTTGTAGAAAAATCCATTCAGGTAGGAATGAGAGGCACTTGTAGTTCAGCAGAAGATTTTGATTACTCTAAAAGGCTGGGATTCCAAGTTCTTACCTCAGATGAAATTCACCGAAAAGGAATAGAATATGCAATAGAAAGTATACAAGAGAGAGTAGGAGATACACCTGTATTTGTATCATTTGATATTGATTTTATTGACCCGGCTTATGCTCCTGGAACAGGCACACCGGAAATAGGTGGTTTTAGTACATGGCAGACAAAAGAAATAATTAGAAAAGGAATGCAGGGATTAAATTTTGTAGGCTTTGATTTAGTTGAAGTATTACCTCATGAGGATAGTGGGAAAATTACTTCTTGGGCTGCTGCAAATATAATGCATGAATTTATGTCTTTGATAGCATTCAATAAAAAGAATGGAAAATATCCAAAATAAAGGGCTGAAAGAAGAAATAAAAATAGTCTAAGTAAAATAATGGATTAATATATCTGATTAAAGGAGGATTAAACATGAAGAAATTTAAATATGATATTAACGGAGTCAGAAAACAATTTCCTTGTTTATCTAGAGAAGTCAATGGGTATTCGGCAGCATTTTTTGATGGACCTGGAGGGACTCAGGTACCGCAGCGTGTTGCAGATAAAATTTGTGACTATTTATTTCATCACAATGCAAATGCTCATGGTTGTTTTGTAACATCTATCGAGAGTGATACGCTACTTAAAAAGGCCAGGGAAACTTTTGCTGATTTTTTAGGATGTGATTGGAAAGAAATATCTTTTGGTGCCAACACATCTTCTAATAACTTCAAACTTTCTTTAGGTATTGCAAGAGATTTGGCTGCCGGTGATGAAGTTATTATTACAGATATTGATCATGAAGGAAACAGGTCTCCTTGGAGATTATTGGCAGAGCGTGGCGTCGTGGTAAAAAGTGTAAAAGTAAATCCAGAAACTTGTATACTTGATTTAGAAGATTATAAATCTAAATTATCTCAAAAAACAAAAGTAGTAGCAGTAAACTGGGCTGCAAACGCGGTAGGGACTATTACAGATGTAAAAACAGTTATTAAGCTGGCTCATGAAGTAGGAGCGTTAACTGTTGTCGATGCTGTTCACTATGCTGCGCATAAACCTATTGATGTAAAAGATATTGATACTGATTTTATGCTTTGCTCAGCATATAAGTTTTTTGGACCACATATTGGTGTAATTTATGGTAAAAAAGAAGCTATGGATAATTTAAGAACCATTAGGGTAATGGCAGATGATAATACTGAAGCACCAGAGAAATTTGAAACAGGTACACCGAATTTTGAATGTATTTGTGGAGCTGCTGAGGCTGTAGAATTTATTTCTGATATAGGCAAATTATATGTTGACTGTTTTGAAGATCGATTAAAGGGTCTTGAAGGGCGGAGAAAAAATATTGTTGCAGGTATGATTGCCATTGACGAATATGAGGAGCCTTTGGCATCTAAGCTTCGAAAAGAGCTTAGAAAAATAGAAAAAGTAACGGTTTATGGACCACCGGAAGGACATCCTCGTACGACCACTGTATCCTTTACGATTGAAGGGAAAAGACCCTTGGAAGTAGCCCAATATTTAGCTGATAAAGGGATATTTGTATGGGATGGAGATTTTTATGCAGTTGAAACCATCAATACAGTTTTGAAGTTAAAGGAAAAAGGCGGTTTAGTTAGAATTGGTCTAGCTCCATATAATACTGAAGAAGAAGTTGACAGAACCATTGAAGCTATAAAAGAAATTTGTAGTTTTTAAAAAACAAAAAATACATTAGTAGAACAGAAAACACTTGCAGGTATGACCTAATGAGGTCATACCTTTTAGGTTATTTGGCAACGATTCAAAGGATATATTGAGGAAGTGATAAAATGGGTTCAAAAAATAGAATTTCAATAGAAATGAAACTAGGGATAACAATTTTTTTAAGCATTCTGTCCAGCTGTTTCTTTATGGGATTACACCTAAAATTATTTACGGCTACATCATTAGTAAGGGCTTTATTAGTCAGCATTTTTTTTACTATTATGATTTTAATTATTTTTAGAAAAAAATTTTTAAAACCTTTAGAAGACATTACCAATGCTCTTGAGTTTTCAGAAGGGAGTATTTCAACTGAAATACTGCAAAAATATAATTTAAGAAATAATGAAATAGGTGATTTAGCTAAGAGCCTTACGGAAATGGAGAACAGGTTAAAAAGATATGCTGATACAGTAAACCATATAATAGAAGGTAAAAATGCACCGATAATAAAGCCTGATTGTAATAGAGATTTTTTGATGGCCGGACTTTACAAGATAATAAATAATAATAAGGTAATGCTGGATGAATTAGATAATATAGTTAAAGCGATGACAAAAGGAGACTTTAAGGAAAGAGCGAATGAAAACGAATTTAAAGGCAATTGGAGAAAGATTATACAGAAATTTAATCATGTGATGGATGAAATCCATAGGCCGGTGGATATTGCTCGAGAATATTTGAAAAATGTTGCTAATGGAGAAAATGATACAGTTAAAATTGTTCTTTCAGAATATGAGGGAGATATTAAAGATTTAATGAAAAATATAATTGCTGTAGCAAACTCTATGGATAATATATTTGACGAAATTGTTGATTTGTCGAAAGAAGCAATAAATGGAAATCTCTCATATCGAGCCAATACTTCAAAGCATTTAGGTGCATACTCTCGTATGATTGGCGGAATAAACGAAACGATAGATGCAATTATCAAACCTATCCAGGAAGCTTCGTTGGTCCTTCAGCAGTTTGCTAAGGGTAATTTAAGTCAAAGAATAGAAGGGGACTATCAAGGAGACCATGTCAAGATTAAGCTGGCTGTTAATTCTATGAGTCAAAAAATACAAGTCTATATATCTGATATTTCAGATGTTTTAAGTGAAATAGCGAATAAAAACTGTGATATAGGTATTGAACGAGACTATCTGGGAGATTTTTCAGAACTAAAGGATTCAATTAATCATATCATAGGCCAATTGAGCCATGTGTTAGAGGAAATGAATACTACTTCGGATCAGGTTGAGTTAGCGGTTAATCAAGTAGCTGCTTCAAGTCAATCTTTATCACAAGGTGCAACAGAACAAGCAAGCTCAATAGAGGAAATCAATGCAACCATTATTCAAGTGGCCGAACAAACTAATCAAAATGCAGAAAAGGCAGATATGGCAAATGAATTGTCTATCAAGGCAAAGGCAGATGCGCTAAAAGGAAATGAGCAGATGACGGTTATGTTAGCTGCTATGAATGAAATTAAAGAATCTTCACAAAACATTTCAAAAATTATTAAGGTGATTGATGATATTGCTTTTCAAACCAATATATTAGCTCTAAATGCTGCTGTAGAAGCAGCAAGAGCAGGTGAACAAGGAAAAAGTTTTGCGGTGGTTGCACAAGAAGTTAGAGACCTTGCAGCAAGGAGTGCCGAAGCAGCTAGAGAAACAACAGAAATAATTGATCGTTCCATTACCAAAGTGGAAGATGGATATACAATCGCAAATCAAACCACTGAGGCATTGAGTAAGATTGTTGATGGTATTTCGGATACAGAAGATATTGTAAGACTGATTACTATTTCTTCATCAGAGCAAGCAAAAGCAATTAGAGAAATAGGTCAAGCAATAGAGCAAATATCACATATCACACAGTCCAATACTGCAACAGCAGAAGAAAATGCTGCCTCTAGTGCAAAAATGGCGGAGCAAACGCATCAGCTTAGAGGCATGATGAGTGAATTTAAATTGAAAAATGCTTTCAAAAAAGAAATAGGAAGTATATAGCCTTTGTATTTAATCAATTTTTGAGAATATTAGAAAACGGTTTGGTTGGGTAAAAAACTAAAATTTAGTTGTTTATCATTTTTGTGATGCTGTATTTTTTTGCCATGCTGAATTCTAAAATTCTAGCAAGAATAAATTCAACTTTTGAGAATATTAGAAAAAGGTTTGGTTGGGTAAAAAACTAAAATTTGGTTGTTTATTTAATATTAATAGTAACTTAAAATAATTATATCACGAGCGTGAATGAAACCTTGATTTATCAAATAAGAAATTTTCAGAACATTAAAAATAATGGGGATAATCGCCATAACACTTTTTAACATAATTAGTGCCATTTTCGATTGGATATGGATTTGCCAATTAATGATTGGTAAGGGTAGTGCTAAGCTGTAAGCCTTGAAGTTACTAAATTTTAAACATTTTAGAAGCTAAAAACTTGACACTACCTGGTAAGGAGGAGGAGATGTTTTATGAATAAAAAACTCAGAAAAGAAAGTAAAGAAAATCAAGATCAAGATCGAGAATATGGTTATTTGGAAAAAGGGGAAGATAATAAAATAATTAAGATTAAAAAAGGTCAGTTTATATCGGGATATTCAGTTGGAATACTATTTTTAGATGAATGCTGGTACCCTACTATTCCTGGGAATGTTGCAAATTTATGCTCGTATGATTTTCCGGTAAATTTCAAAAAGGTTCCTAACTGTACTACTAAACGGATACTAAAAGGGGATCCTACATTAGTTAATGACATTATTGCTGCTGCAAAAGAATTCGAGGCTGAAGGAGCAAGAGCAATATGTTCTGCTTGTGGATTTTTTGGAAATTTTCAGGATAAAGTATCTGCAGCTGTCGATATTCCAGTTTTTCTTTCAAGTGTAATTCAAATAAGTTGGATCAAAATAGGTTTAAGACCTCAGCAAAAAATAGGGATGCTTACCGCATATGAAAAAGGAATTACACCTGATCTATTTAAAAGTTGTGGCGTATATGACCCAAGTATTGTTGTAGTCAGAGGATTAGAAAAATTGCCTGCATTTTCAGAAGGTATTATGGAAGATAATGGCTTACTAGATAATAAAGCCATAAGGCAAGAGGTAGTTAATGCTGCAGTAACCATGGTTAAGGAAAATTCAGATATTGGTGCAATCGTTCTTGAATGTAGTGATTTGCCTCCGTATGCAGCAGATATTCAAAGAGCTGTAAAGCTGCCGGTATTTGATTTTATTACAATGATAAAATATATACATTATGCTACCAGCCAGAAACCATATCATGGTTTTATTTAAAGAGAGAATAGTTCAGGTTATCATTTTCTTATTTGATATTTACTTTGAGGATATCACATTTAACCAGACAGATTATAGCTATGAAATCTACAATTTCAAAGGTCGATGTTAAAAATATTTATAAAAGGAGAAAACTATGAATAATTCTGTAAAAAATATGACATTCACAAAAGCTATGATAGCTATGCTTGTTTTAATAGTATCGTTATTTTGGTCTCTTAAGTGGGGAACTGGATCTGCTCATGTTCCTTTGATTGTATCGGCTATGTTTGCTGGTTTGATAGCAATTCAATCTGGATACAAATGGGACGAATTATTAAAAGGTATATTAAATAGCCTTAACGTATCTATGGAAGCAATACTTTTAATAATGTTAGTAGGCATGCTAGTTGGAGCATGGGTTTTATCAGGAGTAGTTCCAACTATGATTTATTATGGTTTAAAAATAATATCTCCAAATTTATTTTTGGTTACGACTTTCGCAATATGCAGTATCGTTTCTGTAGCTAGTGGCAGCTCATGGACCACTGCAAGTACAGTAGGAATTGCTTTATTAGGAGTTTCTCAAGGGCTTGGAATACCTTTGCCAATGACAGCAGGCGCCATTATATCAGGTTCTTATTTTGGTGATAAAATGTCTCCTCTTTCTGATACTACAAATCTTGCCGCAGCATCAGCCGGAGCAAATCTATTTGACCATATTAAGCATATGGTTTATACAAGTGGTACATCCTGGATAATAGCATCTGTTCTATTTGGACTAATAGGGCTAAAATATACAGGAGGAAGTATTGATCCTACTTCAGTTAACGTGATATTAGATGGGTTATCATCTCAATTTATAATTTCACCTATTATGCTTATTCCACCTCTTATTATAATTGTAGTAGTTGTTAAAAAAATTCCTGCAATCCCTGGACTTTTAATTGGAGTAATTGCAGGAGGAATCTTAGCATGGATTGTACAAGGTGCTAGCTTGGTAACTATTGTTGATGTTGTCCAATTTGGATATGTATCAGATACAGGAGTCGAAGTTATTGATAGTTTATTAAGTCGTGGTGGTATGAATGGTATGATGTATACAATTTCATTAATCATATGCGCGCTTATTTTTGGAGGGATTCTGGAAAGTGCTGGAGTTCTTAATGTAATAACCAATAAGATTGTCAAATTAATACGCGGGACAGGCTCTCTTGTAAGTGCAACAGTTTTTACATCCATAACAACAAATATTGTAACCGGAGATCAATATTTAGCAATTATTTTACCGGGCAGAATATATAAAAGTTTATTTAAAGAAAGAAGATTGAAACCTAAAAACTTATCGAGAACGTTAGAAGCTGCAGGAACTATTACTTCTCCTCTAATTCCTTGGAATGTATGTGGTGCTTTTATGACCGTTACATTAGGAGTTCCAACTTTATTATATTTACCATTTTGCTTTTTTAATTATATTACGCCTCTTGTGGTCATAGTATTTGCTTATGCTGGTATAACTATGGAAAAAAATGATGACGAGGTGATTGAAGCATAAAATATATATCTTATATAAATCCACCCTTAACGCTATAGCGGACAATGCATATATATAAAGAATTCTATCGATGAAAAAAATGAAGCCTATGAATATTATAATAATTTTACTCTATTCTAACTCCCGTTAGATAATACTAAAGGGAGTTAGATTTGTTATTACATTTTTAGGCCGCTAATGCTGCAGCTATGATATTTTGGATAGTGTTGCACTCCTTCCTTGTGCAAGGTATTCTTTTATAATCTTCAGCCTCAAATCACTGGCTTCATCTTGATTATAAATGGTGTAAATAAACCACGTGATGAGGTTTGTGCCGATTAAATCTTCTCTTAACAGTCCGTTCATAAGAAATTGAATTTCCAATTCGAAAAGGTCATCAGACATTTGAAGCCTCTCTTTTTTTGTTATTTTCTTGTCTGTTTTAAAATCATCACAATATTTAATGGAATAGTTAATGACTTCTTTGGGAATGGGTAGTTGAAACTTTTCTTTAAAATATAACCCAGTGGCTTCATTTTCACTCTGAATAGCAGAAATGTTTTCATTAAAATCTTTTTTACGCCAATGACCAAATAACCTGCATGTTAATGGACGTACTTCATAAATCATACATCTGCTTTTTTCATTTAAAAAAGGACATGCATTTTTTTGAATAAGTTCTAAAAAATAATATTGAGTGAGTTTTGGTAAAATGGTAGTTTTGAGTAAAGGGTGTTCTTCAAGATATTGATAAATATTTAAAAATTCTACATATGAGGCATGTACAGATTCCATGCAGCAATTGGTACAACCGTTGCAAATACTTTCTGGGATAGAATGATATATTTGATTGAGCCCATCAAAAATATGATGTTTTGAAGCAACCTCTAAAGATTCTTTTAAATGATTAGATTGTATTAACATAAATCGCCCTCCATAAATATTAACTGTATATATTATACTATGGTATAAATGAGATAAAATATTTTAAGAAGTTAATGGAAATATAATTGTTTTATCTGGCAATAAGATATGATACCATTGATAAATAGGATGAAACAAGATTATATGAGTATTTAAATGAAAGGATTGTTTATATAGATGGGAAAAAAACTTGTTTTAGCAGAAAAACCTTCTGTAGGCAGAGATCTAGCCAGAGTTTTAAATTGCAGAAAAAAAGGCAGTGGATTTTTTGAAGGTGATAAATATATTGTAACTTGGGCACTGGGACACTTGGTGGAATTAGCTAGTCCGGAGAGATATGAGGACCGATATAAATCATGGCGCATAGAAGACTTGCCGATACTTCCTAAACATTTAAAGTTAGATGTTATTAAAAAAACCGGAAAGCAATTTCATTCGGTTAAGACACAGATGCATAGAAAAGACGTTCAAGAAATTATTATTGCTACAGATGCGGGAAGAGAAGGAGAATTGGTTGCACGCTGGATTATTGATAAAGCGCATATAAAAAAGCCCATTAAGCGTTTATGGATTTCTTCTGTAACGGATAAAGCCATCAAAGAGGGCTTTAGTCATCTGAAAAACGGTAAAGATTACGAAAATCTGTATGCTTCGGCAGTAGCCAGAGCAGAAGCGGATTGGGTAGTAGGTATAAATGCTACCCGTGCACTAACATGTAAATATAATGCACAACTTTCTTGTGGTCGAGTGCAGACACCTACCCTTGCCATGGTGCAAAAAAGAGAAGAAGAGATTAAAAACTTCAAATCAAAAAAGTATTATGGTATAACGGCCCTTGCTAAGGATTTGAAATTAACATGGCATGATAGTAAGACCAAAGACCATAAGACTTTTGATGAAGAGAAGTGTGACAGAATATTGTCATCCATTCAAAACAAAGATGCAGTTGTTCAAGAGGTTACAAAAACCCATAAAAAGGCTTATGCATCCAAGCTGTATGATCTTACCGAATTACAAAGAGATGCCAATAAGATATATGATTTTTCGCCGAAGGAAACGCTGTCTATCATGCAGCGTTTGTATGAAAGCCATAAAATATTGACTTACCCTAGAACGGATTCAAGATACATTAGCTCAGATATCGTCGAGACATTAAAAGATAGAATAAAAGGATGTGGTGTAGGACCTTATTCTCAATTTACTCATACCCTGTTGAAAGGAAAAATTGCTGCAAATAAATCCTTTGTTGATAACACTAAGGTATCCGACCATCACGCAATTATTCCTACGGAGCAAAGGGTATATCTTGAAGACTTATCCGATAAAGAAAGAAAGATATATGATTTGGTTATTAAAAGATTCTTAGCAGTATTGTACCCGCCGTTTGAAAGCGAACAAATATCTATAAAATGCTCTATAGGCGATGAACCGTTTTCTTCTAAAGGTAGAAAAGTTCTAAAAGAAGGATGGAAAGTGATTTATGGTTATGACGATGATGGCGACGAATTCCAAAAGATAGGGGATATTAATAAGGGTGAGACACTAAGGATTACACAATTTATTAAGACAGATGGTATGACGACTCCCCCTGCACCATTTAATGAAGGCACTTTGCTTTCTGCTATGGAAAATCCGATAAAATATTTGGATTCGGAGAATAAAAAATGGAGTAAGACGCTGGGTGAAACCGGGGGATTGGGAACCGTAGCTACTCGTGCAGACATATTAGAAAAATTATTTAACAGCTTTTTAATTGAAAAGAAAGGCAAAGATATTTATATAACTTCAAAAGGAAAACAGCTTCTTAACTTAGTTCCGGAGGACTTAAAATCTCCGGTTTTAACAGCACAATGGGAGCAAAAACTTTCCGGTATATCAAAAGGAAATCTAGATAAAAATTTATTTATTAATGATATGAAACAATATGCCAAAGAAGCAGTTTCACAAATAAAGAATAGTGAAGAGAAATTTAAGCATGATAATATGACAAAAAATAAATGTCCGGAGTGTGGCAAGTACATGCTTGAAGTCAATAGTAAGACCGGAAAAATGCTGGTTTGCCAAGATAGAGCGTGTGGACATCGCAAGATGATCGCAAAGATTACCAATGCAAGGTGTCCTAATTGTCATAAGAAATTGGAGCTGCGTGGTGAAGGGGAAAGTCAAATATTTGCCTGCGTTTGCGGGCATAGAGAAAAATTATCTGCTTTTAATGAAAGAAAGAAGAAAGAGAAAAATCAACTCTCTAAAAAGGATGTTTCAAGATATTTAAAACATCAAAATAAGAAAGAAGAGCCATTAAATACGGCTCTGGCAGATGCACTTCAAAAATTCAAACAAAAAAATCATTAATTATTTTATAATATATTTGTAGATGGCCACATAATGAAGGATGCTGCCTATTAAGATGAATATATGAAATATTTCGTGGTGGCCAAATTTCCAAAGCTGTAAAAACTTTGGTTTAAGAGCGTAGATAATAGCCCCAACCGTATATGAAACACCGCCCAAAGCGATAAGTGAAACGCCGGGAATAACCCAATTATGTATTAATGGCCGAATAGCAAAAATAACTGCCCATCCTAATAATACATAAAAAGAAGTGTATAATAATCTTGGTGCGTTAAGCCAAAAAACTTTGATAACCATTCCCGTAATGGATAACACCCAAATAATGGTGAGCAGGGTATAACCTACTTTACCCTTTAAGGGAATAAGACAAATAGGTGTATAGGTAGCAGCAATAAGAAAGTAAATCATAATATGATCTATTTTTCTAAGTGTCGTTAAGGCTTTTTTGGGCAGTGTACTCCAGTGGTAAATAGTGGATGCTGCATACAACCCCATAAGTCCAAGGCAAAATATGACTGATGCAATGATTTTAATCAAATTACCGGATGAAACAGACACGTTCATAATATACCCAAAGCCGAAAATCGACAATATGCATCCCACAAGATGAGAAATTGAGTTAATGGGTTCACGAATAATTGATTTCATTTTTAAAGCCTCCTGATGTAGTTTTTAATACTACGTAATATAATTCTAACTCTGCATGTTGACGAAGTCAATAGCATGTAGATTAAAAATCTATGAAAAGTAGAATTCATTACTATAGTATATGTGCTTTGTTTATATTTATTATTTTTTCATAATTATTGATGCGATATACAAAGATTTTTTTGCCAAAAAAAGTATAGTGATTTAAATTAATGCCAATTTATTTAATAATTGATATGAATACTTTGGCTATCATTATATTGAGTTGAAACTTATAGGATATAAAATTGGAGGTTATTATGGAGAGAACTTTGGCAATTGTTAAACCTGATGGTGTTCGAAAAGGATTAATTGGTGAGATTATTTCACGGTATGAAAAAAAGGGACTGATGATATCTGAATTAAAAATGGTCAATCCGGATGAGGATATTCTTGAAAAACATTACCATGAGCATACTGGAAAGCCTTTTTATAAAGGCTTAATTCAATTCATGATGAGCGGTAAAGTCGTGGTGATGATTGTTTCAGGAGACCAAGCGGTGGAATCGGTTCGAATGATCAATGGGGCTACTAACCCATTAAAGGCGGATAGCGGTAGTATTAGGGGGTGTTATGCTATTTCAATAACAGAAAATATTGTTCATGGTTCGGATTCAATTGAGAGCGCAGAAAGGGAAATAAATATTTGGTTCAATTAAAGGAGAATGGCTAAATGTGTCGAATATATTAGTGATGATGATATGTTATATTAGAAATGATGATTGAATAAGTGGTATATCTCCTGATATTATACGACTTATAGAGAGGTTGGATACATATGGCGCAGTTGTATTACAGATATAGCACCATGAATGCAGGCAAGTCAATAGAGGTTATAAAAGTCGCTTATAATTACAAAGAGCGAGGCAAAAATGTTTTGGTTCTGACATCAGCACTGGATGATAGATATGGTGCCGGGCAAGTAACTTCGAGAGTAGGATTGTCATGTGAAGCCGAAAGTGTTTATGATGATACCAATATTCTACAATTGTTTTTAAAGAAAAACAGGGAAAGATCAATAGACTGTGTCATTGTAGATGAAAGCCAATTTCTCAAAAAGCATCATATAGAAGAATTTGCTGAGATTGTGGATAGTTGTAATGTTCCGGTACTATGCTACGGTCTTAAAAATGATTTTAGAAATGAATTGTTTGAGGGGTCATATTATCTATTGGTTTATGCAGATAAGATAGAAGAAATCAAAACCATTTGCTGGTGTGGCAAGAAAGCGACTATGGTAGCAAGAATAGTAGACGGAAAAATTATTAAAACCGGTCAGCAGATACAAGTTGGCGGCAATGAACTGTACATATCACTTTGCAGAAAGCACTATAATGACGGGAGATTAGGAGAATAGTGTAATAAATTAATGCTTTTGATAAAATGTTAAAAATATAACAAAAATATTTTTATTTATTTAAATATTTAGAATAATTTCTAAATATTTTTTATTTTTTGAAGACAAATTATAATGACATATATCCAAATGATTGAAAGGGTGAAATAACAATGAATTACTCAGAAAAAGCTTTAGTGATGCATGAAGATAACCGAGGGAAAATTGAAATCACATCAAAAGTAGAATTAAAAAGCAAAGATGATTTAAGTACGGCGTATACACCTGGTGTAGCAGAACCTTGCAGGAAGATCAATGAGAACATTGACGATGTTTATAAATACACGGCTAAAGGGAATTTGGTTGCTGTAGTTACAGATGGTTCAGCAGTTTTAGGTCTTGGAGATATAGGTCCGGAAGCAGGCCTGCCTGTTATGGAAGGTAAGGCTATTTTATTTAAGGCTTTTGCAAATGTAGATGCATTTCCAATTTGTATTGATACAAAAGATGTTGACGAGATTGTCAATACTGTAAAATATTTAGCGCCTACTTTTGGCGGCATTAATTTAGAAGATATTTCTGCACCAAGATGCTTTGAGATCGAAAGAAAGTTAAAAGAAGTATTGGATATACCTGTTTTCCATGATGATCAGCATGGTACTGCCGTAGTCACCCTTGCAGGTATGATTAATGCATTGAAAATTGTAGGAAAGAAGCTGGAAGATTTATCGGTAGTCATAAATGGTGCAGGATCAGCCGGTATAGCCATTACAAAATTATTAATGAAGATGGGATTAAAAAACGTTGTATTGTGTGATCGAACGGGCGCAATTTATAAAGGAAGAAGCGGATTGAACGCTGAAAAGGAATTAATCGCACAGATAACTAATAAAGAAGCCAAAAAAGGCAGCTTAAAGGATGTTATGGTTGGAAGTGATGTGTTTATTGGTGTATCAGCACCTAATGTTGTTACAAAAGAGATGGTTGAATCAATGAACAAGGATGCAATTATATTCGCTATGTCTAATCCTATAGCTGAAATACACCCGGAAGATGCTAAAGCGGCTGGTGCGAGAGTCGTAGGAACCGGTCGTTCAGATTTTCCAAATCAAGTTAACAATGTACTAGCTTTTCCAGGAATCTTTAGAGGAGCGTTAGATGCTAGGGCTACAGATATCAATGATGAAATGAAGATTGCTGCGGCCTATGCCATAGCAGAAATAGTAGGTGGAGATGAATTAAAAGAAGATTATGTCATCCCAAATGCATTAAACGAAAAGGTTGCGGCGAAGGTTGCTGAAGCAGTTATTGAAGCGGCAGTAAAAACAGGTGTTGCGAAATCATTTTAATTGAATTCCAATGAATATAAATTCATTTGAATAATTTAAATTGAGAAATGGAGGACAATTTATGAGTGAAGTATTGGCAAATGATTTAGGTCAGGAGAAAGGATATCGGATTCAGGGAATCTCCTTACCTGTATTTGGACTCATTACAATTGTAGTTTTGGGAGCTACTTACCTTGGTGCACTTCCAAAAGGCATGGTTGGGGCATTTCCTATTATGATGGTACTAGGAGCAATATTTAATGAGATAGGAAATCGTACACCCATTATTAAAGACTATCTAGGTGGAGGGCCTATCGTCATTATTTTTGGATCTGCAGCTCTAATAACCTATGGGGTACTACCTCAAACTTCAGGTGAAATAATGACAGAATTCATGAAAGGCGGAGCATTTTTAAACTTTTATATTGCAGCACTAATATGTGGTAGTATTTTGGGAATGGATAGAAGGTTATTAATCAAGGCTGCCGTAAGGTATTTACCTGCAATCTTAGGTGGTGTAATCGTTGCATTAAGTTTAGTTGGTTTAGTTGGATCAATTATTGGCTTTGGCGGATTAAATGCTGTTTTATATATAGGAGTGCCTATTATGGGCGGTGGAATGGGAGCCGGAGCTGTCCCACTATCCAAAATATTTGGTGAAGCTTTAAATAAAGATGTCACAGAAATGTTGTCGGTTATGATACCTGCCCTTGCATTAGGAAACTGTTTATCCATCGTTGCAGCAGGCTTGTTGGACAAGTTAGGCAAAAATAGACCTGCCCTTACCGGAAATGGACAATTATTAAGGGGAGCGAAAAAATCACAAGAAGACAATAATGAAAATGAAACAGAAAAAGTGCCGGTTGATATAAAACTAATGGGAATTGGGTTATTAATCTCTACAGCATTTTTTGTTTGGGGTAAAATATTAGGTCAGTATATCCCTATACATTCTTATGCATTAATGATCATCTCGGTTGCTATCTTTAAAATGTTAGGGGTTGTGCCAAGAAAATATGAAGTAGGTGCTTTTCAATGGTTTAAATTTATTATGATTAATCTAACACCTACTTTACTGGTAGGAATAGGAGTAGCATATACAGATTTACCTCAGGTTATTGCTTCCCTTACTTTACAATACCTCTTATTGGTTACAGTTACAGTAATTGGTGCAATTGTTGGTTCTGCAGTTGTAGGAAGAATATTTGGCTTTTATCCTATCGAGTCTGCCATTACAGCCGGCTTATGTATGGCTAATATGGGAGGAACAGGAGATGTGGCCGTTTTATCTGCATCCAAGAGAATGGAATTAATGCCTTTTGCGCAAATTTCATCACGTATTGGAGGAGCGTTTATGCTTATTCTTGCTACTGCAATATTAAGTATGATATGATTAAGCGAGCAGACTATTTGCATATATCATTACAATAGATTCGTTGTTATCGAATTGATGTGTACTCTTTTCTAAATACTAATAATTATAATAATTTTAAAAAGGACAGCCTGATTTTGTGAGTGCAAAACAGGCTGTTTACTATGGAATACATTTTTATCTACTCAAAAAATATGATATATTTAGAAATAATGAATATTAAAGAAAAGTGAACAATAATAAAGAGAATAGATTGGATTAAAAGAGGTCAAAAGGATGAAAAAATACATTAAAAAAACATGGCGATTACAAACTAAAATTACAATTTTGGTAATGGGCGTAGTTTTTATTTCAATATCCATAATTATGTTTTTTATAATTCCATGGACATCAAAAAATGTTCAAAATAAAGTTGAAGTCAACGTCATGAATGTGGCTCGATTAACTGCTAAATCAGCAAATATTAAAGAAGATTTATCCAAGAATGACCCCGACAAGGAGATACAAAGCTATGTTAATGTATTGCTAAGTTCTGTTGAAAACATAGAATTTATAGTGGTTGCGGATATGGATGGCATTAGGTATGCACACCCTAATCCTGAAAGGGTAGGAGAAAGATTTGTAGGGGGTGATTTTGATAGAGTCGTTAATAATGGTGAGACATATATTTCACAAGCTCAAGGGACCCTGGGTAAATCTTTAAGGGCTTTTACACCTATTTATGACCCAGATAATCAAAAGCAAATCGGTTTTGTCTCAGTAGGAACATTATATAAAGATATAGAAAAAGCAAAAATAGAAGCAATACGCTTTATTGTTTTACTCACACTTATTGGATTAGTAGTAGGAACAATCGGTGCTTTTTTATTGGCAAAGAATATTAAGAATTCTTTGATGGGATTAGAACCCAGCCAAATAACCAAACTGTACAATGAAAATATTGCGATGATGGATGCAATCCATGAGGGCATTCTAGCCGTAGACCAGGATGGCAGGGTAACCATTATTAATGATTCGGCAATGAATATGCTTAAAATAGAAGAAAAGAATAAGAATAACATAAAAGGTAAAAACGTAAAAAGTGTGTTTCCTACAAGTAAGCTTCCCAGAGTTTTGGAATCAGGAATTGCAGAGTATGACAAAGAGCTGATCACCAATGGTACAATAGTAGTGGCAAACAGAGTACCCATCATAAGCAAAGGAAAAATTATTGGTGCCATAGCAACCTTTAGAGACAAAACAGAGTTGACAATGCTGGCAGAAGAACTTACAGGCGTTAAACTCATCATTGAAGCGCTAAGAGCAAATTCTCATGAATTTGCTAATAAACTTCATGTTATTTTAGGACTCATAAAAATAGGTGAAATTGAGGAAGCAAAAAATTACATTATTAATGTTGCTGATACACAACAACAAATATTAAGTATGATTATAAAAAGAATAAAAGATCCAACCATTGCCGGGTTGATACTTGGGAAATTTAGCAGAGCAAAAGAGCTGGGTATATCTATCAAAATAGATAAACGTACAAAACTTGAGTGTAAGCATAAGCATATCAACAGCAATGTACTTGTAACGATAATAGGAAATCTGATTGCAAATGCTCTAGAGTCTGTAAGCAAGTCAGACAAAGAAGAAAAAAGTATTAATGTTAGAATAGAAGAAAGTGAATCTAAAATTATAATAGAAGTTGAAGATTTTGGGGTTGGAATAAAAAAAGAAAACATTAAAAAGATATTTGAAAGAGGATTTACGGATAAAAGTGAAAGCCGAGGTATAGGATTAGCATTAGTTAAAGAAAATGTTCAAAGTCTTAATGGGGAAATAAAAGTAATCTCAAAAATTAATAAAGGAACGACCTTTACAATCATATTACCTAAGGGGGGTACCAAATGATAAATGTTTTAATCGTAGAAGATGATCCAATGGTTGCAGAGCTCAATAAAAGATATATCCAAAGCGTAGAAGGATTTAGTGTTATGGGGATAGTTTCAAATGGGGAAGATGCCCTTAATTTTTGTAAAAAGAATAAGGTTGAATTGATTCTGTTAGATATATATATCCCTAAGATTGACGGCATACATTTTTTAAAAGAATTAAGAAGAAGATGTATGATGATAGATGTTATATTAGTAACCGCTTCAAAAGAGTCACAAAATATTGATGCAGCTTTAAAACTGGGAGCAACAGATTATTTGATAAAGCCTTTTGAGTATGAACGGCTCAAAAAGTCTCTAGAAAGCTATTTAAAACAATATAAGTTATTGCATAGTGCCGATACGGTTAAGCAGGAAGATTTGGATAAAATAAGGATAAATTTTGAGATGCAAGGTGATAATGAATTAATTAAAGGGCTTCATAAAAACACGCTGGAAAGAATACGGACATTAATGAAGGTCAATGTGAAAGAATATTTTACCAGTGAAATGATAGCCCAAAAAATGTCATTGTCCAAGGTAACCGTAAGACGATATTTAGAATATCTTGAATCAATAGGTGAAGTAAAATTACATACCAGATATGGAGCCAAAGGCAGGCCTTCACATTTATATAAGTATATTAAGGACTAGATGAATTTAATACCCTGCCAACTGTTTCTTCTTTTCAGCTCTGCATCAATGCCGTTTAGGATACCCCTTTTATCTGTACTCCATTTGGGGGCAACCAAACGCTTCCAAGGGGCATCCCCTGTGAGCCTGTGAATGGTTATTTCAGGGTGAAGAATCTCCAGGGCATCGACGATTAGGCTGATGTATGCTTCTTTTTTTAGAGTGCTGAATTGATCCAGTTGATACATTTTGGCAAGCTTTGTATGCTTTAATACATGAAGCAAGTGTAATTTGATACCAAATATATCTTTAGAGGATAGGTAATGTACAGAATCCAGCATATCTTTTTTACTTTCAAATGGTAATCCGAAAATAAGGTGGACAACTGTTTTAATTTGATGTTGTTTAAGCTTATCTAAAGCTTCTTCAAATACTTTTAATGAATATTGACGATTGATTAGTTGCGCTGTATGCTCATGGATGGTTTGCAGCCCCAACTCTACCCATAAGAATGTTTTTTTATTGAGTTTGGACAGCAGATCAATGGTTTCATTAGGTAAGCAGTCCGGTCGTGTAGCGATTGCTAACCCAATAACATTAGGATGAGATATGGCTTTGTCGTATAATGACGTTAATTCATTTATGGGAGCATAGGTATTCGTATAATTTTGAAAATAAGCGATATATTTTCCATCAGGCCATTTGTTTTTAAGTAAAGCCATCTGTTGCTCTAATTGAGTATAAAGATCTAATCTTCTGGAAGCTGCAAAATCTCCCGATCCTAAAGGGGAACAATATATACAGCCCTCTGTACTTAAAGTGCCGTCTCTATTCGGACAGGTGAATCCTCCGTCTAAAGATAATTTTATAATTTTCTCATTGAATTTATTTTTTAAATACAATCCTAAAGCGTTATATCTTTTATTTTCCCAATACATCATTATCATTTTTTCCTTTAAAATCAAATATTTTTTATTGTACCACAGTTATGTTTCGGCGTGTAGGCCTTAACAACTTATTTTTTATGGTGTATAATCATCCATAGTGTAACTGAGAAAGAGGATAAAGTTGATATTGAGAAATATTTTGAAAGCGCCGGATGATTATAAATATTTCAAAAATTGGGTATTATATGAAAGAAAATAATATCATTACAAATGATGAGTGTTAAAGCATAATATGGCATAATATATAGAGTAGATTAAAGGTGAGGGGGAATTACTTTGAACGTTTTACTAATTTACAATCCTTTTTCAGGCAATAAATTGTTTAAAAATTACTTAGATTATATTATCTCAAAGTTCCAAAAAAAAGGGTTTCAAATCATACCTTACAGGATGGACCAAGGTTTAGAACAATTCATTTCAAATATCAATTTAAATGATTATGCCAAAATACTTGTTGCAGGAGGCGATGGAACGATTAATCAAGCGGTTAATGTGTTGGTAAAACACGACATTGATTTACCTATAGGTATTTTTCCTGTTGGTACGGCCAACGACTATGCGCGGTATTTTAATTTGCCTAAAACCATAGAAGAAATAACCGAGATACTATTAAGAGATAATTATACATACAGCGATATAGGCTGTGTCAATGACAAATATTTTATAAATGTTGCCAGCCTAGGATTTCTCATAGACATAAGTCAAAGAACAGATGCAAAAGTTAAAAACAGTTTAGGCGTGTTAGCTTACTATTTAAAAGGGATTGAAGAGCTTCCCAGCATGAAACCTGTTTATATTACGGTTAACAGTGAAGAAATGAACTTTGAGGGTGAAATATATTTTATGCTGATTATGAATGGGAAATCGGCGGGTGGCTTTAAGAAAATAGCTCCTTTTTCTTCAATAAATGATGGCTTATTTGATATTTACATTTTTAAGAAATGCCCTTTATACGAGTTAATGCCGCTGCTTTTAAAAATCCATAATGGCGAACATTTTAACAGTCCTCATGTGGTTTATTTTCAGACGAGTCAATTGACTGTGAATTGTGATGAGAAAATAGGCACTGATATTGATGGAGAGGTAGGAACGAATTTTCCTTTATCTATTTCAAATATGCAGGGTAAGTTAAAAATTATAACACGAAATAATCATGAGGAAGGTACGATACCAGATCATACATTCAGTGTTTATGAAGTGAAAAATGTTGTTGAAAAGATTTCCACTCAAATGATTCATGATATTAAAAAACCAGAACTTAATATTGAGCACGTATCTCAAAATGTTGTATCTTTAATTAGAGATATGCCAAAACATAATGCATTGAATTATGTCAATAAAAATTCTTTGAGTGAAGCATATTTTGAATCCGCAAGACAAACTTTGGATAATGGATACTTATATATTGTATTGTCAAGTACCGGAAGTACTGCCGGAGAGCTCATAGGGAAAGTCACTAAAAAAGATTACAGTCATGTTTCTTTGGCATTTGATGAAGAATTAAAAACCATCGTAAGCTATAACGGTGGTGAGAATATTTATTCGCCGGGTTTGAATCAAGAAATGATTGAATTCTTTTATAAGAAGAAAGATGCCAATATCATCATATATAAGCTGAAAGCAAATGAAGATCAAAAAAAGATAGTATTGGAGCAAATTGAGAATATTAATAAACAAGGGAGTTCTTATAATGTTTTAGGCTTGCTGTTACCGTATTCGCATAAAGATAATATTATGTTTTGTTCTCAATTTGTATATAAAATGCTTCAAAAAGTAAACCTTAACTATTTTGATAAAAAATCAGAAGATGTAAAACCAACAGATTTTGTAGAATTGGATTATCAAAGAAACTTAAAATATCATTCAACCGTATTTGTAAAGGATATGTTAAGGTAAAGTAAAGTTATGAAAATTACATTGCAATTATAATAAAGGAATGTTATACTAATATATTGTTGGTTATGTCAAATGACAACTAAAGTTGAAGTCAAAAGGATTGTTATACAATAAACAGCCCTATAGAGCTTATTCTTATAGGGTTTTTATTTTTGATTATCAATTTACATATATTTAAAAAGAAAGAGGTATATTATGGAAACGATTAATTTTAACCAATTGGGGTTGGACCAACGTATTTTAGAAGCCATAGATGTTATGGGATTTGAAGAACCATCCCATATCCAAAAAGAGGTCATCCCTGTTCTGTTAGATGGGTATGATGCAATTGGACAAGCACAAACCGGTACTGGAAAAACGTTAGCATTTGGAGCACCTATTCTGCATCATTTTAGAAGAGAGAATGACCGAAAGATTAATAGCATTATCTTAACGCCTACAAGAGAATTAGCGATTCAGGTCAATGATGAGCTCAACAGAATTGGGAAATATGTGAAGGCCAGCATATTACCAATATATGGAGGACAGCCTATTGAAAGGCAGATAAAAGCATTAAAAAGAGGTGTGGATATTGTCGTAGGAACTCCCGGTCGAGTATTGGATTTAATTAGAAGAAAGTATATCAATTTAAATGATATACGTTTTCTTGTATTAGATGAAGCCGATGAAATGTTAGATATGGGCTTTATTGAAGATATTGAATTGATTATAGAAAGCTGTAATGACGAAAGGCAAACCATGCTCTTTTCTGCAACCATGCCTAAGGAAATAAAAAAGCTTGCCGGGAAATATATGAAACCTGAAGCCAAGCATGTATCTATTGTCAAAAATAAGATGACCGTTTCTACAGTAGATCAATTTTACTTTGAAATTAAACAAAAGGATCGGTTTGAGACTTTATGCAGAATACTTGATGTTGACAATCCATCCAGTGTTATTATATTTTGTAAAACCAAAAAAGGCGTTGATGAATTAGTAGAACGCATGCAATCACGGAGCTATAATGTAGAAGGTATGCATGGTGGAATGGGCCAAAACCAAAGATTGAATACACTTCGAAAGTTTAAAGAAGGTAATATTGAGTTTTTAGTAGCTACGGATGTAGCAGCAAGAGGTATAGACATTGAAAACATCTCACATGTTATCAATTATGATTTGCCTCAAGATATGGAATCATATGTTCATAGAATTGGGAGGACCGGAAGAGCAAAAAAAGAAGGTATAGCCTATACATTGGTGACTCCCAGAGAATACAGGACATTAAAGCTGATAGAAAAGTTTACAAAATGCAAAATAAAAAGGAAAGAAATTCCATCTATTGATGATATTTTTACTGCACGATTCAGAAATATGTTAAGGCAGGTTAAAGAAACTTTAGAAGAAGAGCATTATAAAAAATTTATTCCTTTAGCAGCAGATTTGGATGATGAGTTTAATCTTGTAGATGTAGCTGCTGCTTTAATGCATATGGTTTATAGTAAAGAAGTCAGCTTTGACTACGATCAAAGCGAAATGGATACATCTCAAAAATATATAAGGCTTTTCTTAACAGTGGGCAGAATGGACCAATTGATGCCTAAGCAGCTTTTGCAGTTCTTAAATAAAACTGCTAATGTTAATCGAGAAGATGTTGGGGATATAGATATTTTAAACAAATTTACCTTTGTTGATGTTACTGAAGGCGCTGCTGAGTCTATATTAAAGGGCTCTAAAGGAAAAAGATTAGCAGGCAGAAAAATAAATGTTGAAATATCCAATAAAAAACGCCGATAATATACTTAACAGGTAATTGTCAGAATACTTGGAATTTATCTGAAAAATATGATAAGATGAGATAAGCATTAATTTACCCTATGGTACTAAATTACTTATACAAATATATATAGAGATATAAGATTGGGATTGTATAGCTGATGAGTAAAAGTATTTATTTGGGGGGGTAAAGCTATTGGTTGAGGAAACTGTAAAGGCATCAAAAAACACAAATATTCCGGATGAGGAAAATGAAAAGGAGTCAAAAAACACAACTGTTCCCGATGAGGAAAATAAAGATGAAGAGATAAAAGATGCGATAGTTAATGTTAATTTATCCAGAGATAAATTAACCGCATCGATAAATATTGAGCCTCCGGAAAATGGGGGGGCTGTACCAACATTAGAAGACATAATTAATGCTTTTAATGAAAGTAATGTTATTTATGGCTTGGATATGGATGGTATCAGAAAGCTGGCGTCTAGTCCTATTTATAATAGGGATATTTTGATTGCCCGAGGGATACCTGCTGTTGATGAAGAAGATGCTTTTATAACCCACAACATACGAGTTGTAAAGAATCTAAAACCAAAAATTAACGAAAATGGAACGGTGGATTTTCATGATATTGGTATCGTGGAGAATATATCGGAAGGTCAATTACTATGCACAAAAACACCAATTAAAAGCGGGAAAGAAGGAAAAACAGTAATAGGAACTGTTATATATCCTAAGAAAGGAAAGGATGTTCCTTTACCGATAGGTAAAAATACAAAGGCTTCGGAGGACAATTTGACGTTGATTGCCACTTCTGATGGACAAGCAGATTGTGTCGGTCATAAAATAAATGTATTAGACACCTTCGTTGTTGAAGGAGACGTAGGACCTAAAACAGGAAATATAGACTTTGTAGGGAATGTAATGGTTTATGGTGATGTACTCTCCGGTTACTCTGTTAGGGCTAA
>JANQMT010000190.1:0-31792 GCA_028279945.1 Clostridia bacterium
TTTTAACAATACCTGTCTTAATAATGGGCAGCGAGTTTTATAAAATCGGATTTAAAACCTTGTCCAAACTATCACCCAATATGGATTCATTGATAGCAGTTGGAACAGGAGCTACATTTATATATGGTATATATGTTATTTACCAATTGGCATATGGATTTTCTTATGGTGATATGGAAAGAATCCATCAATATGGTCACGATTTGTATTTTGAATCAGCAGCAGTTATTTTATCTTTGATTACACTGGGCAAATATTTAGAAGCCAGGGCAAAAGGGAAAACCAGCGAAGCTATTGCAAAATTAATCGAGCTTGCTCCTGATGAAGCACTTGTTGAAAGAGATGGGAAAGAGATAAGCATCAAAACCAGCGACGTTGAAGTAGGGGACATTGTTGTTATTAAACCTGGCGCAAAGATTCCTGTAGACGGCACCATTATAGGCGGCTATTCAAGTGTAGATGAATCCATGCTGACAGGAGAGAGCATGCCGGTTGAAAAAACCAAAGATGATAAAGTGATTACCGGAAGTGTCAATCAAACCGGGCATTTTAGATTTAGAGTTACAGAGATAGGTGCTGACACAACTCTATCTAAGATCATTCAGCTGGTAGAAGAAGCCCAAGGAACTAAGGCGCCTATATCAAAATTAGCTGATAAAATGAGTATGTATTTTGTGCCCATTGTTATAGGCATATCCATTATTACATTAGTGATTTGGCTGATGATCGGAAGAGAGTTTAATTTTACATTTAGAATGGCGATTGCAGTGTTGGTAATATCATGCCCATGCGCATTAGGGCTTGCCACCCCTACCGCCATTATGGTAGGAACCGGTATGGGTGCAAGGCATGGGATACTTATCAAAACAAGTGAAGCACTGGAGCTGATGAAGAAAGTAGATACCATTGTATTCGATAAAACCGGGACTTTGACCAAAGGAGTCCCTGAAGTAACAGATGTACTTGCTTATGATGAGGAGAAATATTTGTTAGGAGTTGCAGCTTCTGCAGAAAGCATGTCAGAGCATCCTCTAAGCAATGCCATCGTTCAATATGCACAAAGCAAAAATATTGAAAAGACCAATGCTACAGATTTTGAAGCTGTCGTTGGTAAAGGGATTATTGCAGAGGTTAATAAGCAGCGTATCATCATTGGGAATGACAAGTTGATGCAGCAAAACGGTATTGATACGAGTCATAAAAAAGAAGCCATACATCGATTGTCAAATGAAGGTAAAACACCGTTATTAATTGGATATGAAGGCAAATTACAAGGGATTATTGCTGTTGCCGATACCGTAAAACCCGATAGCAAAAAAGCAATAGAAGCATTACTCCGACTAGGTAAAGACGTTGTAATGTTAACTGGAGATAATGAAAAAACAGCAAAAGCTATTGGAAATCAGATGGGTATTCAACAGGTTATATCAGACGTATTACCGGAGCATAAATCGGATGCTGTGAAAGCGCTTCAATCCAAAGGGAAGCAAGTTATAATGGTAGGCGACGGCATTAATGATGCGGTGGCATTAACTCAGGCTGACATTGGAATAGCTATAGGCAGTGGTACGGATGTAGCCATTGAATCAGCCGATGTGGTATTAATGAAAAATCAAGTGTCCGATGTTGTAACTGCCATAGAATTAAGTCAATCGACCATTAAAAATATTAAGCAAAATCTATTTTGGGCATTTATTTACAATATTATAGGAATACCAATAGCTGCAGGCCTGCTATATCCGGCATTTCAGATCAGTTTGAATCCTATGATTGCAGCAGCAGCTATGAGTTTCAGCTCTGTATCAGTGGTTACCAATGCGTTAAGATTAAAAGGATTTAAGCCAACTCATGGTGATTTTGAAAACGATCAAAGGGAGAAACATATTATAAGTGATATTTATGAAGAAAATAAGGCAAGGAAAGGAGCAGAAAAGATGAAAAAAACCATCTATATTGAAGGCATGAGCTGTATGCACTGTGTAGGGCATGTGGATAAAGCTTTAGCTGCTATTTCAGGAGTAGAAAAAGTAGATGTAAATCTTGAAGAGAAAAATGCAATTATAACTTCAAATATTAACATTGATGATCAAGCTCTGATAGAAGCAGTAAACACTGCCGGTTATGAAGTAACCGGTATAGAAGGGTAGGTTAGAAGGATGAACTCAGAGCAAAAAAAAGCCTTAAACCTATTAAAAACTGCTAGAGGCCAAATGGACGGCATCATTAAGATGATGGAAGATGACCGCTATTGTGTGGATATTTCCAATCAAATTATGGCTGTCAATGGATTGTTGAAAAAAGCAAATATCAGCATCTTAAAGCAGCATATGAATCACTGTATGAAAGAAGCATTTATTCAAGGTTCCGGAGAAGAAAAAGTCGAGGAAGTCATTAGTATTTTAGATAAAGTCATCAAGTAGAAGGAGCAGTGATGTTTACTGCAAAGCGGAAATAAATAAAGCACGATCGTTATACAACCATAAAAAAACTTTTATGGTTGTTATTTTTTTGCGTTATTATCTAAAGTTTACTTAAACTGAAATTATATTCAAGAACATAACATTTACCATTCACTATAAGAAAGCATAAATTTTAAAAAGGATTGAGATATTGTTGATAATTCGCTACTTTTCTTCCAAACTAGATAGAGATTGATGTATGGTTTAAATCCGCAGTTAGACAAATCCAATTCGATTACATCGGAAACAAAGAAAGGAGAATATTCTGAAACAAAAGATATACCTTCGCCTGTTGATACTTGTGTGAATAAGTTAAAGTCATTAAAGGCTTCAATAATTTTAGGTTTAAAACCGGCTTTATGACACAGATTTCGAAGAATAATATTACTGCCATGATCACTATTTATATAAACAAAGAACTGCTCATTAGCTAACTCTTCTATTAAAATATTTTTCTTCTGGACTAAATGGTGATTTGGTCCAGCAATCAACATCAAACGTTCTCGCCGTATTAAATTCATATCCAAAAATGCATAATCTGTATTTGACTTATTGATATCAGAGCAAATACCAAAATCTGATTTTCCTTGTAAAATATCTTGAATAATAGCAGAAGTATATTTATATTCAACCGAAAACTGGCAATTTTCATTAAGTTTACGAAATTGATGAATAACTGTTGGCATTAGATCATGAAATGTGGAAGTCAATGCAGAGATAACAATTGTGTTTTGCTGTGATGCGGCTAAATGTTTTACAGCCTTCATGCCAACGTTTATTTCGCTGATTGCCGCTTCCACATAAGTATAAAACAATTTTCCACATTTGGTTAAGATTGCATTACGACCTTCTTTTTCAAACAAATGTGCTCCCAACTCTTTTTCTAAGTTGTGAATTGCTTTAGAAAGTGCTGGCTGAGAAATATGAAGAGTATTTGCTGCTCGAGTAAAATGCTGTAATTCAGCCGTTACTTTAAAATAAATTAATGACTGATAATTCATAAAATCTCCTCCTTGGTAATTAACACTATCATAACGCAAAATATGCTAAATTTCAACAACGATATGAATTCATAACTGAAAGTTATTAATCGCAAAAAAAAGGCTATTAGATATTTATAATATAGTAGGATATTATAAAAATAAGTGAAGTGGGGCATGCCCTACTCCCGTTTGAATTTAGCCTATTTAGGCAAAAAATACAAACGAAATACAGAAAGAAAAGGAGAATTTATAATGAAAAGACGAATTATTTCCCTTGCTCTTGTTTTAATGATGGTACTGTCTTTAGCTGCATGTGGTAGCGATAAAGAACAAGCACAGTCAGATGCTTCTGAAAAACCAATTAACATTAGAATCGCATCTTCTTCCAAAACTGTTGAATTTGAAAATGGTGGTACTACTGCAATTGGGACAAGTCTCAATTACTTCGTTGATGAAATCGCTAAGCGTAGTAATGGAAGAATCACTGCAACGATTTACCCGGATTCTCAGTTAGCATCTGGTGCAGATGGTTACTTCGGTGGTCTCCTTAACGGTGCATTTGAAATTGGTGTTATTAATAACGGCTCTTGGAGCGATTACACTAATGCGTTTGCGGGATTGAATATTCCTTATTTATTCTTCTCCTATGATGTAGTTTATGCAACACTGGATTCTGATATAGGAAAATCTTGGAAAAAGAAAGCTCGGGAAGATACAAATGTTATTCCCCTAGCCTTTTTTGATATCGGCTTCCGTCAACTGACCAATAGTAAGCGTACTGTTTCCAGTCCTTCAGATGTAAAGGGACTGAAGATTCGTACTATGACCGATGACATTCAAATGGCTGCATGGGAAACTCTAGGTGCTGCTGTTACACCGGTACCATATAGCGAGCTCTATACTGCCCTACAGCAGCGGCTGGTTGATGGACAAGAGAACCCGCCTAACAATATCTGGACAGCCAAGCTGTATGAAGAACAGAGTTTTATGGTAATCACCAATCATAATTATACGGTTTCTATTCCGACTGCATCTCCCGTTTTTTGGGATAAGCTCTCTGCCGAGGATCAGCAACTGATTCAAGAAGTAATGACTGAGGCGATGCATGTAGGGCGCGAAAAGAATGCCGATTTTGCTGAAGAATATATAGAAAAAATTATAGGTGCCGGCGTGGAAGTAACTAGGTTAGATGCTGCACAATTGAAAGAGTTTCAGACTGTTGCAAAATCCATGTGGAGTAAGTGTGAAAAGGCTATGGGACCCGATAGCTTTAACGAACTAGTTTCCTTCGTAAATGAATATCAAGATTAATAGTTAAGTAATTTTATGGTGCTGTGTTGCGATTACGTACATAGCACCATAAAAGATAGGAGAATAGAATGACAGCGAACAAAGAAAAAAAGTCCTATAAAGAAATTTTGAATACATTTGAAATATATTGTTCTACGATTTGTTTCTTTGTATTAACGATTTTACTGACTATTCAGGTTTCTAGTAGATATATTCTGGGTCATTCATTTACATGGAGTGAAGAAGCGGCTATTTTGATTTTTCTATGGATGATTTACTTTGGAGTCGCAGGTGCAGTTACCAAGCGAAAGCACCTTCGAATAGATTTCTTGTTGGATTTGGTTCCGTTTAAGGCTAAGCGAGGTATGCTGATATTTTCAAATGTTATTTTTATGGCATTTAATCTATATGTTTTTATAATTATTTTAGATGTAATAAAACTTTTAGGTTCCAGTGTTACTACTATGCTGCGTGTGCCTAAGCAGCTTGTTTATATTATAATCCCATTTTCCATGGTTCTGAGTATAATTCGGTTGATTCAAGATACCATTGCATTGACAAAAGAAAACGAAAAGAGTTTAGGAACATCTAAGCCTGCGTTTGACTTGGATGCCTGCGAGAGACAATGGCAGGCAAAGCAAGCAGCAAAGAAAAAGGAGGCTGACGAATGGTAACTGCAATAATGTTTATTACAATGTTTGTTTTGATGTTTATAGGAGTGCCTATCACAATTGCGCTTTTTTCCGGATTGATTGTGATGATTACTTTGAATCCTATTACTACACCAAACTACATCATTCAGTCTATGTATTCAGGCATGACTTCCTTTACACTGCTGTCATTGCCATTTTTTATGGTTGCAGGTGCAATCATGGATACGGGAGGACTTTCTAGACGTTTGATTAATGTAGCTAATTCCATGGTTGGTGGGATAACAGGTAGTTTGGGTATGGTTACAGTTATTGCTTGCATGTTTTTCGGCGCAGTGTCTGGCTCTGCACCTGCTACAGTCGCTGCAATAGGAATGATTATGATTCCAATGATGGTACGTAGCGGATACGATAAGTATTATGCAACTGGGCTGACAGCTGTTGCAGGAGGACTGGGTGTTATCGTTCCTCCATCTTACCCCATGGTTCTCTATGGCGTAACATGTGATGTTTCTATCAGTAGTATGTTTATTGCCGGTTTGGGACCTGCATTGGTTGTAGGCAGTATCTTGATGGCAATTAACTATATTTACTGTAGAAAACATGGTATTCGCGGCGAAAATACATTCCATTTTAAGAACATGTTAAAAAATATTTGGGATGCTAAATTTGCATTGATTATGCCCATTATTATCCTTGGAGGTATTTACAGTGGTGTTTTTACAGCAACGGAAGCAGCTGTTGCTGCAACGGTTTATGGAATTATTGTCGGTAGATTTATTTATCGGGAATTGCATTGGAAGAAAATCTGGCAGATGTTTTATGATAATAGTTGTTTTATTGCAGGAACCATGTTTTGCTTGGCACCGGCAGTTTCAATGGGACAGATTTTTGCCTATCTTGGAATCAATGATAGTATTAGCCAATTTCTGTTTAGCATCTCAACGAACAAATATATCATATTAATGTTGATTTATGCAATCATGTTTGTAGTTGGTATGTTCGTTCAAACAACACCGGCTATTGTTATCTTGGCTCCAACTTTGTTATCCGTTGTTACGCAAGTTGGCGTCGATCCCATTCATTTTGGAATTATATTGGTTCTATGTCTGGCAGTGGCATTTGTAACACCTCCTGTTGCGCTAAATCTATTTGTAGCTTCATCCATGTCAGGTATTAGTATTGACAAAATTGTGCGAGCGTCGTTGCCATTTTTAATCGGTTTGATAATTTCTCTGTTTATCGTAGGTTTTGTACCTGAGATATCTCTATTCTTGCTTAAATGATACGGTATAGAAAAGGTTATATGCTAAGGTTTGAGGCAATATATAAGTCTTCAGACACAAAAAATTAAATGAAAGAAGATAGGAGTTTATATGAAAATTACAAAAGTTGATGTTTATATTTTGGACGCTGGGGCTCAAAGACAGAGCAGGCGCCCTATTTGTTGTCGTGTGTATACTGATGAAGGAATTTACGGTGACGGTGAAGCTGGAATCGCATATGGGACAGGGGCACCTGCTGCATTTGGAATGGTTGTAGATATGGCTCGCCATGTCATTGGCAGAGACCCAATGAAGACCGAACTTCTATGGGAAGAAATGTTCAAGGGGACATTTTGGGGTCAAGGTGGAGGAGGAATTTTCTTCGCTGGAGTGTCTGCTTTGGATATTGCTATTTGGGATATAAAGGGTAAGAAGTTGGGGGTTCCCATTTATCAACTACTTGGCGGCAAATGCCGTGACGAATTGCGTTGCTATGCTTCGCAATTACAGTTCGGTTGGACAAGTAAAATTGGACCTTGGGGCACTAATCAAGAATATATTGATATTGTCAGACATGCTATTAGTGAAGGGTATGATGCAGTTAAAATTGACTTTACAACATATGATGAAGAAGCCAATCAGCTATTACATCTGGACAAAGAAGGTTTCATAAGTAACAAGTTTTACAAGAGAATTGAAGGTCGTATGGCCGCAATTCGCGAAGAATTCCCCGATATAGATATTATTGTAGAAAACCATTGCAACACAGATCTTAATTCTGCAACACGAATTGGTTTGTTGTGCGATAAGTATAACATGATGGCTTTAGAGGAACCGGTTACTATGCTTAATCCTGACATATTAACAGAGCTTCATCAGCGAATTAAGACGCCAATTGCAGCGGGAGAAAGAATTTATTCTCGTTGGGGTTACTATAATTTCTTTAAGAGCAATTCTATTCAGCTCGCTCAGCCTGATGCTTGCAATTGTGGAGGCATTTCAGAACTTAAAAAGATTGCAGATTTGGCGCATATCTTTGATGTTCGGATACAGGTTCATGTGGCTGGTGGTGTTATTACAAATGCAGCATCTTTACATCTGGAAGCAGCTATGCCGAACTTTGGCATTCATGAACATCATTTCCGCACTACCCAAGATGCTATCAATGTGCTTGGGAAGTATGAAATAAAACCTGAAAATGGGAAATACATTGTTCCTGACCGTCCGGGATTGGGGCAGGAGTTGTCTGATCATGCGATTAAAACCGCACTAAAACATGAAGAAGTGACAGAGTATCTATATGCTAATTATTAAATAGTGAGCTTCTCTATAGAGCAATAAGGTGTGCAAAAGTTTATATCTGTTCTATCCAAGAATTTTGCAATAAGGAGGTTATGAAATATGGAAAATGAAAAAGATCAAAGTGTCCTTGTCAGTGATTATGCAATTGAAAACTTTAAGAATGGATTAAACTGTGCAGAGAGCGTTTACGAGGCACTGTTGAAGACAGACGCATTAGAAGACATTGATAAATCAACTGTTGCCATGTGTTTAGGATTTGGTGGGGGTGTTGGACTGTCAGGTTGTATGTGCGGTGCTTTGTCTGCAGCTATTATGGCCAACGGAGCTAAATATGGCCGTCCGGATCCTTGGAGCATAGATGAATCTGTACGAGGTGAACAAATTGCACAGAAATATTACCGACGTTACAATAATATTATCCATGAGTTCATTGATCGCAACGGTAGCGCAATTTGCGCTGAGATTTCTGCACAATTTGACGATTTCAAATGCCATGAAAGAAAAGTAAACTGTCTCAAATTGATTGGTGCAACTGCAACGTTGGCCTACAAATATCTAAAGATTCCTCAGAGTAAGGCTGAAAAGCTGCCCTATCGTGAGAACTTGGGAGGTAATGTTTAATGAAGATTGTAATTGTTGGTGGTGTAGCGGGTGGCGCAAGTGCAGCTGCTCGGTTACGTCGTCTTGATGAACACGCTGAAATTATTTTGTTTGAAAAAGGTCAGCACATTTCGTATGCAAACTGCGGTCTTCCGTACTATGTGAGTCGCACTATAAAAAAGCAAGAAGACCTGTTGGTGCAGACCCCCAAAAGTTTTAACGGTAGATTTTGTATTGATATCCGCACCATGAACGAAGTGATTAGAATTAATCGTGAATATAAGCGGGTAGAAGTTTACAACCATGTGACTAAAGAAACATATTTTGAAACCTATGATAAACTGATTCTTTCACCCGGTGCTAGAGCTGTAAAACCAAGCTCAGTTCAAGGGCTGGATAATGAAGGCGTGTTTACGTTGCGCGATGTGCCTGACATTATGGAAATTGATAATTGGATTTTGGAAAATGAACCAGAACACGCAACAATCGCGGGCGGAGGTGCGGCTGGAATTGAACTTGCCGAAAACCTGATTATGCGTGGGCTTAAGGTTACACTGGTTGGTTCCGCAATAATTAAAGCCGTTGATAAAGAAATGTCTAAGATAGCAGAAAAAGAACTGAAAAAAAACGGCGTTGAATTGCTTTTGAACAGATATATCACATCAGTGCAGAAAAACGCAGCCAATCTTGTTGTTCATACGACAGATGGCGATGTACAGACTGGAATGCTCATTGTGTGTGCCGGTGTTGTGCCAAACAGTAAATTAGCTGCCGAAGCCGGTTTGAAACTGGGTGTACGTGATTGTATTGCAATAAATGACAAAATGGAAACAAGCGATCCAGATATTTATGCAGTGGGTGATGTAACGGAATCCACAGAGTTTATAACAAGAGAAAAAAAGCACATTAGTTTGGCAGGTCCTGCGAATCGCCAGGGACGTATTGTTGCAAATCAGATTATGGGTATTGATTCACGATATAAGGGGACACAGAGCTCTTTTGTTATTAAAGTGTTTGATATTGCAGTAGCAAGCACAGGTATTACAGAGATAACAGCAAAAGACTTGGGTATTGATTATGATAAAGTATATATGCACGCCGGAGCTCATGCTGGATACTATCCTGGTGCTAAACCTCTTACATCTAAGATTATTTTTGAGCGTACTACCGGGCGTGTTTTAGGTGGACAGTTCGTGGGAGCAGAAGGGGCTGATAAGCGCTGTGATGTTTTGGCTACTGCTATTCGAGCTGGATTAACTGCGACTGATTTGATGGATTTAGAGCTTTGTTATGCACCTCCTTTTAACTCTGCAAAAGATCCCTTGAATATGGCCGGATTTATTATAGAAAACATAATGACAGGAATGGTAAATAATTTTCACTGGGAAAATCTAAATTCCGTTAGCCATAAGGAGGGTACACTATTAGATGTGCGCACTAAGCAAGAGGCTGAGAAAAATCATGTCTCGAAATTTATTAACATACCGTTGCATGAGCTTCGCATACGAATTAATGAAATCCCACCAGGTAAGCCTGTTTATGTACATTGCTTTAGTGGGCTTCGCAGCTATGTTGCTTGTCGTCTTTTGAAGGCACATGGCTTTGAGTGTTATAATCTGTCAGGCGGAATCTTTATGTATAGTACCATTAACAGCTGACAAATAAATATATACGGTTACTAATACATTTCAATGACACATTTTGCAGCTGTAGCCGTTAACCAATGATTGGTACAAACCAAAATACCCATATATTTTTTGAGAGAATAATTTTTTAAAGCTAAGGAGAATACCTCATGAGTTGGAGATCTTATTATCGAGAACATCAAGAAACTGCCCGTGAGGCAGTTCGTAAAATTAAATCAGGGAATCGTGTTGTGATTGGTCATGCCGTAGGTGAGCCGTGTCATCTGGTGGAGGCTATGGTTAAAAATGCTGAAGCATATCATAATGTTGAAATCGTGCATATGGTTCCTATGGGAAAATGCGAATATTGTAAGTCAGAGTATGCTGAACATTTTCGTCACAATTCTCTTTTTGCAGGCGCTCATAGTCGAAAGGCTATTACTGTAGGCAATGCAGATTTTACACCATGCTTCTTTCACGAAGTGCCTAAGCTCTTTAATCATGAGCTTCCAGTTGATATAGCTTTGGTTTCTGTTACTCCCCCAGATGAAAACGGAAAATGTAGCTTAGGCGTATCTGTAGATTACACATACGCAGCAGCAAAACACGCCAAGATTGTAATAGCACAGGTGAATGCAAAAATGCCACGCACATATGGAACTACAATAGATGTTCAAGATATTGATAGCTTTGTGCTTTATGATGAACCAATATTGGTTTTGCCTCCTCCTAAGATTACCGAGGTAGAGGAGGCTATCGGAAAATACTGTGCATCATTAATTGAAGATGATTCTACATTACAGTTGGGCATTGGAGCAATTCCGGATGCAGTATTGCAATTTTTGAAAGATAAAAAAAATTTGGGTATTCACACTGAAACATTTTCTGATGGTGTAGTTGATTTGGCGGAAGTTGGTGTTATAAACAACAAAAAAAAGACATTGCATCCAGGAAAGTTTGTTTCAATTATGATGATGGGCACACAACGGTTATATGATTTTGTTGATAATAATCCAAATGTGGAGCTTTATTCGGTAGATTATTTAAATCATCCCAAAACCATTGCAAAGAATGACAATATGATTTCTATCAATTCAGCAATTCAGGTTGATTTGATGGGGCAAGTTAATGCAGAAATGATCGGTGAAGCACAGTTTTCCGGGATAGGTGGTCAAGTGGATTATATTAGAGGTGTTGCAATGGCGAAAAACGGAAAATCAATTATTGCTATGACTTCAACAACTAAAGGAATTTCTAAAATTGTACCATTTCTTGATCACGGGTCTGTTGTGACAACATCTCGAGCTGATATTGATTATGTTGTCACAGAATATGGGATAGCCCATTTGAAGGGAAAATCTCTTCGAAAAAGAGCAAAAGAACTGATTACAATTGCGCATCCTTCGTTTAGAGAGAAACTGGGAAAGGAATATGAGCGAAGATTTCACGAGCCAATTGAGTTGCTATAATACGTTATTGCAAAGTACTGGATAAGACTGAATACCATAGAAATTATTGAATATGAAAGGAGAAAATATGAATTGGGAAAAAAACTATAATGAACGCAGAATGTCTGCTGATGAAGCGGTTTCATATATTAAGAGTGGTGATCGTGTTATCAATTCTCATCTTGCAGGGGCGCCTTTGCCAATTGTAGAGGCAATGGTTAAAAACTATCGGTCATATGAAAACGTTGAAATTACCAGTATGCTGACATCGGATGGACAACCCTATGCAGATGAAAAATATAAGAACCATTTTCATATGAATCCGTGGTTTATAGGGAAAAATTCTGCAAAAGCACTTGCTGGCAACTATGGGGATTTTACTCCCAGCCATTTTTCCGAAGTGCCACAACTTCTACGTACAATAATGAAACCTGATGTTACATTGATTCAAGTGTGCCCACCTGATGAGCACGGCTACGTCAGTCTTGGATTGAGTACGGATTATATGCTTGAGGCTTCCAAAAATGCTCGAACCGTTATCGCAGAGGTAAATAAGCAATGCCCCCGATTGTTTGGAAATTCTTTTCTTCATGTTTCTGAAATCGATTGCATTGTGGAAACCGACCGAGAAATCGTACCTGCTCCATCAACCATTATTACGGAGGTTGAAACAAAGATTGGAAGTTACTGTGCCGAATTAATTAAAGATGGAGATTGCTTGCAGATGGGGATTGGTGCCATTCCCGATGCTGTTTTGAGTTTTCTGGAAAATAAAAAAGGCTTAGGAATTCACTCAGAAATCATTGGCGATGGTGTGCAAGAGCTTTGTGAGATGGGCATAATTACAGGAGAATACAAGGAAATTGAAAAAGGAAAAGTTATTTGCACCAGTTTACATGGAACAAAGAAGCTGTGGAAATATGTAAACAATAATCCTATGTTCGAACTGTATCCCGTAGACTACACAAATGATGTAAGAGTAATTTCTCAAATAAAAAATATGGTGTCTATTAATTCTTGTGTTGAAGTGGATCTAACTGGTCAGGTTTGTTCTGAGGCAATAGGAAATCGTCAAATTAGTGGAATAGGCGGGCAGGTTGATTTTATTCGTGGTGCAAAGCTGTCCCAGGGTGGTCGCTCAATTATTGCGTGTTATTCTACAGCGAAAGGCGGTACAATTTCAAAAATTGTACCATATTTGAGGCCTGGGACACCTGTAACAACTTCCAGAACAGATGTTGACTATATTGTCACCGAATATGGCATTGCACATCTAAGAGGGCAAAGTTTGCGGAATAGAGTCCGTGCTCTTATCAGTGTTGCACACCCAAAATTTAGAGATGAAATCAAAGAAGAATATGAGAAGATGTGTCGTTAAAAAAGAGGTGAAACGCTTCTTGCTTATTCGATTATTTATTTTAGGGTAGCCATGCACTTTTTGAAGATGTTCTGAATAAAATATATCCGAACATGTTAAAAGGAGGGGTTTTTTTGAGAGGAAGAGAAAGGCACATTTTTCCAGGAAGTAATACTCCCAAAGGTTTCTTCTCTTACTATGACTTTATTCTAGAGCAAAGAGAAGCCAATCGGATTTTTTGCATCAAAGGAGGACCTGGTGTCGGCAAATCCACATTCATGAAAATCACAGGAGATGAGATGTTGGACAAAGGATATGATGTAGATTTTATGCATTGTTCTTCCGATAATAATTCGTTAGACGGCATAGTGATTCGTGATTTAAAGATCGCTTTAATTGACGGAACGGCACCACACGTAGATGTATCATAAACACAAATTACATAAAATTAAAGGTATGATTTATAAATTTTTCTAAAGACAATTTTTCCATTCTCTGTTTCGATGATATGATTTTATACTTTCCTCCTTCATCATTTACCATTATGCTTAGTTTACTATTTTTTTATTAACCTTTATAAGAATTTAAGGTTTATTTAAGATTGAATTAAGACTTATTGAATCATTAAAGTATATGTTGATGATATCACTTATAATCTTAGTTTCTTTAGTTTAGTATTGACTATCTCAGACGTTTGAATTATATTATAAGTGTACTATCTGTTGTAATACACATGAAAGCAATTGTAAGTTATGAATGTAAGTTGGAGGAAAATAATGAAAGAGAAAATCAAGAAACTTATGAAGACATTGACGAAGAAACTAACCAAGAAAAGATTAATTATTTTGCTGATTGTTATAGTGGTTATTTCAGCCATTGGCTTAAAATTTAGTCCCAAAAAAACGGATGAATCAGCATTTTTAATGCAGAGTGAGGTTGAGGTAACCCGAGGCAATATAGAAGAAAGCATGAGCAAGACAGGGACAATTGAATCTGCTGTTTTTAAAATAGTTAAGCCTAACAAAAGTGGTACCGTCGAAGAGACTTTTGTAACAGACGGTGCTAAAGTAGTGAAAGGAGAAAAACTATTAAAAATCAATTATGATGAAGTAACGGGAAACCTAAGCGACAGCCACTATAGTATTTTGCAGCTAAGAGAAGAAATTGAAGATTTAATAGAAAAAGGAGAAAAATACAACATTAAAGCACCTGATTCAGGGGTAATAACGGAAATTGCTATAGAAAAAAGTGATGAACTTAGTATTGGTGATAAAATAGCCAGAATTATTAATAGAAGCACAATGTCTGCTACTTTGCAATTCACAAAAGATAAGGTTTTCAATATACAAGTAGGGGATCAAGCAGAAATCGTATTACCTCAATATTTAACTCAGTTAACCGGTGTGGTGACAAAGGTATCCGATGTAGGGTATGGGTTAGATAATGGGGGGATTGCATATGATGTGGAAGTTGAATTTCCTAATGAAGGCGGTTTAATTGAAGGGGTACTTATAAATGGAAGCATCGTAAAAGGCAGTAATAAGTTAACCGCAATTCAAGCGGTTACGGCAAAATGGAAATCGGATGAAATCATTTATTCAGAGGTGGAGGGAGAAATTACTTCCATTAACTATCAGGAAAACCAGCAGGTTGATAAAGACGCAGTGATTGTTAAAATCGCTGATGATGATTATAAAGATAAGCTAAATATGGAACAAAAAAAGCTTGCCAATCTGGAAACAACTTATGAAAAAGATAAAAAAAGGTTTGATGATCATATATATGCACCGGTTGAGGGGACTATTGTAGATATGAGTGTGGTATCAGGTGAGAATATAACCTCGGATACGACCATTGCAACCATAGTTGATCTGGATAATTACCAAATTACCATTCCCGTAGATGAAAAATATATTCTTAAAGTAGAAGAAGGAAAAGAAGCGATTATAAAAGTTGATGCGATTGAGGGTTTAGAGTTCAATGGGATCATCAAAAAAGTATTTAAAATAGGAAAGCATGATGGTGGAAATACGACATACAATGTGATGATTTCTCTTAATCAACATGATGAACTAGAAAAACTAAGAATCGGAATGAATGCTAAAGTCAAAGTAGTGTTAGCAGCTAAACAGAATGTGCTGCTTGTGCCTATTGATTACATAAGTGCCGTAGGTGATGATTATTTTGTCAATATAAAACAGGAAGATGAGACAACAGAGGAAGTCAGCGTAAGTATAGGTATTGCATCAAGTGACTTTGTAGAAGTAGAAGGCAATCTTAAAGAAGGGGATATTGTAATAAAATGATACGTCCAGTAATTGATATGAAAAAAATTACCAAGGTATATGATACAGGCAAACTGAAAGTAGAAGTGTTGAAAGGTATAGATATTTTAGTAAAAGAAGGGGATTTGGTTTCTATCATGGGAGCCAGTGGTTCAGGAAAATCAACTTTGATGAACATTATGGGTTGCCTAGACATCATGACAACGGGTGACTATTTCTTAAATGGAAAAGACATTACGACTTATACCGAAGAGGCGTTAAGTGATGTTAGAAATAAAAATATAGGATTTATTTTTCAAAAGTTTAATTTGCTTACAAAATTAACTGCTTATGAAAACGTTGAATTACCTCTGATATACGGTGGTTTCTCCAAGCAGGAAAGACATGAACGCGTTATGAATGCCTTGGATATGGTAGGTCTTTCAGATAGAATCAAGCATAATCCTACGGAATTGTCAGGAGGTCAGCAGCAAAGGGTAGCTATAGCAAGGGCGATAGCCGGTAATCCACCGGTAATATTAGCTGATGAGCCAACGGGAAACCTTGACAGTAAATCAACTGAAGAAGTTATAAAAATCTTAATGGCATTAAATAAAAAGGGTATGACTTTAGTGCTTATTACTCATAACCATGATATTGCAAAGCTAGCCAGACGAATTGTCCATATTAGAGATGGAGAAATCATATAAAGGGGAAAAATATGAACTTAAAGACTACAATCAAACTCTCTTTTAAAGAGATTTTTGCCAATAAATTAAGATCCATACTGACAATGCTGGGTGTGATAATTGGTGTATTTTCAATAGTTGTCATCGTGTCCTTGGGTCAAGGTTTAACCAATTATATCAATGAAAATCTTTTTAAAGAAGCGCAGACTATTAAAGTCATGACATTCAGCAGAAATCAGAGTAAAAATATGAAATACAATGAAGTCATGAAATTTTATGAGGAATTTGATGCCAAGCATATTTCTCCTGAGATGGAATCCAATAATCTTGTGCAATATAAAAAAGTAAAAGAACATATTAGTATTAAAGGTATTAATGACCACTATTTTGCAATGAAAAATGTACAATTAGCGGAGGGAAGAACGATTTGTCCTATTGATGTAAACAGAAAAATTAATAGCGTTGTCATTAATGATAAAGTTAAAGAAAAATTCTTTGCGGGAGAGAATCCCATTGGCCGGTTTATATCCATAAAAGGCATTGACTATAAAGTTGTAGGCCTTATTAACAGCGGGGAAGCCAGTATATTTAATTATGTTAGAGAAGAAGTCTATATCCCCATCACTTCTTTTACCAGAGACATTGCCAACCATTATATAACACATGTTACATTAGGTGCAGCTTCAAAAGAAGAAGTGCTGCAGCTTTCAAAACAGGTTGACGAGGCTTTGATGAAACACTATAGAGAAGGCATTGAAGATGAAACCGGGGATGATTACGAAGGTGGAAGATACAGAGATTATTATGTGTATACGCCTGAAAAAGAACTGGGTGAATTAAATAAAATTCTTAGAATACTATCTATAGGATTGGGAGGCATCGCCGGTATTTCTCTTTTGGTGGGAGGAATAGGCATCATGAACATTATGTTTGTTTCAGTAACGGAAAGAACAAAGGAGATAGGGATAAGAAAGGCCATAGGGGCTAAAAGAAGAACCATTGTTAGCCAGTTTTTAGTAGAGGCTGCCATTGTTAGCGGAATAGGGGGCATTATTGGTCTGTTGCTTGCCGGAATAGTTGGCTATGCAGTAGGTGTGCTTACGCCGTTGAAGCCGGAAATCAAGATACATGTTATGATTTTAGCCGTAGCATTTTCAGCCTTTATAGGGATAGTATTTGGTATATATCCGGCTAATAAGGCAGCAAAACTCAAGCCTATTGATGCACTAAGATTTGAATAAACAATACTATAAATTTTTATTAAGATAGGGAAAGCGAAGTGTGAAATTTATTAAATTTTTTCTAAGTATTTTTCACAAAGATTTGGATATAAACATAATATATAGTCGGAGAGCATTTAGAGATTTCCGTGTTTCCGATATTAAAAGAGTATAGAAAGGTAGAAATCTTTCTATACTTTTTTATTTGCATTGACATTATCAAAGCCGGTTTTGGGAATGATACCCACCGGTTTTTTCTATTTAGCTTAAAATAAGCCCCACCCAAAATAAATTTAGAAATAATTAAGAATTTATTTAAGAATTGTTTATGATTCCATAGAAATTATTTAAGAATACCGCTCTATAATTAAAATGATTACATAATATTGGGAGGAAAAAATTTTGGAACATAAAAGCAGTACCCATAAAGATATTCCTGAATTGAATCAAGAATTAAATTTTTTCGGGAAGATAGCCAGTTATTTCATAAAAAAATACAAAGTCGTGTTTTTGTTTATGGCAGCAATATTATTAATAGGTATCAGTACCTATAATTCAATGCCGAAAGAGATATTACCGGATGTCTCACTCAATGTTATTGTTGTAAACACGATTTATCCGGGAGGATCAGTTGAAGACATCGAAAATTTGATTACAGATCCCTTAGAGAGTAGATTTACCAGTGTAGAAGGCTTAGACAAAATGGAATCAGATACTGAGAATGGATCATCACTTATCAAGCTTTGGTTTGAAGATGGAACAGATATGATTGTTGCAGAAACAGAAGTCAATAATGAAGTAAGGGGATTTATTTTGCCTGAAGGGGCTTATGACCCATATGTAAAAGCGATTGAAACTGGTGAAATTCCTATTATTTCAATGACTTTAACCGGTGATTATGATCTGATAGATTTAAAAACATATGCGGATAGAATTCAGGATGAAATAGAAGGTGTTGCAGGTGTCCGAAATGTCGATATCTTTGGGGGGTATGAAAGAGAGATTCAGGTCATTTTAGATTTTAACAAAATGATGGAATACGGATTGGATGCTGATGCTGTTAAAAACGCCTTACAATATTCCAATATAAATTTACCTGCCGGAGACAAAGAATTAGACAGCCAACTTATCAATATCAGAGTAGATGAGGCTTTTAAATCTGTAGAAGAAATTGAAAATCTAATAGTATCTAGTAATGCTACCGGCACAGTATTTTTAAAAGATATTGCAGAAGTAAAAGACAGCCATAAAGATGTAGACACTTACTCATATACCTATATACAAGAGAGCAGTTCTGAGCAAATGGTGACACCAACCATTAACCTAAAAGTTTATAGAGAAACTGGGTACGACGTTATGGTCCCTTGTGAAGAAATAAAAGATATGCTGGATGCAAAAAGCGGAGTTTTATTTCCTTCGGATATAACGGTGGAAATTACATCTGATCAAAGCGTTGATGTAGGAGATACCTTGTCTGACGTATTGGGCAATGCCTTTGGCGGATTGATTGTAGTTATTATGGTGCTTTATATCTTCATTGGTTTAAACGAAGCGCTTATTGTTTCATCCGTAATACCATTTTCATTACTCATTACCATATTGGTAATGAATACCATAGGATTGACCATTAACTCAATAACTTTAACAGGATTTATTATTGCTCTAGGGCTGTTGGTAGACAATGCCATTGTAGTTATGGAGAATGTTGACCGTTTAAGAGAACAAAATGTTGATAAAGAAACGGCATCAAAATTTGGTATCAATCAAGTCGGCCCAGCAATATTTGCAGCAACGCTGACAACAGTATTAGCATTTATTCCTGTTGCAATGACACCAGGAACAGCCGGGAAATTCTTAAGCAGTATGCCTAAAGTAATCATTTCCATTATATTGGCATCGTTACTCATATCAATGGTAGTTACACCTACGTTGTGTGCAAAGTTTTTATCAGCGCACAAGAAAAAAGAAGAGAAAAAATCAAGTGAAGAGCACACCAGTAAAATAAGAAAGCACTTACCGGGAATATTCATATTTGTGTTAGCGCTTTTAGCTTTTTCAAATGAAGGCAAAATCCTATTTTCATCCATTATAGCAGCATTGGTATTTCTCGGAATATATCTGATAAAAGAAAAGAATGCTGTTAAAACTAAAGGTCCAGATCATGTAGGGTTTATAGATAAATATTGTGGATTCTTACATGAATTATTAGAAAACAATAAAAAGAAAATAATGGTATATGTTATTGCTGTAGCAGTGCTCATTACTTCAATAGCGACTATTCCTGCAGGGCTATTAAAGCTGGAGCTTTTTCCGGAAAGAGAACCTTCTTCAGTAAAAATTGAAATTGAAATGCCGGTAGGAACGTTACTTAAAGATACAAGGGATGTTGCCTTTGAAATAGAAAAAAAATTATATAACTATGAAGACATTGAATCATTCATCATTACTGTTGGAAATGAAGGGGCTCATAAAGGCCAAATTGATATAGAGCTTGTAGATAAAGAAATAAGACAGCAATCAGGTTTTGAGATGGTTGAATTATTAAAAGAAGAGGTTGGGTTCGTAGCCGGTGCAGACATTAAAGTTAAACCTGTTACAGATATGGATAAAATGAGCAGCGGTGCGCCTGTAAGCATTGGTTTAAAGGGGGATGATTTTGACGAACTTGAAATGTACGCTGAAGAATATTTCAATGTACTAGAAACTGTAGAGGGTATAGAAAATCCTGAGATATCTATTGAAGGCGGCCTAAAGGAACTCATCATTAATATAGATAACAACAAAGCAGCTTTTTATGGATTGAATATAGCACAGGTAAGCAATGAAATACGGAATCAAATATCAGGTGCGAAGATAGGCATCTATAAAGAAAACAGTGAAGAATACGATATATCTCTGTACTATTCAGAAGATAGAATTGATTCAGTAGAGGATTTTGATAAACTGTTTTTCAAGAATTACAAAGGTGAGATGGTTAACTTTCATGACATAGCTGTTATCGAATATAAAGACGGCATGTCATTAATAACTAGAGAAGATGGCCAAAAAATAGTCTTTGTCGAGGCAGATGTGCAAGAGGGCTACAACGACAATGAAGTTATGAGGCGTTTTACCAAAGCTTCAAAAAGTATACAGCTTCCTTCTAATATTGAACGTGTTGAAGCCGGTAATGCAGAAGAGCTGAATAAGCAATTGAGTAACATGGGAAAAAACTTTATGATAGCCATATTACTTGTGTATATCGTTTTAGTATTCCAGTTCAATTCATTGGGGCAGCCCATAGTCATATTACTAAGTGTACCATTTTCGATTATCGGAGTGATATGGGGGTTGATCCTAACAGGTAATAACCTAGGTTTTTATGCCATGTTTGGAATTGTAGCATTAGTAGGAATTGCTGTTAATGAAGCCATTGTACTGATTGATTTTACAAACTACAACTTAAAGAATAATATGCCTTTGAGAGAAGCCATAGTAGAAGCTGTAAAAATTAGAATTGTTCCGGTATTAGCAACATCTTTGACAACGATGGGTGGTGTATTGCCACTGGCGCTGTATAATGAAACATTTAGCCAACTAGGATGTACCTTAATCTTTGGATTATTTGCTTCAGCAGCGTTAACCTTATTATTAATTCCTTTGACTTACTATGGATTTAATAGCTCAGGCATGACGTTAATCCATCAACTCATGAATATAAAATTGTTTAAAAAAGAAAGTAGAGGATATTAACATGAAAAAGAATTTGAAAATAGCTATACTAGGCATAGTTGGAGTTGCTGTACTGGTGAGTGCCGGATTCGTCATCAAATCCAAAAGCAATGATATTCCAATTGCAGATGCTGCAAATGATAGGGTTTTGGTTAAGGCAGAGGCTGCTATAAAGGGAACCATAACAGATAAAGTGTTTACAATAGGAGAGATAGAACCGGCCAAGTCTTTTGAGGTCAATCCAATGACAGCAGGAACTGTGAAAAAAGTTTATGTTGAAGTAGGGGATACAGTAATGAAAGATCAGGTCTTATATGAATTAGAAATGGATGAATTCAATATTGAAATGAACTCTCAGAAAACCCAGCTTACCAATGGGTTGAATGTATCAAAAAACGCCTATGAACTGGCTGAGAAAACTTATAAAGATATGCAAAAGCTTCATGTAGAAAAAGCCGTATCAGACTATGACTTGGAAAACGCAAAACTAAAATATGAAAGCGCTGAGCAAGATTATAACAATGTCCAAAACAATTATAGTACGCTTCTGGCTTCAATTTCAGAGAAGAAAGATTATTATATTATAAAGAGTCCTGAAGATGGTATCGTAACATCAAGAACAGTTGAAGCAGGTATGTCTGTAACACAGCAAAATGGGATGACTGTTATTGCAGATGACACACTAAAAGTTACTTCCAGTGTGTCATCAAAACATATCAATAAGATAGAAGAAGGTCAAGAAGTACTGATCCATGTATCCACGGCAGAAGTATCACTAAAAGGTACGGTATCATCTATATCCTACTCAGCTCAAAACGGATCTTATCCAATTGAAATAGATATTATAGACAGCAGCGGAGTAATAAAACCCGGCATGTTTGCAGAACTGTATATTTATACAAATTCAAGAGAAAATACATTATTGATACCTGAGAAAGCGATTATTGCAAAAGATGAGGAACAATACGTATATACCATAAATGATAATCAGGCAAAAAAAGTAATCATTAAAAAAGGTATAGAGGATAACGATATGGTTGAAATATCAGGGGACATCAAAGAAGGAGATATGGTTATTACTACAGGCAAAGATAAGATCACAGACGGAGCTTATGTTAAATTAGCCCAGTAGTGACGCCTGCTAACAACTTATTTTAAAATATGATATGATAATATCAAAAAGAAGAATAGGTGCAGAATGAAGAAGATTAACCCATTTAAAAGAACCAAGATACGTTCAAGCATGATGAGAGTTTTTGTAATATCATTGGTATTACCTGCTTTAACCTTGCTGATATATTATTCATTCTCAAGTCAATATAACCTTTTTAAAATATTAATAGGAATAGATCAGGGGGATATATCGGAAAATTATTTATATGCTGAAAAAGTAGGACGTGTTTTAAATGGTATTGTAATCGATGAACCCGAAATAATTTCAAATGAAAAAGAACTATTAGACATGGTATTACCAATGATTGATATAGAGAAAAAAAGTGATACCTCTGTGTTATTTAGAAGAAACGATGATGTATTCTATTATCCCCAATTGATAAGTGAAGCAATGACAGATGAGGAATTAGAAATATTATTATACACCATGCCGGAATTTAAATCGGGTGTATTTTTAGAAGATGAAGGGTTTGGTCAGAAAGCGAATCATGTTGTAATTGGTCAACAAGATTTTTATTATGATAATGGTGATCAAGGGAGTATTGTTTTATTTTATAAATCCAGCAATACGGCAAAAAATATTGTAAGAGCCATTATGTCAAGATTCATGTATATGTTTCTCGCATCTTTAGGGCTTTATTCGTTGTATGCTTATTTAGTTTCCAGAAGCATTACAAAGCCTTTGGAGAACATGCTGATAGGGATGAAGGAAATAGAAAAAACTAATTATCGATATAAAATAGATAATTCAAGGGTGAGAAATGAAATGGGCATTTTAATCGACTCATTTAATAATATGGCAGAAAAGCTAAACGAGAGTGAGATACAAAAAGAGAAATTAGAAGATGCTCGTAATGACTTTATTAATAATCTGTCACACGATTTAAAAACCCCTTTAACTTCGATAAAAGTCCACGTTGAAGCCATTAAAGATGGTGTGGTAAATACGCCGGAAAAAATGGATGCGTATTTATCCAATATATTGAAGAAATCGGATGATATGAAAGTGATGCTTGATGAGCTTAAAGTTTTTTCACAGATTGAGACAGGAGTGGAAGTTATAAAAAAAGAAAAAGTTGATTTTATGATGTTCATTCAAGACCTTGTAGATGAGTTTAGTTATGACCTAGAAAAGATTGATGGAAAAATAAATTATAATTTTGACCATTCATATGATTATATGATTCATATAGATTTAGAAAAAATGAAAAGAGCAATATTTAATATATTTGAGAATTCGGTAAAATATGCTTCGGTTGATCCGCTAATTATGAATGTGAATCTAACAGAAGACGAAAATCATTGTATTGTTCTGTCTATAAAAGACAATGGCAAAGGTGTAAAACAAAAAAATCTAATACAATTGTTTGAAAAATTTTATAGAGAAGACGAGTCAAGAAATCAAAATACAGCAGGCAGCGGTATAGGATTAGCCATTACGAAAGCCATTATTGAGTCTCATAATGGCACCATTAATGCAAAATGTCAGGTAAACGAAGGCTTGGAAATCATTATTGTTCTTGATAGGGAGGGTCATTATGGGCATGAAGAAAATATTAATAATTGAAGATGATATTTCTATCAGTGAAGTTGAAAGAGACTATTTAGAAGTATCTGGGTTTGATGTTGATATCGAACATGACGGTGTCAAGGGGTTAAAAAGAGCTTTGGATGAAGACTATAATCTCATCTTGATTGATGTCATGTTAAGTGGAATGGATGGGTTTTCGATTATCAAAGCCTTAAGAAAGCAAAAAGATACGCCGGCTATTATGGTAACCGCAAGAAATGATGAGATTGATAAAATAAGAGGATTAGGATTAGGAATAGATGATTATGTTACAAAACCGTTTAGCCCGAATGAATTAGTAGCTAGGGTAAAAGCACACATTAATAGATATGAGCTGTTAAAAAATAATAAAATAAAGCCCAAAGAGGTTATTGAGCATAGGGGGCTGGTCATAGACCCAGAAAAAAGAGAGATTTTTGTAAATGGTAATGAAGTGGAATTAACCAATAAAGAATTTGAATTACTAATGCTGTTAGTAGGCACTGTTAATAAGGTTTTTACTAAGGAAGAAATATTTACAAAGGTATGGGGATTTGATGCAGAGGAAGACATACCCACTTTAACCGTTCATATCAGAAAACTCAGAGAAAAAATAGAATATGATCCTTCAAATCCACAATATATTATGACCATATGGGGGGTAGGTTATAAGTTTAAAGCATAAAAAAATATTATCTATTATATAAAAAATAATGAGAGGGGTATTGCCTCTCATTATACATTATATTAGAAAATATTAAATTTTCTCTAAGCACTCTTTACAAACTAACTTATCTTTATATCTTGCAAGGTTTTTGGCTTGTCCGCAGAATATGCAGGCTGGGTTATATTTTCTAAGATAAATAGTGTCTTCATCCACAAAGATTTCTACAGGTTCGTTTACGTCTATATGTAGAAGTCTTCGCAATTCTTTTGGAACAACAATTCTTCCTAACTGATCAACTTTCCTTATAATTCCAGTCGCCTTCATCAATTAACCTCCTTTACATTTTCTGAAAATATGTATATTAAACTGTATGAGGTGGATACCTCATATCACTATTAAGTTACTTCTTAACAATCCTTTTCAGTATTATACAATATTATGTTCTGTAAGGGAAGGGTATAATTGTAATAAGATAGAATATTTTGTAATAAAAAGTCATTATAGTATAATAAATAGACAACGATCTACATGTTTTTAACATATTTCGTTGTCTATATTATGAGGAGAACGTTGATTCTATTTATATTTTATTTAAAGGGCAGCTTTCCATAAGCCATGGATATTACAATATTCTCTTGCTACTACATGATCTGATTTTTCAATCTTGAACTCTGCTTCAGGTGCATCATTTGGTTTTAACTCTTTTCGATAGATTCTATCTCCAACAATCAATTCAATCCATTGTATGAAGTGTTTTTCCATCATAGGATGGTTTTGATTTTGGCCGATTCTTACTTTATATCCGTCGGCTACTTCTTCAATATAAGGCACATGTTTTTCTTTTGACTGATCAGCTGTCTGCTCTTCTTGTAAAACCATATTAACGCCGCAACAGACAATCGGTGCACCATCACCTATAAACACTTCTACAATATTTCCACAATGTTCACATTTATAAATTTCAAGCTTTTTTGTCATTTTATTTTCCTCCTAATTAAGTAATCTATAATAGTAAATACCCAACAAATTAAATTTTAAACATATAAAATATAATCAGAGTCTTATTATTAGAAAAAGCTTTTTTTGAAATGTTAAGAATGCGTAAAGAAAATCTAGCGTGTGCAAGTTTGCATGCTAGATTTTTTGTGGTGAACTATTGTTTTATTTAATTTCAATGCACTTAATCATTTTTAGTTTTAGGTCCATGACCGCCCATTTTACTTTTAATGGCATCAGCATCTGATTGAGTGATAACGTTATCTGTAATCAGTTCACTTAGAATATCTTTTGGCTGCACATTGTTTTCAAAAGAAATATTAATTGAATCTAAGATGGTTTGTGATTTGTCTGCGCTTATAGTACCATCTTCAACTAAATCATTTAAAGCCATTTTAAACTTTTCCAGAACCATAGCAGCATCTTCCTCAGGATTTAATTTTATATCTTTCTCTTTAAGTGGTTTTTGATCTGTTGAAATGTTTTTTGTTTCTTCAGAGCTTAAATCTTTTGATTCGGTTTTACTTTCTTTTTCAATTATTGCATCGCTTTCCTCTTGTATGATATCCGGCGCATCATTCAAACTATCTTCTTCAGAATCCAGATTCTCTTCTGATAGTTCTTCTTCAAAATCCTGCTCCTTTTCCAATATACTTTCTTCTACAGGTATAGATTCCGGATCTTCACGATCTGAGCATCCAACCAAGAAAGGTGCGCTTATACTTAGAGCCATAATAAGTAAAAGACTTTTTTTAAATAGATTCATATTCATATCCTCCAAATAGATAAAATTTCCATTATCACTATAAAGCATTCTTGTGACAGTTTGATGGCAAAATCATGACAATAAATGTAAAAAAATAATTTAGAATTATGGAACCTTTTATGAATTAAATTAGTCTAATAAATTGAAAATAAGATCAAATAGTTGTAAGGAGAGGGATATGAGAAAAATCTTACTTATTTTAACCCTGACTATGTGCTTGATTATGACCGGATGTGGTTCTACAGACACCAATTATACAAAACTAGAGGGAATTGTTACACAAGTTCATGAGACAGGAATCGCTATCAGCACAAGAGAAGATGGTGAAACAGATTATGTGGTCACAATAGATGAAAAGACAAAGTTTGCTGAAGGGGTTAGTGATGAATTTCTTGTAGGCAATAAAGTAATATTTGAGATAGATGTTGTTTTAGAGTCTTATCCAATGCAAACTACTGCAAAAAAAGTATTATATAATGATGATCCCTATAAGACAATTGGCGAGATTGTAGGATTTACGAATAGAGGGGTCATGATTCTTACAGGAGATACAGCAGAAGAATTTGAAGTCCAAGAATTTGAAGATTTTTATTTAGGCCAAACAGTTGGTATTATAGAAAATGAAAACGTATATGAATTGGTTGAATATAAGATAAATAATTTTGATACAAGATTTACAACCATGGGACAGCCAATATTAGAAGTATCCGGTAAAATTAAGGATAAGAGTGAAAATTCTGTCTCCATTACCGCAGAAAACGGTGATATTGACTTTAAAACCAATAAAGCATTCACCATAGAAAAAGGTGCTGTGGTAACGGTTGATTACGTAGAAGAAGGGGAAGAAAAAACCATATTAGAGATATATGATGAAAGCGAGAAACAAGGTCTTACAGTTAAAGATATCACTCGAACCAATGATGGCTCAATGGTTATTTTGGGTGAAAATATGGATACAGCAAGTGAAATGTATAAAGTGTATGTGACACATGAAACGGCTGTAAACTTTAATTACTCTGATCTTGCTATTGCCGATACAATAACGGTATATCCCGCCAGTGAAGCTGACTCTGCGCAGATAACTGCAAGTAAAATCATTAGAGAGAAATAACCAATTAACCAAAGGTTTTTCTTAAATAGTTTTAAAGACAACCATCAATGCTTGAAAAAGCAAAGGTGGTTGTCTTTTTTTAACAGAAAAAAGCAAGAATTGCATAGTGAAAAGCAAAGAGCGGCAAACTGTTTAAAATTAAAATTGTTATAATACTCAGTGAAAAACAAATGTTCTCAATGAAAAGGAGTATAAAAATGGTCTTAAATAAAGTAATGGAAACGAAGTATTTTAACCTATTGCCTATTGGAAAACTTATTGTAAGAGAGGAGCACACTTACGTACATCTGGCAGCTGATTATATTCAAGCTTTAAAATATTTGGATTTGTTCAGTCATGCTTTAATCTTTTGTAAGCCCAATGAAAAATGTGACATCCAAGGTTGTAGAAATAATTTGAATCAAAACGTTGATAAGATAAATAGCATTACATCTTTCACTGCTAAAATACTGAATATAGATAAAAAAGCAGGTATGATTGAACTGGACCGTGTTTATTTTAAAAAAGACGCCATGATATATGATATAAAGCCTTACTTTCCATGTGAGGACAGAGTAGAAAAATTTAAAGTGCCTGATTTCATGAAACAATGGCCAAATTGGAGACAGGACCAAGTAAAAAGCAATAAAAAAATGGCGTTAGACATTAAAAGCCCCTTGGATTTGGATCATGATAAAAGCTGTTCAATTGAACAGATAGGAAATATAAGAAAAGAGGAAGGCGAGTTTTTCCTCAATTTTAATAGTGATAAGGTTGATATACACGTTTTTTCGCAATTTTCCCATATAAAAATTTTTTGGTGGTTTGATAGATTCGATAAGGCCCAATACAGAAAAATAACTCAATGCAATCCACCTTATGAAAATGCTCCTAAAACAGGCATTTTTGCTACCAGATCACCAGTTCGTCCTAATCCTATTGCTATAACAACTGCCAGTATTCTGGATATAGATATTGATAAGAAACAAATAAAAGTATCGGGATTAGATACTTTTGATAATACCCCAATGGTCAATGTAGTACCATATATCCCTTTGTATGATAGAGTTAAGGAATTCTATGTCCCTCATTGGCTGGAGCATTGGCCGGAATGGTTAGAGGAAAGAAAATTAGAAGATGATTTACATGATATGGAGATTGTAAAAGCGGATGTAAATCGGATTAAAGCGTATATATCTGAGAGGGACTCAAACATAGCCTCAACTGAAAATGTTTTCCAAGATAAGACTACCTTGGAGGACTATAGTTATGACGAGATTATAATAAAAGGTGCAAGACAAAATAACCTTGATAACGTTGATTTATCGATTCCTAAAAATAAAATAACAGTCATTACCGGAGTGAGTGGAAGCGGAAAATCAAGCCTTGCATTTGAAACCATTTATGCTGAAAGCCAAAGGCGCTTTCTTGACAGCATGTCTACCACGAGTAGGTCGGTATTTGAACAATTAGAAAAACCGGATGTAGATCAAATCACCGGACTTTCTCCGGCTATTGCCATTGAACAAAAAAGTATTGGCAGAAATAGAAGATCTACCTTAGGAACCTATACCGGATTATATGATTACTTAAAATTACTATTTTCAAAAATAGGAACAAGACACTGTCCGGAATGTGGTCGTGCTGTTAATCCTTTACATCCGGAGGAGATAACCAGGATACTATCTTTGTTATTACCGAAGTCTGAGTTAAAGATACAAGCCTATAATAGTGACAACATTGTTAAGCGCTTTGTTGTTCCGGAAGAAAAAAACAATGACTTTGTTAAAGCACTTAAAAACTATGTAAGGCTGGGGCTTGAAAAGGGAAAAGGAGCCATAACCGTTACCCTTAATGAAAATCAAGAGTTTTTCTTTTCTTCTAAAAATATGTGCTATCATTGCAATAGAGTTTTCTTTGATTTGACGTCTTCAACTTTTAGTTTTAATAACCCTGAGAGTATGTGCCCAATTTGTAAAGGTCTTGGGGTAAAGCTTGAAGTAGAGGAAGGTTTGATCGTACCCAATCCTAATTTATCAATTCTTGATGAGGCATCCCCTTGGTGGGGGAACTTACGAAAGCATAGGAAAAAGCCAAATGCAAACTGGATGAGAGGAGAAATATTAGCACTTGCCGAAGAAATGAATGTTGATCTTGAATTGCCTTGGAATCAATTACCTCAAGAATTTAAGCATCAAGCCCTATATGGCTCAAATGATAGAAAAGTTACCTTTGTTTACGAAAATTCTAATGGAAGAAAAGGTGAGATCATTCGACCGGTTGAAGGCGCATATAACGTGATAACACGACTGTTTAAAGAAAACAATGGCGACAGTGCCAATCGAATAGTAAAAGACTTTATGAGGGAAAAAGAATGTAACGGATGTCACGGTGAACGACTTAACGCTGAAGGTCGAATGGTAACCATGGCAGGTATGAGATTCCCTCAAACTGCATCCATGACAATAGAAGAATTAAAAGGATGGGTAAACGGTCTGCCAAAACAGCTCAGCAAAGAGCAGTACAAAATAGCTTATCAGATATTAAAGGATATCTATCATTCATTGGATAATTTGATTAAAGTAGGGGTACAATATTTGGCGCTGGATCGTGCTATTCCTACTCTGTCCAATGGTGAAGCGCAGCGATTAAGACTTGCGAATCAATTAGATAGTGGGTTAACTAATCTTTTGTATATATTAGATGAACCTTCTATGGGATTACATGCTAAAGATTATAAATACATCATTAAGACATTGAAGCAATTAAGAGACAAAGGCAATACCGTTATAGTCGTTGAGCATAATAGAGATATAATGCTTGAAGCAGATAGGATCATTGATATAGGCCCAGGTGCAGGAATAAATGGCGGCAAAGTTATTGCAGAAGGGACTCCAAAAGACATCTTAAATTATCCTGATTCTGAAACAGGAATGTATTTGAAGCATGTAAAACAAGTAGGATTAAAAATAAATAGAAGAAATACACCTATTGGCTGGATCAAATTAATAGGGGCCAAAGAAAATAATTTAAAAAACATAGATGTGAATTTTCCCCTTGGAATCATGACTTGCATTACAGGGGTAAGCGGGTCAGGAAAGAGTAGTTTGATCGCTAAAACTTTGTATCCTGCTCTTTCAAGACTTCTGGATAATGTAGAAGAGATGCAGGGCGATCACGATAAAATAGAAGGTGCTGAAAACATTGATCATGTCATTAATGTTTCTCAACAGCCAATTGGACGTACACCTCGTTCAAATCCTGCAACTTATACAGGCGTATTTGAGGATATAAGAAAACGATTTGCTAAAACCAAGGCGTCAAAAGAAAGAGGGTATAAGCAGAATCGATTCAGCTTTAACAGTAAAGAAGGTCAGTGTGAGGCATGTAAAGGAGAGGGGCGTAAATGTGTACAAATGCACTTCATGCCGGATGTATGGGTAGAATGTCTTAACTGTAACGGTAAGCGATTCAATGCTGAAACATTGGAGATAAAATATAACGAAAAAACCATAGCCGATGTGCTGGACATGAACGTTGAGGAAGCTCTATCATTCTTTAGTGACGATGAGAAGATAAAGCGCGTACTTCAAACGCTATTTGATGTAGGGTTAGGGTATATAAAACTTGGGCAAAGTGCTTTAACCTTATCCGGAGGAGAAGCTCAGAGAATAAAGTTGGCCAAAGAATTAAGCAAAACGGATACAGGAAAAACACTTTATATATTGGATGAACCCACTACAGGCTTACACTTTGCAGATGTTCAAAATCTGTTAGATATTTTAAATAGAATAACTGAAGCCGGAAATACTGTGCTGGTAATAGAACATAATGTGGATATCATCAAAAATTCAGACTGGATTATTGATATTGGTCCTGAGGGAGGAGAACAGGGGGGTAGGATTGTGGCACAAGGAACTCCAGATGATGTGGCCGATACCAGCGGAAGTTATACAGGCGAAGTTTTGAAAGCTTCTAAATAACTGTTGACAGTACGAAAGAAAAATGAGATAATATGACTTGTTAGTCATATGACTAATAAGTCATAAAAAAGATATGTTATCGTAATCTTATAGATAGAAAGGTAGGCGGATAAAAATGTCAGGAGTTATTTATTTTAAAGCAATATGTTTCATATGGGCCCTTATTGGGATTGGTTCAAGAATTGCCATGGGTATAATGGGAGAAAAGTGGAAGGCATGGGAATTAGACAAAGTTTACATGAAAAAGAAACCAAAATTTATCAATTTTTTTGGTTTTCTAGGATATTTAATCGTAATATTCACATGGTATCAGGTTGTTGTTACAGATGTAAAGTATAGCTGGATTATTGCAATCATTATGTCTGCTACGCTGATTAAAATTAGTGCTATTTTATTTAATTATGATGCTTTTAGAGCTTTTGGATCTGCACTGCTTAACGACAAAAAGAGAATGTTTAAGCTTAATGTAGGCGTTTTGATATTTTCAATTGTATTGATATTAATGGGACTGTTTGTATATTAGAATTATTTTATTGGTTACAGTCTGAACTACTCATTGTTAAATGAGTAGTTTAGCTTATCGAAAAAATACTAGAAAAATGAATACAGGTGTATGAATATTTGTTTTTTTGTGTTCATTTGGTCAGAAAATTTAGGTGGTAGATGGACTATAAAAGTCGTGAACAAACAGGACGTTTGTTAGCA
>JANQMT010000191.1:0-36004 GCA_028279945.1 Clostridia bacterium
GACAATCGATGCCGTATTCGGAAGAGCCAGCTGGTCGATCATGCACAGATGATTTTCTTCTACCCAAAGCGGCATCATAAGCCCTTCTGATTTCCACTGCTGCGTTAATTCTACTATTCTATCCACTTTTTTCCCCCGTCTATACATTAAATAATTCCCTAAACATTTTTCTGTTTTGCGCTACCTGAACTTGAATGCAGGCTTGTTTAGCCGTTTGTTCAATCAAATCCAAAATATTATAAGCCTCTTCCAAAGATGCGCCTATTGTGCAAACACCATGTTCCTTCATTAGAATACCCTTGCTCTCCTGATGTGTCTGAAATGCTTGAACCACATATTCCCGCAATTTATCACTTCCTGCCGGTGCGGACTCAATCCTCGGTACATAAACCAATGCTTTTTTTGATGTAACTGTGGTGAGTGGCAAATCCATATCGTTATTGGCAAGAGCAACAGAATAATTCGGGTGGCAATGGATAAAAGCGTTTATTGCAGGACGGAGCTTCAAAACATCTAAATGAAATCCAGCTTCTTTTGATGGCATACCATTTCCATATACCACTTCTTTATTCTCATCTACAATTACAACATCCTCTTCCGTCATAACCCTCATGTTGACTGCAGTTTTTTTAATTGCAAAGAGACTTGTTCCGGGAACGCGACAACTTAAGTTTCCTCCAGAGGCCTGCGTATATCCCTTTTCATAGACAAAGTGACAAAACTTGACCACTTCTTTGCGAACTTCACTAAAGTCCATTTACAATACCTCCTAATCATGTTGTTGGTCGTCCAACCACTCGTGTTAAAAGAATATTATCACGGTCTGATTATTCTGTCAATTATTTATTTTGATGAAATATTTTACTTTTTTCTAGATAACTGCTTGATATTTAGATTATAGTTAACATGATTGATCACACTTTTTCCTTCTTTTTTTACTTTCTGCCACTTGACAGAATGTTTTAGAATATACTAAACTGAGGACACTATATAATAATACGAAAGGAGTGTTTTGTAATCATGAAATTAACCAATAAAACACTTTCTTCTCAGGTTAGAGAAGTTCTTCTAAAGATGATTAATGAATCAGATTTTATGGATCAATTACCCTCTGAGAGCAAACTGGCTTCCCAGCTGGGCGTCAGCCGTAATACTGTGCGCGAAGCATTAAAGGTACTTGAAAACCAAGGTTTGGTTATTCTACGTCATGGCGTTGGCACCTTTGTTACACGTTATAAATGCGATCAAAATATACGGTATAATATTGCCTCACTGGATAGCACAACCAAAATCATTTCAGATCATGGATATACCCCCGGTACCAAAAGCGTTCATTTCGATACCCGTATGGCTGATGATGAGATTTCAAAAAAACTGGGAAGTGATACTCCTTTGGAGGTTTTATACATAGAACGTGTCAGAACTGCCGATGAGACGCCTATTGTTTTTGTAAAAGATTACATTCCGTATGCCCATGGCATGTTGGAAGACTTTTCAAAGAAGAATGAATCTTCTCTGTTTAATTTCATCAATCATTACATTCCGGTTTCTTTTTCCAGCTGTTCTATCCATGCTGTACTCAGCTGTGAAGACATAATGGAAAAGCTTTCTCTGACTGAGCCAAAAGCCCTTCTACTCTTACAGCAAATACATTATTCAGCCAAGGGCATTGCTGTTTTCTATTCTGACAGTTATTTCATCACAGAAAAGCTGGAATTCAATCTTATTCGAAGATATATAGAATAATTTTAAAATTATAATTGACAGAATAAAAATATTTTGATATTTTATGAGGTAGGACGACCACCGTGTTAAGAATTTAAAAATAACATTTATGATATTTCATAGAGGGGGAATGTTTCATGAAATATCTTTATCTACAAAGCATGTTACACACAAACCCAACTCTAGAACAACAATCTTTTGAGCTATTCCAATTTATCCAGCAGCAGACCGGAAACTTATTTATTAGAGCACCCATTGAAGAAATCCAAAAAGAAACGGTTTCCATCGTATATGTAGCCTCTGGCGGAACTGCGGGTATGTTCAAAGAAGCATTACCGTCTCTAAAGGAACCTGTCATTCTTATCACCAGCGGCAGTGATAATTCTTTGTCGGCCTCCATGGAGATGATGACGTACATGGCCAACGAAGGAAAGAAAGGACGACTGCTTCACGGTTCAAAGGCAGAAGTCGCAGCTGCTTTGGATCAAATTTATTGTGCTGCCCAGACAAAAAGGGCATTAAAAGGTATTCGCCTGGGCTTAATTGGAAAGCCTTCCGACTGGCTGATTTCTACCCATATCGACTACGCTGCTCTCAGAAAAACAATTGGCATCGAAGTCATCGATATAGACATGACAGAGCTTTTAAACGAAATAAAAAAGAAATCCTATCCGGATAACGCATCCAGCCGCTCTTTGATGAACCAGGATTTTAACAAAGAACAAATTATTGGTGCCCTTGAAATATACGGAGCATTCTCTCGTATCGTCAATAAGTACCAGCTGGACGGTTTCAGTGTACGCTGTTTCGACCTACTGACCTCTGTAAAAAACACCGGCTGTCTTGGCTTAGCTTTATTAAACCAAGAAGGTATTTACAGCGGATGTGAAGGAGACCTGCCTTCTTTAATCTCCATGGCTATTTTAGGTAAGATTTCCAATCAACCTGTATTTCAATGCAACCCCTCTCGTGTCAACAGCCAAAAAAATGAAATCATTTTTGCCCACTGCACTCTGCCGCTTAACATGCCTGTCAGCTATAAATTGGATACCCATTTTGAGTCCGGCATTGGAGTAGCCATCGCAGGTGATATCCCTTCGGGCTCTGCTACCATTTTCAAAGCCACCGGTATGCTTGACCGTTACTTTATCTCCGGTGCTGTCATTAAAGAGAGTCTCCAAGAATGCAACCTCTGCCGCAGCCAGATTCGTCTGCATTGCGACGTAGAAATTGAAAAGTTTTTTAACACCCCGGTTGGAAATCACTATCTGATTTGTTTGGGTAATTATACTGCGCATCTAAAAGAATTCTTCGCTTTACTATAATTTTTTTTGCGAGGTCAATATGCTTTTACAAAATGGAAACGTATTACAATATAAAGATTCGAATATCTTCTTTACTAAAATGGACATTCGGCTGAGAGATCATATCATGGAAACAGGCGGACATTTAATCCCCCAACCGGGGGAAGAATGTTTGGATTTAAAGGGTGATTTTGTATTGCCCGGCATGATCAACAGCCATTGCCATTCTTATACCAACATTCTGAAAGGGACTTCTTTCGGTGAGCCGCTGGAACTCTGGTCAAGGGATACCATTGCGCTGGGACGAGTTCTAACCGAGGAAGACATGGCGCTTTCCACTTCTTTAGGCATCTGTGAAATGCTTCGGGCCGGTGTAACTACTTGTGTTGACCATCTTCCTCACCTAAAAACTGCTTACGCTGCTGCTAAAATCTATGCAGCCTCCGGATTTAAAGTAGGTCTTGCTCCTATGCTTCATAATATTAGAGACAGTGACCTGCTGTATGGGATGGCAGCAGCAATTCCAAAGTCAGACGGACCCGGTTCTTTTCCTTCAGTTAGAGAATATATGGATTTTTATGAAGACTTCATTCATAATTTTCATTATCCTGAGAAAAATCTCCAGGTCATGGTAGGTATCAACTCTCCCCAAAGGGCTGATGAGGACTTGTTAAAGGCATCCTCTGATTTATCTCATAGGTTTAATCTACCGATTCACTGCCACGTACTGGAAACGCAATGGCAAAGGCTGTCCGCCGATCACAGTATCTCCCCTATCACTCAATTAGACCTATTTGGTTTGTTAGGAGAACGGACTTCTTTGGCCCATTGTATCTGGATGAAGGAGAAGGAATTAGACCTAATAGCCCAAAGAAAGATCTTAACCGTCTCCAACCCCACCAGCAATCTTTTTTTGGGTAGTGGTATCTTTCCATTGGAACACTATCTCAAACGAAATATTCCCATAGCCTTAGGGTCCGACGGTGTTAACTGCGGAACCAACCACAATATGCTGGAAATTCTCCGATTCTTCATGCTAATCCAAAGGACTAGAGAGCCGGATTATCGTCGTTGGATTACTGTCAAAGACGGATATGAGATGATCACCAAAAATGGCAGTTATGCCATGGGATTTCTCCGGTCTTCAGGAGAAATAAAACCTAACCTGGCAGCTGATCTTGTTGTTGCAGACAAAAACAGTTTTTTGAATATTTTAGACACATCTATTCCAAACCAATTGATTTTCAATACTTCTTCTCTATCGGTTAAGCACGTACTCATTAACGGCTGTTTCGTAATGAAGGAACAAGAAATATTAGGGATAACGGAGGGTGATTTGAGAAAGGAAATAGATGAAAGAAAACCATATCTGCAAAAATCTATGCGTGAAGCCTTAAAGGCATCTTGGCAAGATAAACAGATTTATCGGTCTGTTTATCAAAATATTAAAAAAATCAACCAGAAATAAGCTCTAATAAGCAAAGAATTCTTTAATCGATTCTCAATAACCGTTAAAGAATTCTTTTCAATTAAAGCGATATCTTATGACGTTTGATTATTTGATTTATTAAGCCGATGCTTCTTGTTCTTGTAAAAATTCTTCACTTGCGCCGGCTGCCATATACCACTTTTTCTTGTTTTTCTTAAACATATAATACAATATACCATAAACAACCACACAAATAGCAATTGTAATGTATTTAGCATTTCCTTCTACTGAAAAGGCTTTGAATACCACCCAAAGTATTGGATTAGAACCTACTGTCCATGAAGCAACGCCAAGCCCTTGAGCAACACTATCCGCTACTGCATTTAAAGATTCTCCAACGCCTCCGGCAACAGCAGCTTTTGTGAATGCGCCGCAAACATCCGTATTCAGTATATTTGCAAATGAATACCATATCGTTCCTGCTACTACCGTATTTAATATATTTCCCCTAAATACAGCAATAAAAGCTATGGTCATAAACGGCATTGCCGGTATATCGGCAAGCATAAGAATCTCATTGCCCGGAAGCACTAAAGAGATTGCAAAAACAATTGGAATTAATAGTATGCCGGCAGTGACATTAGAACTCTCTCCGAAAAATATTGCAGGGTCCATTGCAATAAAAACCTTTTTCCGCTTCATTTTTCCAGATCTAATTCTTGCATTCATAGATTGGCTGAGAGGTACAAGCCCTTTAACAAACATACCGGATACGGATGGATAGATGACCATAACACCGGATACCACTAACATTGTTTTTAGGATATTTGCCCATGTAGCCGTGTTTCCCAGAGCAGTTGTTGACCCCAATACGGTAATGAGCAAACCTACCATTAGCCCTAATGCTGCAGGCTCACCCCAAAATCCAAACTTATCCGATAAACCTTGTACGCTTAATTCACGGTCTTTAACTTTTAGTTTAATTAATAACCATCTTACTATAATTGCAAAAGGTGCTGCAGCAGAAGGCACACTTGTAAGCGTTACACCCTCATACCCGTAATATTCTTGAAGTGACGGCCCGATAACATCTGCAATAAATAACACAATCAAATTCATAAATACGGCTGCCAATATACCCAGCCCAAAATTACCTGTTACAAATTGAACAATTACAGCCCAGAATACAAACTGATAATAGTTCCAAATATCCGTAGGTTGAAATGTATCCGTATAATTAATAGCAAATAGTAAAAGATTAATACCCAGACCCAGTGCAAGATAGATATAGCCTAACTGATTTGAATATACAATGACAGATGCGCCTTGCCAGCCAACATCAACAAAAGGTAAAGTAATACCAACATTGTTAGACATGTTTATAACATAAGGCGCTATTCCGCCCAACAGGGCACCTAGTAAGACGTTAAACATTGTGAGTCCTAATCCCATAAAAAGAGCACCTTGAAATGATTTTTTCACGCCTGCTCCTACAACAACGCTGATAATAAAAACAACTATTGGAACAAAAATCGATGATCCAAATATACCCATTACTGAGTTGATTGAATTACCAATACTAATTAGGAAATTCATAATTACCCTCCTTATTCGGCTAGTATTTTTTTAATTTTGGCAACCAACTGCTCGGTAAATTCCTCCGCTCCTACTCCTGTGAATAACGGTAAACCAAGCATTACAGGTACTCCATGCTTATTTTCTTCAGTCGTTTTTCCCGTTACAATGATTAAGTCCGCCCCGATGATATTAGGAATTTCAGTAATCTTATGAGGAGAAATAGAAAATTTAATCTTTTCCTTTCTTAGAATATCCTTGATTTTGTCGGTTACAACGGTAGTAGTAAAAATCCCCCCACCACATGCTACTACAAGTTTGATTTGACTTTTCATACTATCCTCCTTTTATAAATTTAAATAGTAATAATTTATTGTAATATAAAGTTAATTAGGCTTGCTGAACGAATACGTTATCATACGCTTTGATCAAATCCTCTGATTACAAATAATAAGAAGTCATTCAGTAACCCTAATTATAGTACAATATAGTCACCAAGGTTTTCCTTTAACAGGGCCATCATTTGCTCTTTATCTTCAGTATGAATCAATTTTCTAAGTAATCCGCTGTTCTGAAACATTTCACAGAACTTCACCAGCACTTTGGTTTGTTGTGATGGATCTGTTATCCCAAAAAGAAAGACGATTTGAACATTCAATTTTTCCGATGATCCATCCATTGGATCAAATGCAACAGGCTCCTTTAAAGTTGCCATTGAAAAAAATGATTGTAAACAACCATCATGCACATGAGGTATTGCTAATGGAATCTCCGTACATATTCCGGTTGGAAAATCTCTTTCCCTTTCTATTATTTTTTCTATAAACAATTCTTCTATGTAACCCTTTTCCAAAGCTAATCCGCATAATGTCTGAATAACCTCTTCATCAGTACCCGCAATTAAATCCGTAAGAATCATATTTGAACAATGCAACCCCGAAAATGACATTTAGTTTTCTCCTTTCAAATTCAATCATTCAATAGTCTATACCGATTATTATACTCAAATTATGAAAATTTTTACTATTGAATCATAAAATTGACGTCCATATATTTTTCCCATGCTTTTTGCACTTTGGTAATGATGGATATTCCGATGGATGAAATAATAACAATTTCTGATTTTATTTCTGATTGTTGCATAAACATTATTTCTGCAGTGTTTTTTACAACACTTACCGTATACCATTTGTTATCCAATTTGAAGAAACCCTTTATCCGATATGTGAATTGGCTGATCTCTTTTAAAAAGAGCCTAAATGATTGGCTTGTTATAGATTCTTCACAGCTTAAGCGAATGCTCACAGGTCTGTTTTCCCGGGTGTTAACGGAATCCTCATTTAACAGCTCGTCATTTTTTAAATCAGCTATTGTTTTTTTGTAATCTACCTTACAGTAGCTGGTTACATATATTTTAGATTTTGGGTTCATCTTTATGATTTCTTTTTTTATTTTCGTTACTCCAACCTCATCTATTAAATCCATTTTATTAATGATTATGGCGTTACTAAACTTAATTTGACGTTCTACAGCCGGCAGCATATCCAGTATTTCAAAAAAGTATTCACCATCTACAACGCATATACTTCCCACATATTCATAAGCTTGAACACTTGATTGTTTTACAATATGGGAGATTTGATTCATATTCGATGGGTCAGATATTCCTGAACACTCTATGAATATATAATCCAAATTGAATTCCAGCATTTTAATAATGGATTGAATAAAGCTATCCTTTAAACAGGCACAGAATATAGAACCATTGTTAAGCTCAATCATTTCAAATGTCTCATCTTCGATAATCCGTCCATCAATGCCTACTTCTCCAAATTCATTCATGATAACACCAACTTTATGGTCCATGAACGAATTCAATACTTCTTTTAATAATGTTGTTTTACCCGCACCTAGAAATCCGGTCAATATTACTATTCTAACCATACCTACTCCCCAACCTTATGTTCCCAATATTAAAGGTATTTATCAATTTCTCTTAAGAGTTCGTCTTTACTGGGTATAATGGAAAGCCATTTTAATTCTCCGTTGATGTACATGCTGGGCAGGTTTGTGACCCCCATTTTTTTACATCTCGCAATATTTTCTTTGATGGTATATTTGTACTCAATGATATCAATCTTATCGCCATAATATTCTTTTGCTTCTTTTACGGCACCCCACATGTATGTACATGCTGCACAAGTTGCAGAATCCAAAGTAAATACTTCTACCAGAGGTCGCTTAAGATTCAAATAATCAGGAAGTTCTACATCAATATCTGCTTCTACAAATTCATAGTTGGATACCATTTCGCTGACTTCTTTATGATTGATTATGGCTTGAGCTGCACCGATTGTATTTTCAATAGGTACATCATAGGGCATATCACACCCCGGACTGACGATCAGATTTTCATGGGATATGTCTTTTAACATATCCACCACATATTTCATGTTATCCTTTTGATTCCCATGAAGCATTATGGTGGTAAGCGGAATATTACCCCCTATTGCAATATTATATCTATCTGTAATTTCTTTAGCTTTTTTTATATCTACATTTTCATCTACTGAGATGCCGTCAGGATTTGTCTTGCACATGACTTCGATTTGATTGGTTGCGTTACCGCATACAAAGAAAGAGGAAAATGTATTTTTGCTCCTGATAAAACTAAATACGGCTTCGAATGATTCTGAAAGTAATTGACTAAAATGCTTACTGGATACTTGACTTACAAGGGGGTCTACGATAGCAATAACCTCCATGCCGGAATTTATATAATATTCCGACATTTTAACGTTTACTTCAGCACAAAAACCAACAAGATCTTTAACATACTCAGGATCCTTTATCATATCTCTAAATATCCCGTTACCTCTCAAATGAGATGCCAGAGTGAAGGGACCGCATATTAGTCCATACAATGCAGTCTTGTTGCCAATTTCCTTAGACAGTCTTTTCATGACATCTAAAATCACCGGTATCCTGCCATCTGTCTCCTTAGGTATTTTACATTTGCATGGGATATCTTTAGCGTCTTTTAAAATATGGCTGAAAACAGAAGGGGGTGTGTCGTCAGCCCACATTAATTCACATCCGAAAACTTCTGCTTCGATTTGTAAATCAAAAACTACCGGCATCCCATCGGGGGTATAAATTTTGTAAACTTCAATAAGAGATTCGTAAAGCTTATCCGGGTCTGTTAAAACTTCCTTTGCATTATAGCCTTTTAGCTTACCTGCATGAATGCCTGCAAATGGAACCCAGGGAACCCTTTCTGTTTTTTCATGATTCAATACTTTATATAAAAGTTCTTTACCCATTTATTGTTCCTCTCCTTTATAAAATAAGTAGCAATATGATTCTACAAGTTTAGTAATTTTTTGACCAGCATAACTGCCGATGCCGCATCATCTGAATATCCGTCTGCACCATTTTCCAGTGCCCATTTTTCATAAACCGGTGCTCCACCAAAAATCAGTTTGACATCTTTGTCAAAGTCTTCAGCTTTTGCAAGTCTTGCAACTTCAGGCATAACCGCCATGGTTGTCGTTAGTAGAGCCGAACAGGCAATGATATCAGCATTGTTTTCTTTAGCGGCCTGGATAAAAGCTTCTGCTTTTACATTACAGCCTAAATCAATAACCTTAAACCCTGCGCCTTCCATCATCACAATAATCAGATTTTTTCCTATATCATGAATATCTCCTTCAACCGTTCCAATTACGATTTTAAAGCCATTGTCCAAATCTTCTGCACTAAGATATGGCTTTAAGATATCCACAGCCTCCTGCAAGCATTCGGCAGCCATGGTGACTTCAGGAACAAAAATTTCATTGTTTTTAAAAAGTTCTCCTACTTTATCCATTCCTTTTATTAAGCCATCTGATAAGATTGTTTTGGCTTCTATTTCATTGTTCAGCGCTTCTTCAACAAATTGAACGGTTTCATCCGGATCATATTCCAGCAGGGAATCGGATATTTTTATAAGCAAATCCATACTTACCACCTCAATCGATTTTATATCCAGCATTCTATATGCTGCTCTAATAGCTTCCGAATTCTTCTACTGCCTTCTGCATCATATAAATGTTATAAGCAGGCGTAATAGAAGGGATTTCACATCCACTCATGAATACAAATCTTCCGGGACAATATTTTTTGCCTTCTTCAATAATTTTGACGGAGCCTTCATATACTTCTTGCGGCGTTCCTTTTGCAATGATTTGGGGATCTAAATTACCACAAATAATATGCTCAGGAAATATTTTTGCTGCATCCTCTATGGTCACTTCATGCCCAAAACTCAACATACCGGGATCTCCAAAAGGAATTTTTGCCCAATGCTCTAAATTGGCATTTTGTTCACCGCATATATGACAATATATCCTTTCTGCTCCCATTTTAAGGACTTTTTCATGGAGTTCCTTTAAATATGGCAATGCAAAATTTTCAAAATGCTTTGGAGATATCAACATATTACTTTCAGATGGTGCTGCCGATCTTGCTAATACTTTTCCTTCTCCAAAAGTATGGATGAAATATTCCGCAACTTGAAGGATGTGATCCGTCATCAGCCTTAATGCTTTATGGACTGCTTCCGGTTTTCTTATGAGCCATTTCATAAATGTTTCTACACCGCATAGATTAGCAGCATGTGTAAAGGGGCTTCCACACACAAAAGCGATTTGAACATTATTTTCTTGTTGCAATTTTGCAAATTCCATTGCTTTTGGAATACATCCTGCTGTTTTGGCATCAGGTAAAGCCAGCTTTTCTAAATCTTCCGGCTTCGATACCGGTCTCTTAGCTACCGATGGACCTGATTCGTATCGATCCACCGGCCAACGAATTTCCCCTCCAAATTCCCAAGATCCATAGGATACAAAAGTGTAGAATGGCGTTCCGTCAGAGTTGTATTGCTGAGATGTATAAAACTGCGCATTAAAGCTTTTAACCGGATCCTCATAAATATCTGCGATATCATATCCAACATTTTTAGCACAGAAACCATATCCTCTGTGAATATACGGGACTCGGTCAGTTGGTTGTCTATTATAAATGGCATTCATTCTTTCTTTGTGCGTCATTGTATCTGTACACTTTTTCATATTGACCTCCAAATCAATTCATTTAATGGTTATTCATCCAATTGCTATTCTGCATTAGGTCGTAATACAACTTTAATGGCTTCACCTGACTTAATCAGTTTTATCCCTTCTTCCATTTGACTTAAAGGCAGCTTGTGGGTAATAATATTGGTATTAATCTTACCGGCTGATATTAAATCAAATCCTTTGCCAAAAGCAGCCGGAGAATATGAATAGGCGCCAATAACAGAAAGGCGGTTATAATGGATTAAATTGGCATCTAGGTTGGACCATGGGTTCGCCTTATCTAAGCCGCCAAAGATGGATAATCGCCCTTCTTTTCTAAGCATTTCCAAACCCGGCTGATGCGGTTGAGAGGATGGTGCGGCTGCAATGACAACATCTGCTCCTCGTCCCTTTGTAATCTCTTTTACAATCTTAACAAGGTCTTCTTTGGAGGAATCTACAAAATGAGTTGCGCCAAATTCGACGCACTTATCTAATCTTTCCTTATTGATATCAGCCATAACAATGGTTGTGGCTCCCCTAAGCTTTGCAATTTGAGCATGTAAACATCCAATAGGTCCTGATCCTATTATCACCACAGTATCCCCCAAAGAGGTTTGCAGTTGTTCTTGAGCTTTAATAACAGATGCAAGTAATTCAACAATGATCATTTGATCAAAACCAATATGTTCAGGTATTCTTATCAGCTGTCCCCTTTCAAGGGCTTCTCCCGGAATGGCCATGTATTGAGCAAAGCCTCCGGGTATGCTGTGTCCAAATACAACTAATACTTCACATAATCCCGGCATGTTATGGGTACAGTAATAGCATTTACCACAAGAAATAGCGGGACTTGCTAAAATCCTCTCACCTATTTTGTAATCTTTAACATGCTTCCCTACTTGTTCAATCACACCTGCATTTTCGTGCCCTAATATAGCAGGATATTTCACTTTTGAATGCCCATGGGTATAGGTTCTCACATCGGAGCCGCATAAACCCACTGCCTCTATTTTTAATAATAATCCATCGTCGGGACAAACAGGTGTCGGCACTTCCTTATATTCAACCGATGACTTCCCTGTCAGTAATAAAGCTTTCATTATTTATACCTCCAATATTTTACATGCCTTTTTCAATAGCTTCTTCTATAATGGCTACCGTTGATCTTGTTCCTTGTCTGGCCGCTCCGGCATTATAACAGTTAATAAAATCGGTAAGCGTTCTTATACCGCCGGCCGCTTTAATCTCTATACTGTCTTTACAATATTTTCTCATAATTTCAATATCCTCTTTGACAGCTCCTGTTGGGGCATAACCCGTTGATGTTTTCACAAAATGTACATTTAAGTCATCACAAATTTTAGAGCACTGAATGATTTGGTCCTTATTTAGATAGTGGTTTTCAAATATGACCTTTAATATTGCATTCTTTTTAATACAAGCATTCAGTATCTCATATATCTCTTTTTTCATATAATCGTATTCACCTGAAAGGACTAATCCTATAGGAATAACCGTATCAATTTCTGTTGCCCCGTCATCTATTGCTCTTTCAGTTTCAAATACTTTGCTTTCTATAGAACTGTTGCCATGTGGAAATCCTGTGACCACACTGACCAGTATGTCTGTCCCTTGAAGCTTTTTAGCACAATAAGCAACATCATATCCTCTGACACATACAGATGCTGTATGGTATTTTATTGCTATCTCACAACCCTCATCAATTTCTTGCCTTGTCATATTTGGTTGAAGGAGAGAATGGTCGATCATTTTTGCGATGGTTTTACTTGTTAATTCTTTCATTGGTTTTCACACGTCCTTTTACACATTTTAAATTCATTCATTGAATGCTTGCTTAACCAGAACTTCCGGATTGATACAGTAATCGGGATTTCCACCATGTAAGATTTGGCGAATACCCATTACAGCTTTTTCTGCACCTATTAATGCGGCTTGCCTGGATGCTCCGGCAAGATGTGTTGTAGCAATGACATTGTCAAGGGTAAACAGCCGGCTGGTGTCCCATGGCGGTTCTTCTTCAAATACATCCAATGCCGCTCCTTTTATTCTCTTTTTTTTCAGAGCATCGTATAAAGCATCATGATCCACCAGTTCTCCTCTGGCAGTATTGATTAGAACAGCACTTTCTTTCATCATAGCCAGTTGTTTATTCCCAATCATTTTAGAAGTTTCTTTTGTATACCTTGCATGTAAAGACACAATATCCGATTCCATCAGAAGTCTTTTTATATCTACAAATATGCATTTGTGTTTTGCTTTTTCTTCTTGTGGAATATACGGATCACAAACGAGAACTTTGCTTCCAAATGCATTAAGGATTCTTGTTACTTTTGATCCTATTGCTCCGAAACCTATTAATCCAACCGTGCTTTCACTTAATTCATTGCCAATATACTCATAGGCATACATATCGCCTCGCCATCGTTTATGGTGAAAGAAAGAGTCATGACAAAACGATATGTTCCTTGAAAGGGATAACATCAGACCTACTGTAAATTCTGCTACTGCTCCTGAATTCCTTCCCGGAGCATACACCACCGGAATTCCTTTTTCAGTGCATGCTTCAACGTTTATATTGACCGGTCCCCCCCTGCAAACACCTACCACTTTTAATCTTTCAGCAGTATCAATCACTTTTTTTGTGATACACCCGGTATGGGTTAATAAAACATCTACCTCTTTAATCAAAGGAATAATATCATCATCGCAACCACAAAATTCACGAATCTCATCACAATTATTTATGGGTTCTAACGGCCAGTTATCTGTAAGATAGGTAAATTCGATGTTTTCTTTATGGTTATCAAAAAAATCTAAAAAAGTGGTTTCCAGTACGTCGTTGGTTATAAATTTATCACCTAATAATAATACTTTCACAACACAGTCCCCCATATAATTTTTATAAACTTAGCCGGTAACCGGGATTGAACAGATATATTGCTCTTGAGCCTTTAATGGGTATGCCTTTAGGCGAGAGAGTAATTCTAAAACGTATGAGAACAGGGACTCCGGGATCTCGTTCCAATAGGCTTGCTTCTCTTTGTTCTAATGTGGCAACTGAAATCTCGTCTACACCTTTATCCGGAATCAATCCAAATTTTTGCTGCATCACTTTAAATGTTGAACCACCACCTTCAAACATTTCTCGAGTAACGCCTTCATAAAACTTAGCAGGCATATAAGAAAACTCCAACCCTACCTTTTCATCATCTGCAAGCAATAGTCTCTCAAGTACAAACACATCATCGTTTTCTTGAAGTTGAAGCCTATTGATAACTTGCGGCCATCCTGATCTTCTTTCAAAGGTTAGAATCCGATTTCCGGGCTTTTGTCCTCTTTTTTTTGCTTCATTTGTGAAGCTGTGATTTCCGGTGACTAAATGCCATGGATAAGGTCTTTTCACCCTTACTTCGTTTCTGCTTTCAGGACTCCTTTCAAGAACACCTTCGTAAATAAGATCGCCTATACCATTTCTAACATGATCCACATTTGTATTGTATTTTTCTGCTAATACATCAGCTGCAGGTAACGGCTGTCCTTCCACAAAAGCTTTTTCGCATATTGCAGAATACAGATCCACAGCAAACTTATTCATTATGTAAGCCCCCAATCATTCAATTTTATCATTATGTTATATCGTACGTACGTTAGTACCTTTATTCAATCATACATGATAAATCCACAAACGTCAAGTATAATGGAATGGGCAGTATTTAGATTTGGTGATGTATTTATGTTGACGTACTTAACAATGTATGATATTTTTTAAAATGATAAATAATATAGATTCATTTAATGGATTAAAATGTTTAAAAATGAGGAATGAATATGAAAAACTCTGACTCTTTTGAAAAAACGAAACTATCACACCATACACCTATACCCCTTTATTACCAAATTGTTCAAATCATTAGCGAACAAATAAAATCAGGAGAATTAAAGCCCGGAGATCAAATTCTTACTGAAGAAAAACTGCAGCAAAAATTTGATGTCAGCAGAGCAACTGTACGAAAAGCAATCTCAGAATTGGTTTACAGCGGATTATTAGAAAAGCAATATTCAAAAGGCACCATCGTAGCTGCTCCAAAAATTGAAGAGGCCATGTTCGGTGTCCACAGTTTTACGACTTCCACTTTAAACGCCAATAAGTCTTTGACAACTAAAATTTTAGAATTTAAAGAGATATTTAACAATGATTATGTTAATAGCAAATTAGGGATTGGTAATACTGAACCTTTAATGTACATTAAAAGAGTACGATACATTGATAATGCACCTGTATGCGTTGAAGATTGGTATGCACCTTCAAAGTATCTTGACAATTTTAATAAAGATTTGTTTTCTGAAGAAGGCATAAAACAATCCAGTTATCATATACTTCAAATAAACTATAATATATTTATAAAAAGTGTACATGATGTGATGTCTGCTGTTGCTATTGATGATGAAGAAGATGCCGCATTGCTGAATTCCTGTATTGGAATGCCTGTATTATTAAGACAAAGGATATCATACGATGAAGAAAAGAGACCCATGGTATACTCCAGCGGAAGATATTTAATCAAGATTGTTCTGGATTTTTTTTCAGACGATAATAATGCATCATGCTAAAAAATACATTCTATTTAGAGCTTGCCGAATCAATAGGCATTATTACCTTAAAGAGATGTTTGGTATTCAATATAGTTAAAAGAAAACTTACTGAAGTCAGCCATTGACTATTCAGTAAGCTTTTTTTTATTTTTATCGTACTTGTTATTCAATCTTAAAGCCATAGAAATATATTTAACAACATCTACATCTGAATAGTAGGCCATATGTTTAAGCCCCGGAAAGGCTAAAGCTGCTACCAAATCATCTAATCCTTTGTTGGTAAGCTTATCAAATGCTTTTCGCATTTCATAAAACGCCATTTCCTTATCCACAATATTTTTAAGTAAATTTTCATAATCCAAGCCCTCAACAATGGACTGAGCTGCAAAAACACCCATGCTTATGCTGTTCACCTGTCCAAATCCTAAAAAAGGACTGATGGCCCCTCCTGCTCCCCCTATAAAATAAATATTATCCACTTTATGAGGATAAACATATCCGCTAAAATGTTCAACAGAAAACTCCTGGACAATTTTGTACTTTATTCTTTCCATCTCTAAAAATTTATCCCAATAATACTCTAGCGCTTTCTCATTGATATAGGGTACAAAAAGCAGGAGAGACGCTTTTTGGCGGTCATATGGACAAAGATAGGCATATCCATTTTTGCAATACTTACGATTGATCCACATCAAAAGTTCATTAGGATCAAAATCACTCTTCACAATAGCACCTTTTATCCATCCGCTGATCAATTCCTGCCAGCAATTCAGTTCTTTGGGTATTGTAGGAAGGGCATTGGCCACAACCACCGCATCATACTTTTTTGAGAGGCTTTTGAAATCGGGTTTTTGACTGAATTTTATTCTGGTTGTCCTAAGCTGAGAATATAACTGTCCTTTTAAAGAGTTGGATTCTTTTCCCCTTAAAAAAAAGTAACCGAAATTGTCACCCTCAATAACAGATTCATTATTGGGACCAAAATGTATCAGTTTTTTTATAACATTTACCGCTTTTATATTTAAATGGCAGGTCCTTTTATAATACTCCAATGCATCCTTTATTGGTCTATCGGCGACATTGAGATTAGCGGTTATATGGGGCTCTCTATCCCCAATATAATTCAAATCTTCATATACAACCGGGCTTATACTATATCTCTCCAATTCATGGGCACATGAAAGGCCGGATACACCTGCTCCGATAATTGCAACTTTCATCCTATTGATCTCCGATTCAATTTAATACATATCATATGTGTTTATTGTTTATCACTACAGTTTTTTTATGCTGCCGTATCTAATAGCTGAGAATATGTTTACTAACTTTTCTTCTTGAGATGATTGTAAATCTTAGCAAGGATCACACCATTTCGAATCTTAAATAAAGGATTGTTATATATGAACTGCTTGATGCCGGGAATTCCAATAAAACCTACCGCCTTGTCAAAATCTTTATTCTCAAAGGTATTAAAGGCTTTACGAAATTCATGCAGCTTTATAATGTCATCTGAAATTGGCTTTACCAAATCTTTATAGTCCAATCCTTTAGCAATGGCCTGTCCGGCTAAAATGCCGCTTTCAATGGCGTTGAAGGTCCCTACTCCAATAAAACTGTCTGTCAAACCGGCAGCATTTCCAACGAAAGAGACGTTTTTGATTTTGAGTGGATTTACAAAACCGCAGTAATATTCCGTATCATAGTGTTGGATGATGGTATATGGAATATCCTCATGCAAAAGCAGGTTGTGCCAATAATAGTCCAAGTCTGCTGATGAGCACTGATCTATTATCAAAGTAAGCGTCGCTTCTTTAGAGTTATTTGGAACAAGATAGCAGAAAGCTTTACCGGAATATTTTTCGTTAAACCATATGGTTGCTGAATTTATTTTAAAATCTCCTACAACAGTAGCAATTCTTGCTTGTGAAACAAATGCATCGGTCCATACCTTAAGCTCCCTTGCTATAGTCGGCATTGCAGTTGCAACTACGACTTGATCGAATTCCTTTTTAATCTCTTTTATTTCAACATCAGAATTATAAGTGACGGATGCTTTTATTTTTGAAGCAAGCTGATTCTCAATAGAATATTCTTCTACTCCCCTCTTGAATATATATCCTAAATTTCCTTTGGCAACTGTCTTTTTATTAGGTGAAATCATAATTGCTTCGTTCAGAGGAGATAAAGACTTAATATCCAAATCATATTTTTTTTCCAGATATTTCAACATGTCTTCATGAACTCTAAGGAGTATTCTTGAACACAAGCATGTAAAATTTACAGCTTCTCCAATGTGGCCTCTTTTTTCAAATATGACCGGTTTAATGCCTGCCTTTTCAAGCTCAAAAGCACATGCCAAACCTGATACGCCGGCTCCCAAAATCGCAACTTTCATATTACACACCTCTTTTTTTAAGCTTATGGTTCAAATAAGATGACCCGCACTTTACAATATTTAAGGGGGAATGATACAATATCTGCTTTACACCCGGGAAACCTATTAACGCCATTAATTTGTCATAATTATGATTGGTAAGATGGTTAAAATTTTTTCTAAACTGATAATATTGCTTATTCCTTATGACGATATCCCTTATCAGTTTTTCATAATCCTCTCCATTGGCGATTGAGCGCGCTGCCATTATCCCCATAGTAATAGAATTAAATTGTCCAAAGCCTAAAAATGAGTCTGTTGCGCCGCCTGCATCACCGACGAAATATAGATTGTTTATTTTATGGGGATAAACATACCCACTGCTATGTGGTATATTAAATTCATCAATAATGGTATGGTTTATGCTTTCAGTATATAAAAACTCATCCCAGTAATACTCCACTTCCTTTTCATTTACATCCGACACAACCAAAGAAACAAAAGCTTTATGACCATCGTAGGGCGCTAAATATGCATAGCCTTTTTTACAATATTTTTTATTGATCCACATGATTTGAGCATTGGGGTCAAAATCACCCAATACAGTTGCACATCTTACATAGCCTTGGAACCATTGGTTCCAGCAACCCAACTCATTGGTCATTGAAGGGTCGCCGGTGGCAATGATAATGTATTCGTATTCTTCCTTAAGTGCTTCATAATGAGCATTTTCATTGAACCGGACTTCAGTATGATTTAAATTTGAAAACATCTGTTTCTTTAAGTCTTTATCATCTCTTCCTCTCAAAACAAAATACCCCAGGTTACCTTTTATTGTAGTCGTTTTACTTGGGGATTTTTGAATAAGTGTATGAATGGTATTTAGGGGTTTTATTTCAATATCATATTTTTTATGTATATATTTCAATACATCTTTAATGGGTCTGTGGGTAATTTTCAAAAAAGATGATACATAGCAGACTTGTTCTCCAATAAAGTTATTTCTCTCAAAAATAACAGGTCTTAAGCCATGCTTTTCAAGTTCATAAGCACAGGCTAAACCCGATAGCCCTGCACCGATTATTGCAACTTTCAAGATCATCTCTCCCCTCTATACTATTTCAGTATATTAAGATTTTAATTTTTTTATAATCCAACAAGACTTAGAGTTCTTTAACTTTTAGTGATATTTTTGTGTGTAAAATAAAATTGATATTTTTCAAAAACTTGGTTTATATAGAATAATATTTGCAAAAATATCAAAAAATATGAATGTTATTTATTTCAACCAAAGTTATTTAAGTCTTTCAGGAGGAGAAATAATATGGAAAATAATGCTCAAGACTCAATCATGAAGCAATCACTTCTTAACGCCATGGAAAGAGAAAAACTGCTTATAAAAAAATATGATGAATACAGCCCGTATATAAAGGATGATGAAACCAAAGAATTACTTAAAGAATTTCAGGAAAATGCCGGTGAGCATATAGATTTAATAAAAGAAAAATTGAGAATTTTAGAGATTTAGGATGGTAGTGCAATGAAAAAAAAGGACATTTTTAAGGACATACTGCAAACACGCATGTCTAATCAAGTATATTATAACGAGAATTTGATTATACAATCTAATCCGGAAATAAGGCAATTATTTACACAATTGCGTGACGATGAAACCCGCAGCATCATAATGCTTCAAAAAAATATTCAACGGCTTGAATCACCACCCGGTATTATTTCCAAAATATTGCCCAGCAAGTCAAAATATTAAAAGATATAAAAAAGAAAATCAAGAAAATTATATCCTAGCCTATATAATAGCCTGAAAACTAAAAAAGGAATCCATAAATAAATGATTATATTAAAAAGACATCAAAAGCGTAATATTTTAGACAAGCCTTGGAAAAGCTTTCTACTTCTATGCTTTTTATTATTATTTATCCTTGTTCTGACTTTTATAACTTTAGCGCTTATATATTTTAATCCAACTTCGTATATCTGCAATATGATACAACTCATCATATTGGCAGTCACTGCCTTTTTAATTATTTTTTTATTTTTGATGTTTGTTACACTTATATTTGTTTATCGTACAAATTCTATCAACCCATATTTGTTGTTCTCCACCCAAGTTGGTTTTTATTATTTGTTCCCTGTTCTTATAGCATTTTCAAAATACTTTAATGGTCATAGGAACAGTCTTCTTCTTTTTTATATTAAACTCAATAATATTCTTGTAAAATCAAGTAAAAAGAAATGGCCTCCTGACAGGACCCTGGTATTGCTGCCTCACTGCCTGCAAAATTCTGACTGTCCGCATAAAGTGACAGGGTTTGTCTCCAACTGCAAAAAATGTCTGAAGTGCCATATAGGCCATATATTATTATTGACAGAGAAGTATCATATTCAATCACCGGAAATTGTCACAGGCGGTACGGCAGCCAGAAGTGCGGTATTTCGAAATAAGCCAAAGTTGATTATTGCCATTGCATGTGAAAGGGACTTAGCTTCCGGAATTATTGAAACAAAAGGGATACCTGTTATAGGCATATTGAATACAAGACCCAACGGACCATGTATCAATACACGTATTAACATAGAAGAATACGCTGAAACTCTAGAAAATTATATTGAACATTCGCTATAACCGGTATCCTGTATAGGAACACAGCTCATTAGGGGTTGCTGAATATTAGGAGTACATGAGAAATTATTTCCAAGAAAGGTAAACAAGGAGATTTATATGGCATACATTTTTTTCTACTCATCTTTTATAATCTTAGTTGTTTTATTTATAATTTGCAGTACTTTAAGAAAACCAACGCTTTCAAATATTGTCATCGGACTAACTACCGTCGGTTATTCACTAATAAATGATGTCTTATTCGGAGATCAGTTAGAACTGTTTCATTATATTAATTTGGAAGTATCTACAATATATATGGTCTTATCTGCTGTTATGATTTATCCGATTCTTAATATCTTATACACCATGTTTTTGCCAACCAAGGGCAAAAACATTTTAATCTACACATTCTGTTGGATTGTTGTGATGCTTTTTTTCGAATACGCCAGTGTCATAACAAAGACAATAATCTTTACCGGCTGGCAGCCGTTACCATGGTCTATTGTACTTTATATCGTTACTTACCTGTGGATTTATTACTTCTATACTTTCCTCACTAAAAAATACCTGCCGACGTAATACCCTCAAGCAGGTATAAAGTAATTATTTTCCTTAACTTATTTGCCGTACTTTTCAATTAATTTAAAGTAGATAAAAAGAATCGCAGACACCAATATTAATAAAAGCGTAAACACCAACAAACTCATGAGCGCAGCTCCCTCCTTTTTTCAAATATCACTATGAACGCCCAGCTTAATAAGCCTAACGCAGCAATATCAGTGCTGATGCTGATCATTAATTTCCAATTGATATATTCAAGGGCTTTTCTTTGTAAAAGAAGATATTCTGTAACAGCAAACATGGCACTGCCCATAAGAACATGTAATATCACAGCCCACCTTTTTATGGGATGATACTGCACAAACAAGATACCAATCACAAATACGGGGCCCAACACAAAAAATAGGGACGACCCTAAAATATAAATGATGCCGTCATGAATGATGTAGAGTTGATGCGCCTCAAACTGGCCGTCTACTGCCATCTGCATACCGACTGCAAAAACGCCGCCCCATATATTTACCTTCAAACCCTTCCAATCAACCATTAAAAAAAATAATATCCAATTCATTATAAATAATATTACCCACTCCATTTTCACACCTCTTTCTAATTTCAAATATTTGAAATCAACCTTATAAACCAACGTGTAAATGCTGAAAACTCAAAATTAAATACTTGATGTAATATTGTAATCATAAAACCCAAAATAAGAAATGCTGAATAAACAGCCAATTCTCGTCGCTGCTTTTTTTTAATGAGTTTTGGTATATCAATGTATGCCAGGGAACCAAAAAAAATAAATATGAAAAAAGCTATATTTGCCAATGCCTTTATCATTCCTTCCATTTTTGATGTTCAAAGCTGCCTGATAGTTGACCGGTATCTCTAAGCTGTGCTTCAATCTCTACAAAAACTTCCATAGAATCAAAGATTTCGGACCAATTGTACTTGTTTTCCATCCAGTATTTTGGATACTTTCTATATATTTTTCCTCCAAAGCCGAAAACATCTGCTTTTAATTCATATTGAGCTTTACGGATGACATTCTCTATTTCACTTTCTATATAAGCTTCCACCAAGTTATCAATCTTTTGAATTTCATCTAAGTTGATCTCTTTATTGACAACATAAGTGTATATATCATACTCAACCTTTGTTTTTACAGTCATACTGGGCTCATTATTTTTAATGGATGGTATGAATTTGGTTTTAGTCGTCAGTTGACTGATAGAAATCTTTTCATCTTTTGCGCTTTGAGGCTCATAAAGATCAAATGTGCCTTGATTTTGAGTATTCAGAATAAAAAGCAGTGCCTCCGTTTCGTCTTCATCCAGCCATCCAATAAGTCTATCGTCTTTAAATACACCAAGCCCTTTATAATCCAGCTCAATTCTTTCTTCATTTTGTGATTCTGTCTTTCGGTGAATCCTTATTATGGGAAGAACCGGTTCCATTTGGCTATTAATAGACGTCACAATAAAATCCTTCATGGTTATAGCTTTAGTATGTGTACTCTGTTGACCGATAGGACCCACGCCAACAATCGTTGTGGGTAAACCGGTTTCTACAACAGGAGCCATTCCAAGTAAATCCCTTAAATTCTCCTTGGTAATCATTAAATAGCTGTTCAGATGTATTTGCTCATTACGGCTTAAAATGTCTAACTCCGTACCTATACCCCGCTTTGCCATTTTATCTGTAAAAACTACTGCAATAAGCTGTTTCCATGAAAGATATTGCTGTGTATGATCTGCAATGTTATCCATGGCTTCTTTCAACGTCTTTCCATCACTTTCCAGTACATTATACACGGTTCCCGATTGATTTTGCCCGCCTATTTGAGTTGAAATCGTAGAGACCTGAGCAAATATTTTTATATTATTACTGGTTTCATCCCAATCTATTCCCAAAACCACCGGAAAGGTAATATGGTCGATGGCCTTCATATCTTGGCATCCGGTTAGCATCAAGATCACTGCATTTAACACAAGTAAGGCTTTAATTCTTCTGTTCATTCTTCCTTTTACCTTTCTTTTTTATAACCTCAACCATCAACAGAATGATTGGAATACCCAATTGGATGGGAATAGAATAAAATCCCCATACTTGACTCAAAAACAAAGAGAGTTCTATTCCATTTTTAAACAAAGCCAGTGACAGTGAAAATATAATAAGTCCAATTGGAATAACCATAGTCTCAGTCTCTTTTATGTTGAACCATTTTGCAATGATTAATACTGCAACATAATAAAAAAAACAGATTTTTATATAGTTGGATATGATCCAAGGTATTAAAAATATGATTTCAACACGCTGTATGTATTGCCCTATATTGATATATCGCACAGCTTCCAGGGTCGGGAAAGTTAAGACAGATGTCAATTGTGGTCCGAATATCATGATGACAAGTGCCGCCATAAATGACAGGGTCACTGCAGCCCATATTACGCCAAAGATTGAATAGCGTCTGCTTTCTTCCGGTTTATTTATAAAAGGTATAATAAAAGCAATACTGACAACCTCACAGAACCATCCTATGGGCGACATGGAGCCTTTCAAAACCGGTACAATGCCCTTGCTTAAAACCGGCGTTAACAACTCAGGATTCATATCCTTTATCAATAGAAAAAAAACAGTGAATATTGCCATGAATGTGACCATTAGATTCAAGACATTGGCTCTGGTTATGGTCTCTAATCCCATTTTCACACAATAAGCCGATGCCAGAAACATTATGATTGTAATAATCTCCAAACCGCTGTTATGAAGCAGCGTTCCCTGTATGGTGGATGATATTTCTCTTACGATAATTGCAGAAATATGTAGGTAAAAGAATATATAAACAAGCCCTATGATTTTCCCAAGCCATTTGCCCATTATGGTTTCAGAATATTCTATAAGGCTTTTTCCAGGATACCTTGCGCCCAGATTTGTAACAATAATAGCTGTAAAGACACCAACAACTCCACCGATTAGGATAGAAATCCAACCATCCTGTCCAGCGTTATGTGCAACCATTGATGGAATAAACAGAGTTCCTGTTGCGATAATAAATGTAAACACCAACATCGCTAACTGTCTTCCAGATATGGATTCCTTCTCTCTCATTGTCTGCTCTCCTCTTTGTTGCACTTTATTCTTGTTCGGGCCCAGGCTTTAAATCATTCTTTTGTCTTACCACATTTCTTGCGCCTAAACTCTTGGGGCGTTTGGACATCTTCCATATGGGAACCCGTATTAGAGAATCCTTTAAATCTGCCGGAACAGCAGGTGCAAAGGGTGCCATAAAGGGTTCTCCAAAGGATCGTAAACTGCATAGATGAATCAAAATAACAAATAATGCAGTTAAAAAACCAAATACCCCTAATGTTCCGGATATGATTAAGAGCACAAACCTCATAACCCGTATTGTAAGAGCTGCACTGAAAACCGGTACTGTGAAATTAGATACAGCAGTAATGGCTACAACAGTTACAGTGGCGGGGCTGGCCATTTTTGCTTGTATAGCGGCTTGCCCTAACACTAAGGCACCAACAATACTGATTGCCTGCCCTACGCTTTTGGGCAATCGAACACCTGCTTCTCGGATTACTTCCAGAACAAATTCCATAATAAAGACTTCTACCACAATAGGGAAGGGCACATTTCGGTGGCCTGAAACAATAATATCCAATATGCCTACCGGAATAAGCTCCTGATGAAAAGTTGTAATGGCCACATAAAATGAAGGGAGACATAGCGCCGTAAGGAGTGTTATGATTCGTAAAATTCTTATGGTAAAACTAAAATATATTTTTTGGTAGTAATCCTCCGGGGAGTAAATGAATCGCCAAAAGGTGGTAGGCACTGCCAATACATTGGGAACGCCATCCACCAGAATAACCACTTTTCCCTCTAACAATTGAGCTACCGCAACATCTGGTCGTTCGGTATGAAAAACCTGGGGTAAAGGTGAAAAAGGATTGTCTTCAATAAACTCTTCGATCATATTGGTTTCAAGTATACCGTCCGTCTCAATACGGCTAAGCCTTTTTCGGACTTCTTCAACCAATTTGGGATTTGCAATGCCTTTAATAAAAGCAATGACTGTATCCGTTTTTGTAAGTGTTCCTATTTCCATTAACTCAAATTGAAGTTTAGGATTTTTTATTCTTCGTCTTATTAACATGGTATTGGTTATTAAAGTTTCATTAAAACTGTCTCTAGGCCCACGAATCACTTGCTCATTGGCAGGCTGCTCCACGCCTCTGTCTGACCACTTTCTGGTTCCAATGTCGATTGCACATCTAACGCCATTTATCAGCAGAATCGTATCTCCTGACATAACACTGTCAAGAATATCAGTCCAAGTTTTTAATTCTTCCACTTTTGCATGAGCAATCATTTTTTCAGTTAGCAGGTTTAAAAGAGCCTTCTGTGTGGTTACTTTTTGAGCATCGGTAAAAAAAGGTGAGTACACCAATGTCTTAATGATTGCATCATTGATGGCATCTTCATCAGCAAGACCCTTTACATATAATAAAGCTGCATCTATACCCTTTCCAATAGACAGTTTTATTCTTCTAATATTGATATCATAGCTGATACCTACTAACTGCTGAAAATCATTGATATTCTTATCAAGGCTTTTATGTAAAGCAGCACTGCCGGTAAGTTGATCTTCCTTATTTTCGGTTTTATTACCGGAACTTTTATCTCTTTTACGTATTATTCTCAAATTATTTACTCCTCAAAACAGCAGTTTTCTTTTATTTTTTCCAGTTAGTGGATTTGTATGCGTAAAAAGTATCAGAGTCCAAAAACACAGAAAAGACTGCTATATTCCAAGCAGTCTTTTGTTCTTTATTTCCATTTTAATATTTGAAGCAATGAGTTTCATGATCATCAACAATACCCATGGCTTGTAAATAAGCGTAGATAATCGTAGTGCCGACAAATTTAAAGCCTCTTTTTTTCATGTCCTTAGATATCTCGTCCGACAAAGCTGTGTGAGCAGGGATGTTATCTTTATGGTCTACTTTTATTACTTTTCCCTTTGTAAATTGCCATATGTATGTATCAAATGATCCAAATTCTTTAATGATATGAATGAACTGTTTAGCATTGTTAACGGATGCATTGATTTTTAATTTGTTACGAATGATATCTTTATTGGAAAGCAATTCTTGAACCTTGTTTTCATCATATTCGGCTACTTTGTAATAATCGAAGTTATCATAAGCTTTACGATAACCTTCACGTTTTTTTAAGACGGTTAACCAATTAAGCCCCGCTTGAGCAGATTCCAAAACTAAAAATTCAAAAAATATTCCATCATCATGGTTGGGTATCCCCCATTCTTCGTCATGATATTTTATATAAAGCGGGTTTTCAGTCACCCATTTACACCTTACAACGTCTTTTGCTTTCAATAACAACACATCCTTTAAATCTATATTTTCCTGCTACTATTGTATCAAATAATTTTACTATTTAACATCGTAAATCCCTTTAAGAACCGCTTCTCCCAAAATATGTCTATTATTTTAAGAAATACGTTTCTATAACAAATTATACCACTTCATCTGGTGCTAATCTATCACTCTTGCTTCATTTTCTAACTTCTTTTATCTTTGGTTTATCACAGCCTTTATTACAGCATAAAAAAATAGACTTGCCGTTGTAGTTCTGCAAGCCTATAAATATACACTTCTTTTTTATTTTAAAATTCTATTTCTCTTATATTATCAGGATCAATCTCTTTTAATAGTATCCTCTCTTCCTCTGTAGGTTCTTCTTCAAAAACAATATTATCATATCTTATAGTAAAACCGGTATTTTCTATTATTTGTTCTAAGGATGAACTTTTAAAGATTTTGTCCAGCTTCAATCCGTCTTCATCTTTTTTAAAGATACATAAGGGTGTGAAAATATATTTAATATTTCCTTGTGCGGTTATAAAGTCACACTCTTGAACAAAAGTTCTATTATCGTGTTTGGTTCTCCAGATAAAAGCATTTTTTACAGTTGGCACTAAAGCGGCACTACCTGCTCCGCCAGGCAATCTTACTTTAGGCTTATTAAAATCCCCAATTGCACTCACATTTAATCTGCCTTTTCTATCTATTTGTACACCGCTTAAAAATGCAACGTCTAACTCTCCTCTTGCAGATAAATCAAAAATATCCGTTAGTGTGAACATACCGGCACTTCCTTCTAAGAGTTCAGAACAATCCGTTGATTTTGGAAGCTTAGTCGGACATGCGTTGACACCTCCTGCTATATTTAAATATACCAATTCCGGAGCATATAATTTTTTAGATAACATAATAGATACCATAGGAATTGGAGATGCAACACCGTGAAATATTTTTTGATTATTTTTTAAACGCCTTGCAATAGCAGCAACCATCATATCTGCAGCTGAATATTGACCCATTATATAACTTACCTCCTCTAATACGTATTGACAAAGTTAATAACATCTTCTTTTGTCTTCAATTTCTTAAATTTATTTAGTTTTTCACCATCAATATCATACACTCCTGCACAACTTCCCGGCTTTGCACCATCAGATACTTCAACCACATGTGTGACTAAAAATTCTTGTATATCCGTACATTGCGGGCATTCATTAAATGTTTCAGTGCTTACAATTTTTTCACAAGTTATAATCACTTTTTTCGCTGATTTTGCCATTAATACATCTTCATACTTAGGTCCTGAAATTCTTGCATTTCCCCTACTATCAGCTTCTTGCACATGAATGATTGATACATCAGGTTGAATAGCTTGAACAGCAACCAATTCTTCATTTGAATATGGATCTTTTACAAATTTAAATCCTCTGGCTTCTATTAAGTCACTTCCTGTTATCCCTCTTACAGGTATAAATGGAATGCCTTGAATGGCTGCTCGTAATCCTGAGATCACTGTATAGCAAGCATGCTCTTTAGCAATTACCTCTCCATTTTCAACTGCCTTTCTGTAATGATTGCACAGACCATATTCGGTCTCATAACTGATATAACCGGCTGAGACTGATTCTACAGTACCTGCAGCACATAGAATATCCACATCATGGGCACCGGCTGTTTTTATGATTTCAAGATTCTTTTTTTGTTGCTTAATGATTTCTCTTACAGCTGCATGGGATACTCTATGCAGTACATTCCCTCCTATAGCTACTGAGTCACCATGGTTTATAATATGAATAGCCTTTTCCATTGAAGTTACTTTACTCAACTTATTCAACTCCTTTTTACTTACTTAAAATCATATTTGCAGCTATTTGAACTGCATCCCATACATAGGCAAAAGGCGGTGCATAGCAAAAATCTAAATCTGACACTTGCTCTGCTGTATATCGTGCATCAATGATTGCAGCAAAAACATCTGTTCGTATAGCAGCACCTTTTTCACCAACCAATTGTGCGCCTAAAATAATTTTTGTATTTGGGTCATAAATAAGCTTTATATGGATTATTTTTTGATTGGGATAATAGGGTGCATGTGACGGTGCTTGAACCAATACTGTATCATATCGAATATTATTTTCTTGTGCTTCTTTTTCACTAATTCCAGTTCTGCCTACCTCTAAATCAAAAACTTTAATGGCTGCTGTTCCCATAGCTCCGGGAAATTTTTTATTCTTTCCAAGAATGTTTTCTCCAATGATTTTACCTTGTTTGTTGGCATTGGTTCCAAGAGGAAGATATACATTCTTATTCAGAATTTTATGATGAATCAGTGAACAATCACCGCCGGCATAAACATCCCTACAATTGGTTTCCATTTTTTTATTGGTTATGATAGCACCATTTGCTGCTAATTCAATATTAGTATTTTTCAAAAAATGTGTATTAGGTTTTACACCAACCGCAACGATAACCGCATCAACATCATATTCATTTTTATTGCTTTTAACTTTATAGACCTGTTCTTCACCTATTACCTCATGGATTGTTTCTGATAACCTAACGGTTACACTATGTTTTTCTAATTCCTTATGAATAGTATCCGACATCTCATGATCAACTGAGCTTAACAAAACATCTCTCATTTCAACTATCGTTACTTTTTTACCTATTTTGGCACATGCCTCAACCATCTCTAAGCCAATATAGCCTGCTCCAATAATGCATACATTCTTTATATTCTCATTAGCTAAATATCTTTTAATGCGATCTGCATCTTCTATTGTTTTTACAGAAAAAACATTATTATATTTTTTTTCTAGACCTATGATAGGTGGGATAACCGGTGATGCTCCTGAAGTAATGACTAATTTATCATAGGTTTCCTCAAATTCTTGCTCATTAAGAATGTCATACACAGTAATTTTATTTTCTTCTAAATTAACATCTTTGACTTCATGAAGAATCCTTACATCTATATTTTGCTTTCTAAATTCTTCCGGTGTCCTGATTCGTAATAGATTAACATCTTCATTTACATTTGAAATATAATAAGGAAGCCCGCAAGCCCCGTATGAGGTTTCATTACCCTTTTCAAAAACTATAATTTCTGAATCTGGATTAACCCTCTTAGCTTTGGATGCCGCAGACATTCCTGCAGCTACGCCTCCAATTATAACTATTTTCATTTCTTATTCTCCTTTGTTTTATTTAAAAAAAGAGGCCCCATAACGGCAACCTCTATTATATGAAATCCAGCTTAAATCAATAGACTCAAGACATAGATAAAAATCAAACTAATGATTGCCTCTATTGCACATACCAGTGAATACGTTTTTAAACCTCCACTTGTAGTGAGTCCTGCTATCTTAGCCGTAATCCAAAAGCCACTATCATTTACATGTGCAGCCATTAATGAGCCTGAAAAAGCAGCCAGAGCTAATAAAACAGGATTTACACCAAGAGTAGCTGCTGCAGGGGCAATTAAACTAGCTGCTGTAATCATCGCAACCGTTCCAGATCCTTGTGCAAATTTTAATAACGCTGCTGTGAGCCATACAAATAGTATAGCGGGTATACTATATTGTGATATTCCAGATGCCAGAACATCACCTACACCTACGCCTTTAAGTACACTACCTAATGCACCACCTGCTCCTGTAATAAGAAGTACGATACCTGAATTTCCTAAGGCTTTACCTATAGCTCTTTCAGTTGCATCTTTTCCAATATAGTTTTGAGCTACAAAAAAGATGAATATTAAACCCATTAATAATGCAATGTTTTTATTTGAAATAAACTGAATAAATACTGGTACTTCACCATTAACCGCTTTTGTTACAGTTCCCAGTAAAATTAAACACACCGGTAACAAAATAGGTAGTATTGCTGTAAAGAATCCAGGACTCTTTTCAATATTCTCAGGTATTTCTTCAACAAAATTAGGATCTTCATCTGCTTCCGGATTCCAGAAATTCTTTCTTGACAAGAAGAATTTGTCATAAACTACTAAAGATAAAAAGAAGGTTGGAACGGCAACAACGATTCCCCAAATCAGTGTTGTTCCAATATTAACTCCCATAATTTCACTGCCTGTCATCGGCCCCGGTGTAGGAGGAATAAACGTATGTGCTATTCCCAAACCTGCAACTAAAGCACCTGCAAAATGTGGCAAAGATTTTGCTACTTTGCTCATTCCTCTTGCTAAGGGCATTAAGATAACATATCCTACATCATAAAATACGGGAGTCGAGACAATTAAACCCGTTACGCCTAGAGAGTAATTGGATTTTTCTTTACTGGTTAGACTGAGCATTTTATTAGCAATGACTTGCACGCCTCCTGTTTCAGCTATTAACTGACCAATCATAACTCCAAATCCAACGCTTAACCCGATACCTTTCATAGTGCCCCCAAATCCACCTGAAATAAGATCAACCGTTTCATTTAGACCTGCTTTACAAGTAATTCCCATAAATAGTGCTCCCAAAATCAATGAAATAGCGGGATTCAATTTTAGCTTTAAAATTAATAATAAAATTAAAGCAATTGTCAGAATTAACATTAATAAAATCATAGAGCCGGACATTAAGAATTCCTCCTTTAATTTTTATAATATAAAGAATAAATCATTATTCTTTGTATTTAAATTATTCAACGACAGCACCGTAACTTGCACTCTTAACCAACTTGGAATATCTTGTCAAATAACCTTTTTTCACCTTAGGTTCAGGCTTTATCCATTTTTCCTTTCTTTCTGCTAATTCTTTTTCGCTTATCCTAATATTTAGTGTTCTGTTAGGTATATCAATATCAATAACGTCACCCTCTTCTATTAGAGCAATGGGTCCGCCCTCAGCAGCTTCGGGAGAAACATGCCCAATGGAAGCACCACGTGTTGCACCTGAGAATCTTCCATCCGTTATAAGCGCTACTTCCTTATCCAATCCTACACCTGCGATAACAGATGTTGGTGTCAGCATTTCTCTCATACCCGGTCCACCTTTGGGACCTTCATATCGGACAATAACAACATCACCGGCTTTAATTTTGCCTGATAAAATTGCATCCACCGCATCTTCTTCCAGATCAAATACACGTGCAATGCCAGAATATACCAGCATTTCTTTGGCAACTGCCGATTGCTTTACAACCGCGCCTTCCGGCGCTAAATTACCTTTTAATAAAGCGATGCCGCCTTCCGGGTAGTATGGATTATTAAATGGACGAATCACTTCTCTATCTTCTATCACAGCATCTGTTAAATTTTCTCCTACTGTTTGACCTGTAACTGTAAGTGCATCTAAATTCATTAACCCATTTTCAGCAAGCTCTTTCATGACCCCTTGGGTTCCACCGGCACGATATAGATCTTCTATTAAGAAATTACCTCCTGGGCTAAAATTACATAATCTTGGTACCTTTTTGCTGATCTCATCAAATAATTCTAAGTTGATATCTATATTGGCTTCATGTGCAATAGCCAGTAAATGTAATACCGTATTGGAGGACCCTCCAATGGCCATATCCACTACAATGGCATTCAAAAAAGCGTCTTTTGTAAGTATTTTAGATGGCCTGATATGATTTTTTATAAGCTTCATGATTTGCTGTCCGGTTTTTCTTGCCAATGCTTTTCTTTTAGAAAGATAAGCAGGTATCGTAGAGTTCCAAGGCAAAGAGATTCCCAGTACTTCTGATAGAATATTCATTGAATTAGCAGTTCCTAATAGACCACACGCTCCACAACCTGGAGAAGCTTCATTTTCAAAATCATACAGCTCTTCTTCCGACATCTTTCCTGCCGCTACTTTTCCAACTGCCTCATAGCATTTCGAACCATCCACACGTTTTCCTTGCCAGTGACCTCCATACATGACACCACCAGATATTAAAATGGAAGGAATATCCAATCTTGCTGCAGCCATCATCATGGCCGGCGTAATCTTATCGCAATTCGTAATCAATACTAAAGCATCTAATTGATGACCTTCAGTCATAGCCTCTATAGAATCAGCAATCAGCTCACGACTTGCCAGAGGATAGCGCATACCGGCATGTCCCATTGCAATGCCGTCACATATTGCTATAGCTGGGAATTCTACTGGTGTCCCACCTTCTGACGAAACCCCTAATTTTACCATGTCTGCAATTTCATTTAAGTGAACATGACCGGGGTTAACTTCATTAAAAGAGTTAACCACCCCAACCAAAGGTTTATTTAAGTCTTCGTCGGATAATCCGGTCGCTTTTAGTAATGATCGTTGTGTCGCTCTTTTAAAGCCAGATTTTACTAAATCACTTCTCATTATTATCATCCTTTCTTTTGGCCAGCTCATAGGCTACATCTAAAATCATATCCTCTTGGCCGCCGACAACTTTACGTTTTCCTAACTCAATGAATACATCTATAGGATTAACACCGAATTTTTTTGCAGTTTTAAGTGTTGGTAAATAGAAGCTTGAATATATGCCTGTATATCCAAGTATTAATGATTCATTGGTGACCTCTAATGTATGTTCAATTAATGGACGTACATATTTTTCACCGGTTTCCATAAGCTTGAAAAAATCACAACCTGTTTCAACTTCCATTTTTTTTAATGAAGCCACTAATGCTTCCGTAGGTGTATTGCCGCTTCCAGCCCCTAATCCTTGAAGGGTTGAATCGATGAAATCAGCCCCCGCTTCATATGCTGCAATAGAATTGCCGACTGAAAGGCCTAAGTTATTATGGCAGTGTACGCCAACAGGCACATTCACAGCTTCTTTCAATAATGTTACTCTTTTTTTCATTTCCTCCGGCACCATGGCTCCGGAAGAATCCGCCATATATATAAAATCTGTTCCATAGCTTTCTGCTATTTTCATTTGCTCAGCTAATGCTTCAGGTGAAATCATATGAGACATCATAAAGAAAGCTGCTACTTCCATCCCTAATTCTTTTCCCAGCTTCATATGCTGCATTCCAACATCAAGTTCTGTACAGTGTACGGCAACTCTCACCAAACCTACGCCACAATCATATGCTGCCTTTAAATCTTCCATAGTCCCTAGGCCTGGTACTAATAAGGTTGCCAGCTTTGTATTTTTTAGACATGAAGCTGCAGTCTCTAACATGTCACGATCTGACTCTTTCGCTAATCCAAATTGAAGGGTAGATCCACCAATACCGGCTCCATGTCCAACTTCCGCAGCATATACCCCTCCTCTTTCAAGGCCTTCACAAATATTTTTTATATTTTCTAAACTATATTGATAATGAATGGCATGGCTTCCATCACGTAATGTTGTATCAATAATTTTTACCGGTCTTCTCATTAAATTTCACCTCTTTCTTTTAGCATTTTTTGTGCAAACATTTCACCCATTTTAATGGCTGATGATGTTTCCATATCAAGGTTTCCTGCATAAGTTGGAAGGAAATCTCCTGCACCGTGGACACTTACGGTTGTCGTAATAACACCGTTATTGATAATAGGCCCCATGATTAATTCATATCCTGGCACATAGGTTTGTACACTTTTAACCATGTCCTTAACCGCTTCTTTTACTTTTTCAATATCGGCATCTTTTTTAGGAATACAGAATATTGTATTTCTCATTGCGATCTCAGGTTCTGCAGGATTAAAGATGGTGAATACTTTTGATCGTTCGGCTCCACCAAGCTCTCTTAGAGCTGTTGATGTGGTTGACGAATATTCATCAATATTTGCTCTTGTACCCGGACCGGCACTTTTACTGGATACGGTTGTGACTACCTCGGCATATTCTACATCAACTGCATGGTTGACTGCATATACAATAGGTGTGGTTGCTTGTCCACCACAAGTAATCAGATTTACATTTTTTTCATCTAAACATTCTTCCATGTTAACCATTGGGGTAGCAATTTTTCCAACTGCTGCCGGTGTTAAATCAATAGCAGTTTTTCCTAACTCTTCCAACACCGGCGCATGGATATCAGCATGGGCTTTTGCTGTTGTCGCATCAAAAACAATTTCTGCACAGTCCGGATTATTCTTAATATAGTCTATTCCATCTGCTGATGTCGGTATATTAAGGGCAGCAGCTCTTTTCAACCCATCAGATTCCGGTATAATTCCAATCATCGCCCCCATTTCTAGTATTTCACTTTTCATAACCTTATACATCAAATCGGTACCAATATTTCCTGGACCTATAATAGCCACTTTTATCTTTGCCACTTTAAAACCTCCCTTTTTATGTTTAATAATTATAGAATTAATCTACAAAGCGAACGGATACACTTCCTAAGCCATCAAATGCGGCTTCAACATAATCCCCTGACTTTACATCAAATACCGGTGTAAATGAACCTGATAGAATAATTTCCCCTTTTTTTAGATAAATCCCAAACTCACTTAATTTATTAGCCAGCCATGCCACCGAGTAGGCTGGATGACCGAAAACTGCTGCTCCTGCTCCTGTTTCCATAACATATCCATTTTTAGTAACGACTAAACCCATATATTTTAGATTAAACTTTTCTAAACTTTGCATATTGGTTCCTAATACTATTTTGGCATTAGAAGCATTGTCTGAAATTGAATCTAATAATTTCATATTCCAGTTATTCATACGACTATCCACAATTTCGATACAAGGAATAATGCCTTTTGTTGCATTATATACATCTACTATGGTTACATTAGGTCCCTTCAAATCTTCTTTTAATACAAAAGCTATCTCGCCTTCGATTCTGGGTTCAATAAGAGTTGACATAGAAATAGGCGTATTTTCCATGAATGTCCCAGAATTCATTAGAATACCGTAATCAGGCTCAGTCACATTAAATTGTTGTCTCAGTTTTTCGCTTGTAAACCCAATTTTTTTACCAATAATTGTTTCTCCATCTTGCTCTTTTAATTGTATCAACTCTAGTTGTATACCATAGGCATCTTGTAAAGTCATATCCGGATACCTATCCGTAATACTGGTTTCTAAGGGTACAGCATTTTTTTCTGCATAATACAATTCTTTAGCAATTTTTTGGATATCCTCTTTCGTTATCACCTTGCACCTCTTTCCATAATGCGGAATTAATTTCCACTGATTTTTTTTAAAAAAAGAACGGCAAACTCTTATAATTTCCGTATTGCGGAATATAGTTCCGCAACAATAATATTTTTAAAAAGGCATATAGCCTTAGGTTATCGAAAAAGTACTAGAAAAATGAATGCAGGTGTATGAATATTTGTTTTTTTGTGTTCATTTGGTCAGAAAATTTAGGTGGTAGATGGACTATAAAAGTCGTGAACAAACAGGACGTTTGTTAGCA
>JANQMT010000206.1:0-63306 GCA_028279945.1 Clostridia bacterium
TAATCTATGATTACGTTGCAGGTCTCATACAGAAACTCTCCAATCTTTGATTGGTAAGGGTTTTTCAGTTAATTTTTCTACTGTACTAACCAAGTACAGTAAAAAAATTATAGAATCAATAAATTCCAAAATACTTGTACCTTTTTAGTAGTTTTCATGAACAATCTGGGATTATGTGTATTCTTATATTATTAAAAAATAAAACCATAATATTAGAAGAACTTTTTTCCAAGTGTAATAATACAATTCTACATGGTGAATGTTACCATGTCTAATTTAAATGTATTTTAATTTAAAGTTAAAATATGATAAAATTATCTAAATAACGATTCACAAGAAGGTAAAAGAGATGCTTTGTTTGAGTATCATGGGCTGGGCTAAAAATCATTTATGGAGCCTTTGGTGCGCTAAAATACAAATGAAAATAAAAATTGCTCTACAGTTTTTTCTGTAGAGCATTTTTGATTACTTTGATAAACTTTCAAGTTTCTCTTCTATTGTAGCTTGTGGTAAAGCTCCGGTTACTCTTTCAACCACTTCACCGTTTTTCATGAAGAGCAAAGTAGGAATGCTCATTACTCTGTGTGAGATTGCTAATTTTTTTTGCTCATCTACATTGATTTTGCAAATTTTAGCTTTTCCTTCATATTTATCTGCAAGAGTATCCATAATAGGGGATACCATTTTACATGGACCACACCAATCCGCATAAAAATCAATCAATACAGGTACAGAAGCATTTTTTGCTTCACTTTCAAAAGATTCTTCGGTTAAATAAACAATTTTGTCGTTTGCCATGTTAATTCCTCCTAAATTTTTATTCAATGATTTTTGTAATGACAGCTTTATATTTTTTTGAAAAATGGTGTTCATTCTTTTTAATGACAAAATAGGATAGTGCCAAAAGAACAAAACCCAATATTATAGATAAAATATCACTTTTTTCACCCTGAAAAAGTTTGGTGCCAATCAGGATGCCTGTCACTAATGTAATGAGTGGAATAACGTACATAATTAAGGCAGCACTTAGCACATTTTGAGTTTCCATTTGTACTTCTACAATGTGACCTAATTGGGCATTGATATTATTTTCTGCTGTAATACTAACATTTCTGTTGGATGATCCAACATGACATGCGCCGCATTTCTCACAAGCTGAATGTCGCATGATAGTAACCTTGGCAGTAGTGTCATCAACAAGTTCTACAATTTTTCCATTTTGTTCCATGGTTATTCCTCCAAGTTTTAGCACTGCTCCAATTATTATAATACAAATATACCCAAAATAAAATAATTAAAACGAAACGCTATTATAAGTTTTTCTTATATTACATTTTTTATTAAGATATCACGATTTTTTTTAAAATAAATATTATATTTATAACTTTAAATTATAAAGTTTTCTTTGTAAAGCTGATTATTTAGTTGAATTATCATTGGATTATTACTATAATATTGAACATAGAGGTCAAAAAAAGAATTATAATACGGAATATTGATGAAAGGGATGAATATCAAATGTACTTTAACCACCTTGACAAAATTGATGAGGAAGTATCTCATGTAATAAGAGATGAGATGAGTCGACAAGAAAATAAAATTGAGTTGATCGCTTCTGAAAACTTTACCAGTTCAGCAGTAATGGAAGCAGTTGGAAGCGCTTTGACAAATAAATATGCAGAAGGATATCCTGCTAAAAGATATTATGGTGGGTGTGAGCATGTCGATGTAGCAGAGGACCTTGCAAGAGATAGAATGAAGAAGCTATTTAATGCGGAATATGCAAATGTACAGCCTCATTCCGGCTCAAGTGCCAATATAGCTGTATATTTTTCAATGCTTAAACCAGGAGATACGGTATTAGGAATGGATTTAAGCAATGGGGGCCATTTAACACATGGAAGCCCTGTCAATATATCAGGAAAATATTTTAATTTCGTGCCTTATGGTGTCAATACTAAAACTCAAACCATTGACTTCGATGAAATTAGAAAAATTGCTCTTGAATTTAGACCTAAAATGATCGTAGCCGGAGCAAGTGCATATCCCAGAACTATAGAAAGCGGACCATTTAGAGAAATTGCTGATGAAGTTGGTGCTTACTTAATGGTGGATATGGCTCATTTTGCAGGATTAGTTGCGGCCGGCCTGCATCCAAATCCATGTGAACATGCACATTTTGTTACCACTACAACCCATAAAACATTAAGAGGTCCTAGAGGTGGAGCGATTTTATGTAAAGAAGAGTTTGGAAAGCAAGTTGACAAAGCAATTTTCCCAGGCATCCAAGGTGGACCTTTAATGCATGTCATTGCAGGTAAAGCAGTTTGCTTTAAAGAAGCATTATCCGATGAGTTTAAAAACTATCAAGAGCGAGTGCTTAAAAATGCAAAAAAATTAGCAGAGGAATTGCTTAAAAGAGATTTTGAGTTGGTTTCCGGCGGTACGGATAATCATTTGGTACTTGTAAACTTGACCAATAAGAATATTACCGGTAAGGAAGCAGAAAGAATATTGGATGATGCAGGTATAACAACCAACAAAAATACGGTTCCAAATGATCCAAATGGTCCTTTTGTAACAAGCGGCATTCGTTTGGGAACACCTGCAGTAACAACGCGAGGATTCAATGAAGAAGATATTGAAAAAGTTGCTGAAGCAATATCATGTATCATTGATTATCCCGATGATGCGTCTAAAAAAGAAAAAGCTGAGCAATTGGTTAAAGAATTAACCGAAAAATGTCCTTTATATAAATAATCTGAGAGAGTCCAACGAGAGATTAAAAAAGTTTAATAGATTTTAGTGAATACTTTAGGCTGTACAAAGTCTGCACGAAAGTGCAGGCTTTTTTTCTATTTTTTTGCTAGATTGTGGATATCTTTTTTAAAGTAGAATAATATATGAAATATATAGTAAGTGGTTTTGTTTCAAGTATGAAAATAAATATATAAAAGGAGTAATTGGTATGAAAGCTGCAGAAGCAATAATACGATTTCTTGAAACTAAAAAGGTTAAGATGATCTTTGGATATCCGGGTGTTGCAACCATGCCTATATATGAAGCCATGCGGGAATCAAATATTGAACATATCTTGGTAAGAAATGAACAGGCTTCTGTCCACATGGCAAGCGGGTATGCAAGAATATCCAATGAAACAGGTGTTTGCATTTCTACGTCAGGACCGGGAGCTACTAATTTGATAACAGGAATTGCAACGGCTTATATGGATTCTATTCCACTGATTGTCATTACCGGACAAGTGAAATTAGAAAACTTAGGAAAAGACGTATTTCAGGAAGTCGATATTACCGGTGCTACAGACCCCTTTACAAAATATAATTATTTGGTTAGAACCCCGGATGACTTACCTCAAATTTTGAGTGAAGCTTTTTATATAGCTTCCAGCGGAAGACCCGGCCCGGTACTTATCGATATCCCTTTCGATGTTCAAAACAGTCATATTAAATATGCTTATCCCGAGAAGGTTGATATTGGAGGATACAAACCTACCGTGCAAGGTCATGCTGGACAAATAAAAAGGATAATCAGAAGATTAAAGCATGCAAAACGCCCTGTGATATTAATAGGAGGCGGCGTAATGCTTGCAAATGCACGAGAGTCATTAATGGATTTTGTTGAATTAACAGGTATTCCTGTTGTAACCACATTGATGGGAATAAGCGGGTTTCCGGAAGACTCTGAATATTATGCAGGATTTATTGGTATCCACGGCTATCCATATACACCTGAAGTGATTAATAGAGCTGATGTTATTATGACCATTGGTGCAAGACTATCTGACCGCTCCACCCATAATTTTAGTACCATTAGCTCAATAGAGAATTTAATACATATAGATGTTGACCCTGCAGAGATTGGTAAAATAGCTGCACATCAGATTCCTATTGTTGGAGATGCGGATATAATTCTTCGTCAATTAATAGAATGTGCTGAATCTTTAAATACAAAGGACTGGTTGAAAGAAATAGAATCTTATAAAGAAATTCCCAAATGGTCCGATGCTGATCGAGAGGAATATGTGCATCCGGCTTACGTGATGGATGTTTTATCACAAGCAATCGATTCAGATGCTATTATTACAGCTGATGTAGGGCAAAACCAAATATGGACGGCAAGACATTTTCCATTTAAAGAAAACAGACGTTTTCTCATCTCAGGAGGACTGGGTACTATGGGATATAGCGTTCCGGCTGCTTTAGGCGCAAAGCTGGCTGAGCCTGGTAAGCAAGTTGTAGCAATAACCGGTGACGGCGGGATTCAAATGCTGTTAGCTGAGCTGGGCACCATTGCCGATTGTGGATTACCGCTTATCATATTACTATTAAACAATAGAAGCCTTGGGCTGGTGAGAGATATTCAAGAAGACGTTTACGGACAGGAACATGACTATGGCGTAAAGCCTAAAAAATTGACTGATTTTGTTCAAATCGCTAAAGGCTTTGGAATGAAAGGTATGCGTATCGAGAGAGAAGCGGATTTACCATCAGTGTTTAAAAGGGCTATCGAGATGAAAGAACCTTGTTTATTAGAATGTCTCATCGACCCAAAAGCAAAGACGCTTTAATAAAAAATGCGAAATAAACCATAAAAAAATTACACAACGATCTGTGTAATTTTTTTGTTGGATAGTACTAGACTTCCGTACTTTCCGGTATGCATATTGTTATGGATGGATTTTCAAAATCACTGGGTTTATAATAAGGATTGACAATCATTAAATCATCAGTTGTTACGACATACTTTTCTGCAATACTTATTACCGTATCATTTTCTTGGGTTACGTATGTTTTACCTGTTGGACAGTATCCGATACTAAAAGTATCTTCATCAGGTATGCAAAGTTGCGTCCCTGGTGTAAGATTGCTAAAATCTACATCGGGATTATAATGTAACATTGCTGTATATGAATAATCATATTTGACTAGCAATTTGGTTAATGAATCTCCGGATTTAACCACATATCGAGTCGTATTTTCAGGACACTCTCTGGGTTCTTGCTGTGGCGGGATGCATATCAATCGACCAGGCATTAGATTATATGGATCTAGTAATGGATTGGCATCCAAAATAGCATCAATGGAAACACCTTGATTTCTTGAAATCGTATATAATGTATCTCCCGGTTGAATGGTGTAAAATGTACCGTCAGGACAAGCATCGCTTGGAACACAAATCATTTGCCCAACCCTTAAATTATAGGGCTGAAGAAAAGGATTGAAAAACAAGATTTGCAGGACATTGGTTCCAAACTTCGTGGCAATACTATAGAGGGTATCCCCCGCCATAATGGTATACGGTCGTGTACCGTTTGGGCAGCTCCTTTGGTTCTTAAAGCTTTGTAATGCATAATTATTTTTATTTTTGATGTAAAACATGGAAAACCGATCACCTCGCTTTTTCTTATATAATATTTAAAAAAAAATAGAATTGTGATAAGATTAATAGAAGTATTGAAACAATGGGGAAGGAAATAGTTATGAATACACCTAAGATCAACCAATTAGTTTTATATAGGGATATACTAAATGATCCGGCAATAGAATCAGCTCATCAGATATGGCTTTACCAAGACGAAAACCAATATAGCCAAATTGAAGATCAATATTATTGTCTACAATCTCTACTGCTTAATCAAAAGACTAGTATGAGTTGGAAAGAATATGTTGGTGAATTGATTGCAAGCAATGAAAACATGTTTAGTCTTTTAAGTGAAAAGGGACTGGAAAAGCAGCCAATTCTTAAAATAGCAGAACAGGATATTCATATTATTAGTGAAATATATCATTACGACTGGTCAAAGATAGAAAAGAAGTTTTCCGTTGAATCATCTGTTTTTAGTTTAAATAATATTTCAGATCAAGATGTTTGCAGTATTTTAGAGCATAAAACAGGGATTGAAGCAGTTTATAGTTTAAAACAATATTATAAACTAAAAGGCTGTGGCATGTTTAGAAAATATGCTGCATTTAAGTGGAACGATTCAACAGGATTAACGGGTATCGACTGTTACGATAGTATAAGCTTTGACGATTTAACAGGCTATGAACCACAGAAGAAAACCCTTTGTGAGAATACTGAGTTTTTTATTAAAGGTTTGAAAGCGAATAATGTTTTATTATATGGAGATAAAGGAACCGGAAAATCTTCATCAGTAAAGGCGGTGCTGAATGAATATAAAGATAAAAAACTCAAGATGATTGAAATTACTAAAGAGCAATTTTATCGTTTTCCGGATATTATTAATATAGTGAAAGATAGAGGCTACAAATTTATTATTTACATTGATGATTTATCTTTTGAAGAGTTTGAAACTGATTATAAGCATTTTAAAGCTGTTTTAGAGGGCGGTCTTGAAATTCGGCCTCAGAATGTGGCGGTTTATGTGACTTCTAACAGAAGAAATATTATTAAAGAAACATGGAAAGATCAGATGGAAGCATCAAATGATATGCACATCAGTGATTCCATGCAGGAAAAAATATCATTAGCCGACCGCTTTGGAATCACCTTGACCTATTCTTCACCTAATAAAAATCTTTACTTAAGAATGGTACTGGATTTGGCTAAAAAAGAAGAATTAGATGTCTCAGAAGATATTCTATATGAAGAGGCTTTAAAATGGGAAATGAGATATCACGGTCGTTCAGGACGTTCTGCACGACAATTCATTGATTACATGATTTCGAAACAAAACTATAACAAACATTGGAGTGAATAAAAATGGACTTTCTAATAAACAAATTACTCATCATACCCGGTATTTTAGTTGGATTTGCATTCCACGAATTTGCTCACGCTAAAACAGCAGAGTTATTAGGAGATGATACTGCCAGACGCTTAGGAAGAGTAACTGTCGATCCAGCCGCTCATATAGATGTCTTGGGGTTCTTAATGTTACTGGTAGCCGGTTTTGGGTGGGGGAAGCCTGTCCCGGTCAATGAAAACAATTTTAAAAAGCCGGGAAGGGACAATATGCTTGTTTCATTTGCGGGACCTTTCATGAATTTAATAGTAGCCGCTGTATTTCTATTAGTTATAAAAATAATGCTGATTTTTCAATTTGGTTTTTTATACACTCAGGTGGGTCAAATTATTTTGGATATTTTGGATTATGCCGTATGGATTAACCTGGTTCTCATGGTATTTAACTTAATACCGGTTCCGCCCTTAGACGGGTATCATATTTTATCGGGTTTATTGGACTTTAGAGGGAAGGGTTTTCACTATCAATTGTATGACAAAGGACGTATTATTCTCCTCATACTCATCGTAACCAGAGCAACAAGATACATCTTACTTCCACCGGTAAACTTCATTTATAATGGATTGGTTCAAATATTTTTTTAATACAGAAACCATAAAACTCAGAGCAACGTTAAATGTTGCTTCTGAGTTTTTTTAGCTAACCACTAAAGCGCCATCAATTTCATCCACAACAATATGGCTGTTTTCGGTGATGCTTCCCTTAATGATGCTTGTAGCCAGCATGGTTTCTAAATGTTTTTGCAGGTAGCGTTTTACGGGTCTTGCACCATAAATAGGAGAGTAAGATTGCTTTGCAATGAATCTTTTTGCTGTATCTGCTAATTCCAATGTAATGTTTTTTTCAAGTAATCGTTTTTCAATATATTTCATAGAAATATCGATGATTTTTATGATTTGTTCTTCAGTAAGTGGTGAGAACATGACAATTTCGTCTATTCGGTTAAGAAACTCCGGTCTAAAATGCCGGCGCATTTCATTTTCAACTTTTTCTTTGATTTCTATAGAAATATGACCATCTTCATTAAAGTTATCCAACAGATAACGGCTTCCGATGTTAGAGGTCATGATGATAATGGTGTTTTTAAAATCTACAGTTCTGCCTTGATTATCGGTTAATCTGCCGTCATCTAAAAGCTGCAACAGAATATTAAATACATCTGGATGAGCTTTTTCGATTTCATCAAATAAAATCACACTATAGGGCTTTCTTCGAACTGCCTCGGTAAGCTGACCGCCTTCATCGTATCCTACGTACCCCGGAGGCGCACCTACCAATCTGGATACGGAATGTTTCTCCATGTATTCTGACATATCGATACGAATCATATTTCTTTCACTATCAAACAGAGATTCTGATAGGGATTTAGCCAGTTCTGTTTTTCCCACACCTGTAGGCCCTAAAAAGATGAAAGAACCTATGGGCTTGCTTAAGTCTTTTAAACCGGCTCTAGCGCGTAATACGGCCTCAGATACTGCTGTTACAGCTTCTTCCTGTCCTATAACTCTTTGATGCAGTGTCTCATCCAATCGTAATAGTTTTTCTTTTTCGCTTTCGATTAATTTGGAGACCGGTATTCCGGTCCATTTTGAGATAACCTGTGCGATGACATCTTGAGTGACAACTTCTTTCAGTAATTGATTATTTTGCTTTTCATCTTTTTCTTTCTCCTGCTCCAATTGCTTTTCTAGTTCAGGGAGCTTTCCGTATTTAAGTTGTGCAAGTTTTTCCAGATCATATTGTCTTTCAGCTTCTTCTATGTCATGCTTGATATCTTCAATTTGTTGTTTTATATTTTTAGTGATTTGGATGGCATTTTTTTCACTTTCCCATTGGGCTGTCATAGCCGTTTCTTTTTCTTTTAATTGATGAATCTCTTTTTTTAGATTCTGCATGCGTTTCTTGGATGAGGCATCATCTTCTTTGCTCAGTGCTTGCTTTTCAATTTCCAGCTGCATGATCTTTCTGCTGATTTCATCCAATTCTACGGGCAGACTGTCGATCTCGGTTCTGATTAAAGAAGCGGCTTCATCCATGAGGTCAATGGCCTTGTCAGGTAAGAAGCGGTCGCTGATATATCGATCCGATAATACAGAACATGATATGAGGGCATTATCAGTGATACGTACGCCATGGTGAATTTCAAATCTTTCCTTAAGACCCCTCAAAATGGATATGGTATCTTCAACGGTTGGTTGATGGATTAAAACCTTTTGGAATCTTCTCTCCAATGCGGCATCTTTTTCAATATATTTTCTATATTCATCTAAAGTTGTAGCACCGATACAATGTAATTCACCTCTTGCCAGTTTAGGCTTTAGTAAATTACCTGCGTCCATAGAGCCTTCTGTTCGGCCGGCACCTACTATGTTGTGAATCTCATCAATAAATAAGATGATTTGGCCTTCAGATTTTTCAATTTCATTGAGAACAGCTTTTAATCTTTCTTCAAATTCTCCTCTAAATTTGGCTCCGGCAATGAGGGCACCCATGTCCAAAGCAAATATGGTTTTATTCTTTAGGCCTTCGGGAACATCCCCGTTAAGAATTCTCTGAGCAAGGCCTTCGGCAATAGCTGTTTTACCTACACCTGGCTCACCAATGAGTACCGGATTGTTCTTGGTCCTTCTGGATAAGATTTGTATGGTATGTCTAATTTCTGAGTCTCTTCCGATAACCGGGTCTAACTTCCCTTTTCTAGCCAGCTGAACTAAGTCCCTGCCATATTTGTTAAGGGCGTCGTAATTATCTTCCGGATTTTGATTGGTAATCCGTTGACTGCCTCTGACCTTGTTTAAAGCATCTAAGAATCTCTCTCTGTTGATGTTAAAACGCTTAAAGACTTTTTCCGAAGGTGTATTTTTTTCACTTAATAAAGCGAGATAAAGGTGTTCAACACCTACAAATTCATCTTTAAATTTTTTTGCGTTACTTTCAGCATCTATCATTAATTTATTAAAGCGACGGGCAGCATACATAGAGGAATTTTCCCCATGAATTTTAGGCAGCTTGCTTATTTCTTTTTCTACATCGCTAATCACAAGAGAAATGTTTTCATCCATAAATTGAATCAACTTTGGAATCAATCCTTCTTCTTGCATCAATAGGGCAAGATGTAAATGTTCCCCGTCAATTTGTTGATTTTCATTTTTGATTGCAATTTCTTGAGCAGACGAAACTGCTATTTGAGCTCTCTCAGTAAATTTTTCAAAATTCATACTATCACCTCACTTGTCTAACTATACCTACCCAACTATCATCTATCCAACTATCATCTATCCAACTATCTAACTACCCAACTCTTTCAACTTCTTATACAATTCTTCTAATTCCGGTGAAAGAGAGGAGGGGTTTACAATCTTAATTTCTACAAATAAATCTCCGGTTTTACCATTCATATTTTTATAACCTTTACCTGCTACTTTTATTTTTTTGCCTGTTTGTATCTTTGGAGGAATATTTAACATAATTTTTCCATCTAAAGTATGGATCACTTTCTTACATCCAAAATACGCATCCCATGGATATATCTCAATATTGGTATCCAAATTAAGTGCATTCAGCTTTAAATTTTTATCCGGAATCATATTAACTTTTAGATATAGATCTCCTTTTGCACCGGCAGGACCCGGGGCGCCTTGACCTTTCAGTTTAATTTTCTTCCCCGTTAAAATTCCAGATGGAATATTAACGGATAGGGACCTTTTCCCTGTACCTGTGTCTAATGTAATTTGTTTTTTAGCACCTTTATACGCTTCTTGCAGGGAAACTTGAATTTCGGCTTCTACATCTTGGCCTTTTGGTTGTTCATAGGCCGTATTGCGTCCAAATCCGCCTTGACCTCCGAAAATATCTTGAAAATCATAAGCAGAGCCGCCGCCACCGCCGCCGCCAAAGAACATATTGAAGAAATCGCTAAAGTCAGCATTGCTGGTGGTGTATGTGTATGTACGCCCACCACCGCCAAAATTGCCAAATCCAAATTGGGAAGAAAATTGGGAAGGATCAAAATCCATGCCTTGATGGAAATTACCTGATTGTCCAAAGGTATCATATTTTTTTCGTTTTTCTTCATCACCAAGAACTTCAAAAGCCTCATTAATTTCCTTAAATTTTTCTTCAGCTTTTTTGTTATCTTTGTTCATGTCCGGATGATACTTTTTCGCAAGCTTACGATATGTTTTTTTTATTTCTTCTTGAGAAGCACTCTTCTCAACACCTAAAATATCATAATAATCTTTATACTTCATAGTTAACACCTCTTTTCAAGAGTTTGACTTTCTTTGACCTTTGTATTTATTATAACTAAATATTCCAAGGTAATCAATATTTATTTTTATAAAAGGTAAAATAAGTGATATGTTGGCTTTGATAATATTAAAATTACCATTATTTTATGCCTTTATGCTGTTTAACCAATAATAACTATAAATTTGCTTTGACAGATATTTGTTGAAATAGTAAGATTGTAATGGAAAAACATTTTCCAAGGAACTGAAAAACTCTTAGCCAATCAAAGAGGTGAGTCTATATGGATTATAAGCTTTATAATTTTGGTTTATGTTGTAGAAACCTTGAAAAAAGTATTGATTTTTATGAGGGACTTGGCTGCAAGGTAGTCAAAAAGATTAATGAAGACGGCTATGCAGTGGCATTTTTATATGCAGGAGATCAAGTTATACTGGAGTTAAATGAAATACCACTAATGATTGAAGAAAAATATTTTACCAAAAGAAGAGGTAGTATTAATAGTGTTAGTCTTAAAGTAGATAATATTTATGATGCCTACAAAGATATAGAAAATAAAGGATTAAGAGTAGTTTGGGCGCCTAAAGAGAATAAAGGTGTTTATCAATTTGGTTTATTGGATGAGGAATGTATGCTTATAAAAATATTTAACTTTGTTGATAACGATTTTTTTGCAATGGAAGACTCTGATCTTCAAGATAAAAAAGAAATTGAGTTAAAAGCAGTCTGTTTACTCACAAATCAATATGTGGAAACACTCAATATATATAAAGATGCCTTTGGATTAAAAGAAATTGATTCGAATTTTCATTCGGGTCAAACCAGGTATGCTTTTTATGGGAATGAAAGCTTCAATAATACAGGTATTTTAATTAAAGAAATTCCTGAGAATTTGGAAAGTCATGTGCATGATTTTCCGGATAGGGATATAGAATTTATAAAAAAATATGGTAATGGTTATGAGCATCTCACCTTCAAAGTATTCAATAAAGATAAAAAAGGAGAGGAATGGGTTAAAGACCCGGATGGCAACCATATACGATTAATATATGAATCAGTGACAGGTATTTAAAAACCTTGAATATTCAAGAATATTCAAGGTTTTTCTAATTGTGTGCCCAGCATGGGCACAATCTCAAGGGTGAAAGTCCCAAACGCACCCTAGTAGTGGGAAGCGTATAGCTAAAGGCAAGGGTGTCCTCGGTGACGAGGAATCCGAAGGAAGCCGGCGGCAAATCTCTGGTCTGACGAACAGAAATCACATCAGGCGCAAGTTGATGGATAAGGTTGCAATGCAAACTGAAGTCCAATAACTACTCGGAATCAACAGGCGTAAATGTGGCAGATGGATGGAGAGAAAGATTGTGTTCTTACCTGGGGAGGTCTCATGGACATGCTGAACGCCTTTGTGAAGCATGGTTGAAACAAGATTAGTCATGAGAAGTCAGCAGATACCATAATAGCGACCTAGTCGACAAGGTCGTGAAGGGTTGAACCTAAGGAGGTGAAAGTCAATGAAAGTTACCGAAATCGGGATGAAGAAAAGTAGAATACACTGTAAAGACAGTGGGTACTGTCAGAGAGATAGTGCGGAACACGAAGGGTATGACAGAGCGCTTACCGAAAAGAGGATAACTGAAAACAACATCACCGATGCCGACAGTGGAGAGAATGGACTTTTAGAACGAATCCTAGACCGAGAGAATCTTAACCGAGCGTATAAACAGGTGAAGAAGAATAAAGGGTCACACGGAGTCGATGGGATGGAAGTAGAACATCTTCTACAATATCTCAAAGATAATGGGGATGAGCTAAGAAAGAGCATTTTGGAAGGTAAATACCGACCAAAACCAGTCCGAAGGGTAGAAATACCCAAGGACAACGGAAAGAAACGACAACTAGGGATACCAACAGTAGTGGACAGGGTTGTACAACAGGCGATACAACAAGTGCTATCATTGATATATGACCCGACATTCAGTGAAACCAGCTATGGATTCAGACCAAAACGAAGCGCAAAAGATGCCCTTAGGAAAAGTGAGGAATATGCTAATGAAGGATATACCCATGTGGTAGATATGGATTTAGAGAAATTCTTTGACACAGTGAGTCAATCGAAAATGATAGAAATTCTGTCAAGAACTATTAAAGACGGACGAGTCATATCATTGATACACAAATACTTAAGAGTGGGTGCTATCGTAGATAGGAAGTTCGAAGAAACAACAGAAGGCTTGGCACAGGGTGGAAACTTAAGCCCATTATGTAGTAATATTATGCTCAATGAATTGGATAAAGAACTGGGAAAACGAGGAATACGTTTCGTACGTTACGCAGATGATTTGCTGTTGTTTGCGAGGACAAAACGAAGTGCCAATAGAATCATGGAACATATCTTAGCGTTTATCGAAGGGAAACTAAAACTACAGGTAAACAGGGATAAGACGTCTGTGGCTTACATTGGGAAAATCAAATTTCTCGGATATGGGTTTTATCCATCAAGACAGGGAGTCAGGCTAAGGGTTCATAGCAAAACAGTAGCTAAGATGAAAGACAAAATAAGAAAAATCACTGCTAGAAATAATGGTACAAGCTATAAAACGCTAAAGCTCAATCTAAAACAATACGTGATAGGTTGGGTGAACTACTATAAACTGGCAGATATGAAAAATCTCTTAAAACGTATTGATGAATGGCTACGCAGAAGATTGAGGAGTTTCATCTGGAAAAGATGGAAGAAAATCAAGACAAGGTATCGTATGTTGAGAAGGTTAGGATATAATCACCACAATGCAATCAAATACGCCAACACTAGAAAAGGCTACTGGCAGGTAGCCGGTAGCCAAATTCTCAGTTGTTCTATTACAGACAACCGACTTAGAGAGTCGGGTTATCTGTTCTTTCTGGATTATTACAAAACTGTTCGTGTGTAAACTTAGGAAGCGCCGTATACGAGAACCGTACGTACGGTGTTGTGGGAGGTCGGGAAAATTATTCAATTTTCCCTCCTACCCGATTTAAGCATTAATTTTTTTCAGTGTATTAAATCCTAATTTTGTTCTTTGTTGTGAATTAGTCAAGTGTTCAATAAGAGCTTTTTCGGCTTCTTCAATGTCTTTAACATAAATGGCATCTAAAATGCGTTTATGTTCTTTTAACACTTCATCTAATCTGTCTTCTACCTGTAATGCAGCTTTTCTGGTTTTCATAATATAAAATTGATAAGATTTTAATACCTGTTCAAGAAAGCGGCTATGGGTAGATTGATAGATAATTTCATGAAAATTACTGTTCATATATTGCATTTTCACAGCATCTTTTTTCATTGTATAAAATTCCATCAAGTCATATGCTTCTTGAAGTTCTTTCAGCTCTTCATCCGACATTCTTTCAATAGCCCATTTAACAGCTTTTACCTCAATAGCTATTCTTAATTCATAGATATCATGAAGATCTTGCTCTGAAATGCCGATTACAAAAGCACCCCTATTGGGTACATTTTCTATGAGGCCTTCTAATTCCAACTGCTTAAAAGCTTCTCTTACAGGCGTACGACTTACACCAAATTCGTTACAGATTCTATTTTCTGTAATTTTTTCTCCGGCAGAATATTTACCGTTCATAATATTTTCTCTTATATCCGTAAACAATGCAGTCGATAAAGAATTTGGATTCATAGGGTCTTTTGTCATAATAGAACCTCTTTTCACAACCTATAGGTTTTCTATAGTTTCCATAATGTAATCTGCAAATTCTTGTGAAGTGGCGCCATCACTTCTACCTGTTAATGTCAATTTCTTTTCTGTGATGGTGCAAATTTCCAAAGCTTTATAAAGCTGATCCGCTTTATCGGTAGATCCAATATGGCTAAGAAGCATTGCACCGGCACGAATAATACTACATGGGTCAGCGTAAATATCTCTTCCCTCATCAACCATTCTAGGTGCAGAACCGTGGATTGCTTCAAACATAGCATACTTCTTACCAATATTTGCACTTCCGGCAGTTCCTACACCACCTTGGAATTCAGCAGCTTCATCTGTTAATATGTCGCCATAAAGGTTAGGAAGCACCATAACCTGAAATTGCGTTCTGCGCTTTTCATCAATAAGCTTGGCGGTCATAATATCAATGTACCAATCGTCCATCTCAATATCCGGATAATCTTTTGATACTTCTTTACATACGTCTAAGAACTTTCCATCGGTTGTTTTAACAACGTTTGCTTTTGTAATGGCAGTCACTTTTGTTTTTCCGTTATTCTTAGCAAATTCAAAAGCAGCTCTAGCGATACGCCTGCTTCCGGGCGTCGTGATAACTTTAAAGTCAAATGCGATATCATCATTGATATTTAAACCGTTGCTGCCAAGCGCATACAAATCTTCAGTGTTTTCTCTGAAGAATGTCCAATCAATGCCCAGTTCAGGAACTTTTACCGGACGTACGTTTGCAAATAAATCTAATTCTTTACGTATTGCAACGTTTGCACTTTCTACATTTGCCCATTGATCACCTTTTCTTGGTGTTGTAGTAGGGCCTTTTAATAGAACATGGCATTTTTTAATTTCTTCGAGTACATCGTCTGGAACTGCCTTATTAGCTGCAGCTCTGTTTTCTATTGTACAACCATTAATGGTTCTAAATTCAATTTTATCCTGATCAACTTGGTCTGCCAACAAGAATTCAAGAACACGTTGTGCTTGCTTAGTGATGGCAGGGCCTATGCCATCACCACCAATAATTCCAATAATCAATTTATCTAAAGATTGGTAGTCGATAAAATCTTTCTGTTCTTTCATACGTTCAACCCGATCTATTTGGCCTTGAATCATTTCTTCGAATTTCTTTATATACTCCATTTTATCCCTCCAAGAATTATTTTGATTTTAAATAGTTGATTTTGCCTCCTGCAAGAATCATAGCGAGTTCCATTTCTGATAAATTAGCTTTTACATTGTACTGTGAATTTTTTGTTTTATTTGTAACCGTTATGGAATCACTTTTAATGTTATCAATAGCATTTTCTATTACTAAGTCATCATTAAGATCAATATGGTTATAATCTTCCGGATTTTCAAATGTTAAAGGAATGATACCGCTATTGATCAAGTTAGAACGATGAATTCTAGCAAAAGATTTGGCTACAATAAATTTAATGCCTAAATGAAGCGGTGCCAATGCAGCATGCTCACGGCTTGAGCCTTGTCCATAGTTATCACCGCCTATGATAATGCCGCCGTTGTTCTTTTCACATCTCTCGGGGAATTCCGGATCTATCCCGCTAAAACAGTATTTCGATAGATGTGGAACATTAGAACGATAGGGTAGAAGTTTCGCGTTAGAAGGCATGATATCGTCTGTTGTAATGTTATCACCTGTTTTTAATACCACTTTTCCTTCTATCACATCAGTGAGTGCTTTGTTAAGAGGGAAAGGCTTGATATTTGGTCCCATTTCCACTGGAATTTCACTTTTACTTCTATCGTCAGGATAAATCACAAAATTATCATTGAAAATGAAATCTTCATCTGCTATTACAGGAAGATCACCGTATTCACGACCATCAGATAATACACCTGCTACTGCTGATATAGCTGCTGTTTCAGGACTTACCAAATAAACGTCCGCATCTGCAGTACCGCTTCTACCTTTAAAATTTCGATTGAAGGTTCTAAGAGAAACAGCACCGGATTTAGGAGATTGTCCCATACCAATACATGGGCCGCATGCATTTTCAATAATACGAGCACCGGCATCAATCATATGGGCTAGAGCACCATTTTGAGCCATTTTACTCATAATCTTACTAGATCCGGGTGATATGACTAAGCTGACATCTGGATGAACTTTTTTTCCTTTAAGGATAGCTGCAACTTTCATTAAGTCTGTATAAGAAGAGTTTGTGCAGCTTCCTATGGCGACTTGATCCACTTTAATCGCTCCAATATGTTTAATGCTGTCCACATTATCAGGGCTGTGAGGCATAGCTGCCAAAGGCTCTAATTCTGATAAATTCACCTCAAGGACTTCGTCATATTCCGCATCTTCATCTGCAGATAATGCGATAAAATCATCAGCTCTTCCTTGGGAAGCCAGGTAAGCTTGTGTGTTTTCATCACTTGGAAAAATGGAGGTGGTAGCACCTAACTCCGCACCCATATTTGTAATGGTAGCGCGATCTGTAACAGAAAGTGTTTTAACACCCTCTCCGGTATACTCAACAATTTTACCCACACCGCCTTTAACGCTTAATTGTTGCAATACGTAAAGGATAACGTCCTTGGCAGATACCCAAGGCTTTAACGCTTCTGTAAGCTTTACATTAATGACTTTGGGCACTGTTAAGCTGTATGTACCTTTTGCCATAGCAACTGCAACATCCAATCCGCCTGCTCCAATAGCGATCATACCAAGACCGCCGCCTGTTGGTGTATGGCTGTCTGATCCCAATAGGGTTTTGCCTGGTTTGCCATAGTTTTCAAGATGTAACTGATGGCATATACCATTGCCCGGCTTTGAATAAAGAACACCGTGTCTTTGAGCGATACTTTTTATAAATGCATGGTCATCTGCATTTTCAAAACCAGCCTGAAGAGTATTGTGGTCGATATAAGCAACAGAAAGTTCTGTTTTAATTTTTTCAACATCCATAGCTTCCAGCTGTAAATAAACCATAGTACCCGTTGAATCTTGTGTAAGGGTTTGGTCCATTTTAATTGTAATTTCATTACCGGGAGTTAAACTACCTTCTACAAGATGACTTTCTAAAATCTTGTACGCTAAACTTTTTCCCATTAAAGTACCTCCAACTCTGAAAATTGTATTTATGTATACAATTTTACGATTTTACCCTTTTAATGTCAATATATTATTTTGTTATATTCATTAAAATTAGTGTTTATTATGTGCTTAAAATAGATAGAACTATGCACAATAATTACAGTAAATCTATTGACGATGATTATGGAGAGTGATACTATATATAGTACACCAAGATAATTCACTTACTATATACGGAGGAAATTATATAATGAAGGTAATTAAAAGAGACGGAGCACAAGTCAATTTTAATGTAGAAAAAATTAAAAATGCTATTAAAAATGCTATGTTTGAGACTAAAAAGGGAATGGATCAAAAACTTGTAGACGAAATTGCCGACAAGATAGAAAAAAGTATAAAAAAAGAAAAGGGTAGTCAAATAAATGTTGAGGAAGTACAAGATATAGTGGAAGATTATTTAATGCAAAGTAACAGAACAGATGTTGCCAAAAAGTTTATTATCTATAGATATGAAAGAGATAAAACAAGAGATGCCAGAAAGAGACGTGATGGAAGAATTTTAACAGATGAATTTATCAGCAAATATAAACACCGTAAAGTTCCTATGGATCAGCTGGGTAGTTTTGTATATTATCGAACTTATTCAAGGTGGCTTGAGGATGAAAAAAGAAGAGAGTACTGGTGGGAGACTGTAAGAAGAGCTGTGGAATATAACTGTAGTCTTGTTCCGACTTCTAAAGAGGAAGCTGAAAGATTATATCATAATGTTTTTGAGCTAAAACAATTCCTTTCCGGAAGAACCCTTTGGGTAGGGAGTACAGATGTATCTAAGCATTATCCTATGTCCAACTACAATTGTTCTTTTCAGGTGATAGACAACTTTTCTTCATTTAGAGACGTTTTTTATTTACTGATGGTAGGTTCAGGAGTAGGAATTCGAATATTAAAATCTGATGTAGCAAGGTTACCAATGTTGAGAGCCAATGTAGAGCTGATACATGAATTCTATACACCGGTTCCCATTGACCAAAGACAAGAAAATACTTCATTAGAATTTATGCATAATGATACCGTTAAAATTACTATTGGAGACAGTAAAGAAGGCTGGGTTCAGTCCTTGGATTATTATATAAAGGTTTTATACAGTAATGAATATCGGAAAATCAATACGGTTATATTGAATTATGATAGCGTAAGGCCAAAAGGCGAAAAGCTTAAGACTTTTGGCGGTACGGCCAGCGGGCATACCAGCATGAAAAATATGTTTTTGAAAATAGATATGGTTATAAAAAAAGCACAACTTTTGGGGATGCATGAGAAGATCAAATTAAGACCAATAGATTGTTTAGATATTGCTAATATCATTGGAGAGAATGTTGTAGTGGGTGGTGTGAGAAGAACGGCTGAAATCATATTACTGGATTCAGACGATAAAGAAGCCATCCAAGCAAAATCAAATCTATATAAGAAGGTAGATGAAAACTGGGTCATTGACCAAGACATTGCACATAGGCAAATGAGTAATAACTCCATCTATTATAGAGAGAAGCCTTCCAGAGCGCAGTTTCATTGGCATATTGAGCAAATGAGATATTCAGGAGAGCCGGGATGGGTTAATGAAGAAGCCGGTTTAAAGAGACGCCCTAATTTTAATGGGGTTAATCCATGCGCTGAGATACTATTGGATTCAAAAGGTCTATGCAACTTAACGACTATTAATGTAATGGCTTTTGTTAATGAAGAGGGTAAATTGGATCGTGCAAACCTTCTTGAAGCCCAAAAGTTATCTGCAAGGGCCGGTTACAGGATGACTTGTACTGAGCTTGAAATACCGGAATGGAATGAGATACAACAAAGAGATAAGCTGCTTGGCTGCTCATTAACAGGATGGCAGGATATGGTGAATGCCACGAATATGACCAATGAAGAGCAGGTAGCCTTACTGAAGGATTTAAAAAAAGCAGGAAAAGATGCTTCAAGCCATTATGCAAAAGAGTTGGGACAAGGGGAACCTTTGTTAGTCACAACCGTAAAGCCTGAAGGAACGCTAAGTCTTCTACCGGTTGTATCCAGTGGTGTTCACTACTCTCATTCGCCATATTTTGTTAGACGTATCAGGATAAGCAGTGACGACCCTTTAGCAAAAGTATGTGAAGAGTTGGGATATCCTGTTTTACCGGAAATAGGACAGGACAAAGAAACTTGTGTCACAAAAGTAGTTGAATTTCCGGTTAAAGTCCCTGAGGGAAAGACAAAAAATGATATTTCTGCCATAGAGCAGTTGAATATTTATAAAATGTTTATGACCCATTATGCCGACCATAATTGTTCTATAACCGTTCATGTAAGAGAGCATGAGTGGGAAGAAGTTGAACAATGGGTTTGGGATAACTGGGATGAAGTCGTCGCATTAACTTTCTTATCATTGGATGACAATTTTTATGAATTGCTTCCTTTTGAAGCTATTGATGAAAAAGCATACAATGCCAGAGTCAAGAATATGAAACCATTTATTCCATCATTAATTAGTAAATATGAAAAGGAAGAAATTCAATATGATATTGGAGACGACGGATGCGAAGGCGGTGCTTGCCCTGTAAGATAGCGGTAAGCCCATAAAGATAAATTTTTTTTAAAAAAAATGTTTGAGGATATTTTTTGGGGGTAATTAATAATCATAACGTTGGTATGAGGGATAAGGGATATTTTGTTATGTAAATTAAAGGAGGAATATTTAATTATGAAAAAATGGGTTTGTACGGTATGTGGATACGTTCATGAAGGAGAAGAAGCACCTGATAAATGTCCTCAGTGTAACGCTGCAAAAGATAAATTCAAACTTCAGGAAGAAGGCGAAGGTAATTTAGCTTGGGCAGATGAGCATGTAGTAGGTGTAGCAAAAGGTGTGGATGCTGAAATTATCCAAGGTCTAAAAGACAATTTCACAGGTGAATGTACAGAAGTAGGTATGTATTTGGCTATGAGCCGTGTAGCTGATAGAGAAGGTTATCCGGAAGTTGCTGAAGCATATAAAAGAATTGCGTTTGAAGAAGCAGAACATGCGGCAAAATTTGCAGAACTTTTAGGAGAAGTCGTAGCGGATTCTACAAAGAAAAATTTAGAAATGCGTGTTGCAGCAGAGCATGGTGCTTGTGCAGGTAAAAAAGATTTGGCAACTTTAGCTAAGAAAATGAATCTTGATGCAATTCATGACACCGTACATGAGATGGCAAAAGATGAAGCAAGACATGGTGCTGCATTCCAAGGCTTACTTAAAAGATATTTTGCTTAACCATTAAAATCGGAACAATAAGCTCTTACCCAAACGGGTTAGAGCTTTTTTATATATGAAATATTTTCAAGATAATCCATAAATATGTCATTGATTTTTCGACATATTTCGTAAATACTGGAAGTAGTAGAAATATAAGTTTTGAGGTTATATTTCTTTTTTTATCATTTATAGGGGGACAATTTGTAATGAAAAGACTTAAGAGAAAAGAACAAGCTTTGCTTGTTGGCATAATTATGATTTTTGGCGGGCTGCTATTAAGGAGTTTTGCAATTTCAACGGATAATGACATTATCACAGCTGCAGCTGTATTAATTTTATCGGTTGGTGTAGGATTTGCAATTGCTGCTTTTTTCTCAAATAGCATTATTTCAATCTCAGATGTAAAGAAATATATGATGGTACCGCTGTCCATAAGTTTGGTAATTTTAGTGTTTAAAAAGTTTGAAATACAAATGCCTGTTTTACAGGTTGGCTTAATGTTTTTGATAAATTTAGTGTTTTTTAAGAAAGAAATCAAAAAAGCTTTGAAAAATCAGTAATTTAAGGGTTGCTTCTTTATAAAAGTATATTAAAATATAGATAATAACATTATTTAATGTATGATGAGATATGGAGAAGAACGATGAATGAATCAGAACTATTAAAAGTTCTTGAAATGAATGATTGGCACGATATTCAATATTGTGAACAATTTTTAACACTTATGGAGCACTGGGAAGAAATTGATGAAGATATTTTAATTCAAGTTTTTTCTAAGATGAGTGCTCAAGAGTGTAAACCGTATATTGAATATTATTTTAGTGATTTGATGACGGGAATTCCTGATGACAATTTGACTCTATATAAAATATTTTCATCTGTTAAGGTTACCTTAATGGAAGCTGCCAATGCTATCCATAAAGACAGCAGGGCATTGGGAAATTTAGCTTACGAGTTATTGCGCTTTCAAGAGTGGTTGATGAAGGGTGATTTTTTAGTATGTTCAAATGCATCCAATGAAAAGATAAAGAAGGTGAGCATTTTCGATGCATTGATACTATTTAGAATTGATCAATTAAATGCCGGAAAATTTGATATTGATTTTCCGGATGACTTAGAATACAGAATTGATGAGTATGAATATGATTTAGATGAAGATGATAAAGTTAGTATATTGGATGATGAAGATTTTAATGATTTTCAAGAAGAAGATGAATTTAACGGCTTAATCGATGAAAAAAATCCTGTAATTGAAGAATTTGAGTAAGAAAAACGCTTTACAAGCGTTTATTTCACAATTTATGTGTGGTATAATGTAGTTACTCTCATAGTAAGGAGGGAGAACGTTGGAGAAGGAAATCATAAAAGAACTAAAAGAAGTGCTTGGAATAGAAAATTGGAATGAAATTAAAACAAAAGAACAATTTTTTGATTTAGTGTCATATATGTACTGTTTGGATGATCAAGTAAACGAAGAGGTTATAAAATCAATCGATAATATTGAGATGTTAATAGAAGATTATTTTAATGAATGTATTGAATTAATTATTGATCATGAACCTTCCATTATGGTTGCTCTAGTAGATATGAATTCATTTTTAATGGAAATATTTGAAGAGGAGACAGAAAATGTACGAGAAACAATCGCATATGAACTGAAGAACTTCTCTAAGTGGCTAATGGTAGATTCAAAAGTTAAGTATATTAAAGATAAAGATAGTTTTGATATTAGTGTTTTCGCATCCTTAACGATTATTAGAGAAAATCAAGGAAATGAGAAAGAGCAGAATATAAAACTCTTTTTAATAACAGAAAGAAGACAAAATTTACTTAAGGACCTTCAAGAACTTGTTCGGTACGGCATTGATTTTGGAGAGAGTCCATATTTTGGCAGCGGCATCGATGGATATGACAATGAAGGGTTATTTGAAGAGATAGAAGAATACGAAGATGATTATTATCTAAACTAACTATAATAATACAAATTCTACAGCTTAAGAGCTGTAGAATTTTTAATATGGCGGAGGCAGCATGGGGTTAAAATATATACTCACCATTGATGTAGGTACCCAGAGTACTAGAGGCATTATCTTTGATAATCAAGGCCAGATAATAGAAAAAGAAAAAAGAGAATATAATCCTTACTTTTCAAATGTCCCTGGATATGCTGAGCAAGAAGGGGATTTTTATTGGCATACTATATGTGATGTATGTCAAGTCTTAAAACAAAAGCAGCCAAAGATATTTGAAGATTTATTAGGCGTAACATTAACGACAATGAGAAATACGGTTGTACCTGTAGATGAAAACGGCGAGCCTTTAAGACCTGTTATTTTATGGTTAGATCAGAGAATGGCCAAAGCACATGATAAAATACCTTTTATGTATGCATCTGTTCTAAAACTTATTGGCGAAGAAAAAAAAATTCAGAATTTCAGAAGGGTATTTAGGTGGCAGTGGATAAAAGAAAATGAGAAAAATGTTTATAAAAATACTTATAAATATTTATTGTTGTCTGCCTATTTAAATTTTAAACTAACGGGCCATTTTATTGACTCCACGGCTTCACAAATTGGCTATGTGCCTTATGACTTTAAACGTAGAAAATGGGCTTCAAAATACGATGTAAAAAGTATTGCCTTTAATATTGACCATAAAAAAATGCCTAAGCTGGTTGAGCCGGGGGAGGAAATTGGCTTGATTTCGTCAAAAGCATCCTGTGAAACAGGTATTCAAGCAGGTATTCCGGTTATTGCTTCCGGATCAGATAAAGGATGCGAAACTCTGGGAACGGGATGTTTAGACAGTGAAACAGGGAACCTTAGTCTTGGCTCTGCAGTTACAATTCAAACGACAACACCAAAGTATATTGAAATACATAGATTTATCCCAGCCTATCCTTCCGTAATCCCAAATCAATATAATCCGGAAATTCAGATCAATAGAGGGTATTGGATGGTAAGGTGGTTCAAAAATGAATTTGCCGAAATAGAAAAAAAACAATCAGAAGAGCAGGATATTCCGGTAGAAGTATTATTAGATAAACTATTAGAAATGGTACCTGCAGGTTCAGACGGATTATTCTTGCAGCCCTACTGGGGAGGAGAGTTGAAAGATCCTTATGCAAAAGGAGCGGTTATTGGATTTACGGATAGTCATACCAGAGCACATATTTACAGAGCAATTGTTGAAGGCATTAATTATGCTGTATTAGATGGAATAGAATCTATTGAAAGAAAGACACAAAGAAGAATTAATGCCATTGCAATTTCCGGCGGGGGATCACAAAGTGATAATATTTGCAAAATTACAGCTGACATGATGGGAAGAACGGTGTATAGAGTTCAAACTTACGAAACTTCCGGACTGGGGGCAGCTGTTGCAGCTTTTAAAGCTTTAAATGTTTTTGATACATACGAAGAGGCTGTCAATGGAATGGTCCATAAAGAATCTGTGTTTGAGCCCAATCCGGAGAATGCTAAAAAATATAAGCAAATGTATCAACAAGCGTATAAAAAGATTTATCCAAATCTTAAGAAGCTGTATAAAGAAATTGATCATATTACATCAGGGAACAAGTGACAAAGAAAGGCGGATTTTGTAAAGCAAAATCCGCCTTGTTTTTAGGATGCGTCTATTCCGGTGTAAATATCGGACATTTCGATATTAATGGTATCCACGTTGTTGTCTTGATCGACTTTTTTATCTTCCATAATTTTAGGTATAGCGTTATCAGAGACAGGAAGGGTAATGGTAAACTGGCTGCCTTCATTAACCTGACTGGTAACAGTGATGTTGCCGCCATGAAGCTGAACAATTTCTTTAACAAGGTTAAGTCCTATGCCACTACCGCTATAGTTTTTAACAAATGAAGAGTTGTCCACTTGTTCAAAACGATCAAATATCGTGTTGAGTTTATCCTTAGGAATGCCTACACCCGAATCACGAACTGAAATGGTAACATATTCTTCGCCAGACTGAAAATTAACCCATATGGTTCCATCTGAGCCTGTAAATTTAATGGCATTAGATATGAGGTTGAGCATAATTCTTTCAATTAATTCCGGATCACATAATAAATGATAATCTTCACAATCTGTATCAAAGATAAAGTTAATATATTTTAAATTAGCATATTCTGATGCAGAGTAAATAATATTCTCCAATAAAGAAACGATATTAATATTGGAAGAGTTAACTTTTAGAAAGCCGGTTTCTATTCGATTAATATCTATAATGTTATTGACGATTCTCATCATTCTGAGACAATTTTGTTTGATCAACTTAATATGTTTTGTAATAGGGAAATGAGACTGTATAACATCCTTTTTCTCTAACTCCAGGACTTGTAGGGATCCGAAAATTAAGTTGATAGGTGTTCGCAATTCATGAGACAAAGAAGAATAAAAATAGGCTTTCTTTCTGTTTTCTTCAAGTATTTTTAATTTCTCATTTTTTTCTCTGTCATAAAGCGCACGTATTCTTTTGCTGCGTTTGGATAAAGCTGTATTTTTAATGATGATAATAGATTCTTTTGATGATAATTGAAAAAAATCTATTTCTGCAAACATATATTGATTATTGGATTGTTTGATATAGACAGAGACAACCGGTTGATTTTTTATACTTAAATCAATATTCGAATTATCGTCGGTACTTTTTAAAAATTGTTGATATGAGCAACCTATAATATCTGAAGGGTTAGATGCTTTTAGAATTTGAACAGCGGATAAATTAGCGTATTTTATAATGCCATTTGTATCTATAAGTAAAATACCATCTGGAAGTGCCTCAAGAATTGATTCATGAAGTTTTTTATCTGAATCTGAAATAGAAATAGATAACATATTAATCTCCCCCACCCCAAAAAACATTCACTTTACTCAACCATTAAAACCCTAATGCATTAAAATAAAGTTTCCTTCTTATTATAACATATTGTTAAATATTTACAATAATTCAATTGGAATAATGTTATTTTACGCATAAACAGAAAAATCTTCCCAAATGATATAGGAAGATTTTTGCGCACAAAAAGTCTTTATTTAGCAAATTCTAATTCGTCTAAGTCGAAATTTTTAAATGCTACTTTCGCATTACTATTGCCAAAAATGGAATCAATCATATTAATAAAGTTTTCTGAAAGGTCGCTTGCATAAAAAGTATTCTCAAAATGAGGCTGATCAGAAAACAGATTTCTAACGTGCAGTTCTTGTTTTATACTTGAAATGATTTCTTCTGAAGGATCAATGATTTTTAGATCCGGATATATATTTTCTATGTTTTTTCTAATAAGAGGATAGTGTGTACATCCAAGCACCAGTGTATCAATTTGATTATCATAAATAAATTGATCCAAATAATATTTTACCGATAAATCCATAATCTTATTTTCAATAATAGCCTCTTCAATGAGAGGTACAAATATTGGGCATGCTTGATCAAAAAGTTTTAGCGTAGGATTATAGGATAATATTGAATCAATATAAGTTTTATGGTTAATGGTTACTTTAGTTCCGATTATTCCTATGTTGTTATCTGAAGTATAGGTACCTGCAACCTTTTTGGCTGCAGGATCAATAATGCCTAACACTGGAATATCGGGATATTTTTCTTGTAAATCCGATAAACAGGTTGATGTGATGGTATTGCACGCAATCACTATCATTTTCACATCGTTGTGTATTAAAAAATCTGCTATTTGATAAGAAAAATTTCTAATCGTCGATATGGCTTTAGAACCATAAGGGGTCCTGGCAGTATCACCAAAATAAATAATTCTTTCATTAGGAAGTTCTTCCATTAAATGCGGGATACATGTAAGACCACCCAACCCAGAATCAAAAAATCCAATAGGACAGTTATTCATAAACACTCCTTTTATGACCTAACAGCAATCTTTGATTGCGTCGTAGGTCAAACGCAACGAAACAGAAATCTTAGATTTCGTCGTTGAGACTGCGACCATGGCAATCGATTTAAATTACCTTTAGCCAAATTGTAATTATATTCTTCTTAATTATTATGACCTAACAATAATCCACAAAAACTACTCTAGGCAATAATATTTTATATTTAGTCTTTTTCTTTACTCTCTTCATAATATTTATTCAATTTATCTTTTAACAAGACGATGCAATCATCCAAATCTGCTCTTCCTAGGGCAATATCTTGGGCCAGTGCTTTACATGTTGGGGCACCACAAGCACCGCAATCCAGATCATCGGGAAGCAGTTCAAATATTTCTTCAATTTTTTCCATGACATTCATGGATTCGATCATGTTTTTGCCTAACATTTCTATGTCTCTGGAAGGAATTTCTTCTGTGAGCATAATATCGTTTTTCATATCGTCAGAAAGGGTTTGTTTTTTTGGAGTTTCATATTTGTCAGATAGATATCGAATACGTCTTCGTGCTATAAATTTATTTTCTACATTTAACGGACCACCAACGCATCCATTAGGACAGCAAGTAATTTCAATAAAATCTACATGCTTAAGCTTACCATTATCTACAGTGTCCAATAAATTAATGGCATTTTCAATTCCATCTACCGAGATAAAATTTTTTATCCCTAAAGCTGCAACTTCTCCACTGGACTTTGCCCAACCAATACCTGATGTAGAATTATATATTTTGATGTTTTCATCTACTTCCTCGTCCAAGTGACTTATAATTAAAGGATAAATATTAGAAATAGATAATACACCACTAACATAGGATGATTTTGTTCCCAAAGGACTATTAACGCTGGTAACTTTAGCAGGGCAAGGGCTGATAAAAAATACACCTATATCTTCATCTTTAAGATCGCTATGAGCTTCAAGGATTTCTTTACGTGCAAGCCTAGCCGTTATATCCATAGGAGACTGAAGCGGTAGAAGGTGATCGATTAAATTGGGAAATCGCACTTGTATTAATCTAACGATTGCCGGACAAGCTGAAGAAATTAAAGGCCGTTTCGTCTTTTCATCCAATAATTTTTTTGTAAACTCGGTATATATGTCTGCACCGCGAGCTACTTCATAAATAGCATCAAAACCTACTTTTTTCAATGCTGAAAGTATTTGCTTAGGTGAAATGTTATCTTCAAATTGTCCCATAAGCGTTGGTGCAGCCAGTGCTACCTTATATTTATAGGATTGTATTTCCTCAATTGAATTGGTAATACTTTTCTTAGCTGTCTGTACACATGTACGAATACATTCTCCACAGTCAATACATCGTTCAGGAAGAATCATTGCTTTTCCATCTTTAACTCTGATTGCTTGTGTGGGGCATCTTTTAATGCAGCTTGTGCATCCTATGCATTTGTCTTCGTCTAGTACTACAGAATGAAAATATTCTTGCATAAACCCAACCTCCACAAATACAAAAATAGAATAACAATTGTTTTGTTATGAGTATTTGTTATACAATATATATTAATGAAATAGAGAGGAAATGTAAATACTAATAGCATAAGATAGAAAAAATAGGAATTTGATAAGGGAGGCTACTATGAGTAACGAATCAAAAAAACTTAGACGAAGAGAAGAAATCAGTGATGCGTTTAAATGGGATTTAACCAAGTTATATGCTGACGATGCTCAATGGGAGGAAGATTTTAAAGCGGTAAGAGCGTTGACGGATGAGGTAGCAGCATATGCAGGGAGATTAGGCGAAAGCGCTGATGTATTATTAGAGGTATTAGAAAAGAAAGATGGATTATCTAGAAAGCTGGGGAATATTTACGTTTACTCTAGAATGAAAAAAGATGAAGACAATCGAATTGCAAAATATCAAGCGATGAGTGAAAAAGCCCAGTCATTATCTGTTGAAACCAGTATGAAGCTTTCTTTTTTCACACCTGAAATGATTGAGATTCCCGAAGAAAAGTTAGAGGGATTTTTAAAGGAAAAGGAAGGCCTTAAAGTATATGAATTTTTCTTTAAAGATCTAATGAGGCAGAAAGAACATGTTCTTTCTAAACAAGAAGAACAAATCATTGCACAATTTGGAGAAATTGTTTCAGCACCTGGAAATATTTTCAGAATGATCAATAATGCTGATATTAAATTTGGAACCATCCAAGATGCTGACGGTGAAGAAGTAGAAGTAACACACGGTACTTATATAAAGCTGATGGAGTCTTCTGACCGACGGGTGAGAAAAGAAGCATTTAAAGCGCTATATTCAGCTTATGAAAAACAAAAGAATACCTTGGCTTCTACATACAATTACAGCACCAAAGGGGATGTGATGTATGCTAAATTAAGAAAATACGAATCTGCTTTAGGTCAAGAGCTCAGCGGGGATATGATTCCATTAGATGTATATGATAATTTAATTGAAACGGTGCATGAGCATATTGATGTTATGTATCGATATGTTAATGTGAGAAAGAAAATGCTTAATTTAGGTGAGCTGCATTTCTATGATTTATATACACCCATCGTAAAAGAAGCAGACAGAAATATTCCGTATGATGAGGGGCTTGATATTATTCGAGCGGGATTGAAGCCAATGGGAGATGAATACATTTCCATTATGAATAAGGGCTTTGAAAGCAGCTGGGTAGATGTTTATGAAAATCAAGGAAAAACCAGTGGTGCATACTCCTTTGGTACGTATGACAGTCCGCCATATATCATGTTGAATTACACCAATACCATTAAAGATGTTTTCACCACTGCACATGAAATGGGACACTCTATGCATTCCTATTTCACCAGAAATACGCAGCCTTATGTTTATGGGGGGCATTCCATTTTTACTGCTGAGGTAGCCTCAACCGTAAATGAAGCCTTGTTGATGGATTATATGATTGAGAATTCGAAAGATAAATCTGAAAAAATGTATTTGTTGAACTATTATCTTGAACAGTTTAGATCTACTCTTTTTAGGCAAACCATGTTTGCAGAATTTGAAAAATTGACCCATGAAGCAGTTGAATCAGGTGAAGTATTGACATCAGAATGGTTGTGTGATGAGTATTTAAAATTGAATCAATTGTACTATGGCGACAATATCGTCTATGATGATGAAATAAAAATGGAGTGGGCGCGTATTCCGCATTTCTACTCAGCATTTTATGTTTATAAATATGCGACGGGATACTCCGCTGCAATTGAATTATCAAAACAAATTAGAGAAGAGGGAGAGCCTGCAAGAAACCGATATATAGAATTTTTAAAATCCGGTGATTCCGACTATCCTACTAATCTATTGAAAAAAGCGGGTGTAGACATGACTAACCCAGAGCCGATACGAAGTGCAATGAAAACTTTTAGAAATTTGGTTGAACAATTTGAAATGTTTGTGTAATATTTTTATAAGGACCGTAAAGGGGGAATAATAAAGTGAATCATTTACTAAAGAATAAAAATATTTTGGTTATGGGTGTTGCAAACAAATGGAGCATTGCATGGGCGATTGCGGATCAACTGTATAATGCAGGGGCAAATGTATTGTTCTCGTATTATGGAGAGAAAAGTTTAAAAAGCTTAATAAAACTAACAGAAGCGGAAGGGATGGAAAATGTCACTTATGTTGAATGTGATGTAACAAAAGACGAAAACATAGAAGATACCTTTAAATACATACAAGAAAAAGTAGGCGTTCTTCATGGTGTTGCTCACTGTATTGCTCATTCCAAGTCAGGAGAACTGAAAGGAGAATATTACAATACCTCTAGAGATGGGTACGCACTGGCACAAGACATTAGCGTATATTCTCTTGTAGCTGTTACAAAATATGCAAAGCCCCTTATGACAGAAGGTGGCGGAATTATAACGTTATCTTATTATGGTGGAGAAAAGGTTATCGCCAATTATAATGTAATGGGTGTTGCCAAAGCAGCTTTGGATGCTAGTGTTAGATACCTTGCCAATGATTTAGGTAAAGAAAATATTAGGGTGAACGCTATCTCAGCAGGGCCTATTCGAACATTAGCAGCAAAGGGAATTTCTAACTTTACGGAAATGCTCAAAGCATTTGAAACAAAATCACCTATGGGCAGACTGGTAGATCCGGCTGAGGTTGGAAAAACAGCCGTCTTTTTACTGAGCGATATGAGCAGCGGTGTAACCGGAGAAATCATTCATGTTGACTGTGGATACAATGTAATTGGTATATAGTATTTGACCTAGGTTTAATATAAAGCTACCACTTTGGTAGCTTTTCACTTTCATATTAAAATCAGACGTGCATATATTGTTTATAAGTAGTATGTAGTATGAGGAATATAAGTGTTATGCTTATACATATTACTTAAAATGAGGAGGGTAGAGAATGGATTGTTTAGAATTATTAAGAGATAATATGGATTCATTTGATATTGGTGAGATTTTTAATACTGATTCAAATCCTGATTGGGTTTGGGTAAACAAACTGGTTTTTTCTGATATCATTTATGGTATCAGTGAAAGTGAAGAAATAGAAGATTCCGATATAAAAAATATTAATGAACAGGACATGTTTAAAATCTTAGAAGAGATTTTTGATCAATATCACTATGCTAAAATTAACCAGCACTTATTTGCTTCATGGGAGAAAGAGTATAAGCCGACTAAAGATATTGAGACGGTTATATTTGTGAAGGATAAAATATATAGAAAAATTTGTATCGATAGTCAGAATAGGTTTGGATGGTTTTTAAAAGCCATAGCCGTTGATACGTATTATAAAATTAATTCTGAATTCAGCAGCCTTGTCAGTTGTTATAAGGAAATGTATGAGGATAACTATAGAATCATAGAAGATATTTTATCTTTATTTAACTATCAGTATGTCTCCGGAAATTGGGAATATGTTCCTAAAGATAATGTTTTATTGTTCACAAAAGATAATCAATTGATGAATATTTGGACTGAGGAGGAAGCAAATTCTTTTTATAATGAAATTGCATTATAAGAATTTGCTTTTTACTTTATTCCAAAAATCATAATGATCCAATCGGAGCAGCTGCGCTTTAATATCGGATAAATTTAAAGATACTTCAGATATGTCATTAAACCGGTGTTCAATACCATCTGCAATAATAGCTATAGAATTTTCAAAAGTATATTCAGGATATATACGAATGCTGATTTGTGGCGGAACGATGACACTGGATGTAAAAGATCGATATGCTGTGGAGTTTATAGGCGCTAAAGGTGTGATTTGAAGCAGGTTTAATCTAGGGTCTACAATACTCCCGCCTAAGGCATAATTGTATGCTGTGCTTCCGGCAGGGGTTGAAATAAGTACACCATCACCACTGAACCTTTCTAAAAAGCTGTCATCAAGTGAAATGTTAAGATGAACGGTTCTGGATTGATTGCTTTTAATAACGATCTCATTGATAGCCCTTAATTTATATTTGTCATTTTTGGCAGTGATATTTGCAGAAACAGCATTAAGGTACTGAATCTTATAATCGCCTTTTTTATACTTAAAAATAAACTCATCCAACTGGTAAGGTGCGATCTCTTGAAAAAAGCCCAGGTGGCCGGTATTGATGCCTATGATAGGTATATTTGGGAAGTCAAAGGCATGCAATGTTCGCAAGAATGATCCGTCTCCACCGATACAAATGATTAATTGAGCATTATAATCAAACTCTTTAGGTATAATAAATCCGTCTTTTTCAAGTCTTTGTTTTAGAATTCTTTTGGTCTCTTGGGAGAGTGCATTATCATTGGATACAATATTAATGTGTCTATTGCCTTCGTGATTCGTCATTATTATTGCCTCATTTCTTAAAAACTTATTAATTTAATATTATTCTCATATTACCCTGAAATAATATTATCATATTTTACCCAGATTATTTACAGAAACTACTAAAAAGGTACAAGTAATTTGGAATTTATTGATTCTATTTTTTAAATAATAAGCAAATATGATGGATTGAGAATATTTCTTTTCAATAATCAAAAAAATATTGTATGATAGTAGGGGCGCACATACGCCCCAGATTAAAAAAGTATATGGATAAAAATTGGCTGTTACTACGGAGGGTTATAATGAAAAACAATAATGACATGATATATGTCATCCAAAAGAGAGATGAGGGCATATCTTTAAGTGAACTTTTAAAGAGAAGATTAAAGCTATCCAGCAGATTTCTAAGAAAATTGAAAAAGAGTAATGGCGTTTATAAAAATGATGAGCATGTATTTTTAAATGTTGATGGAAAAGAAGGCGATGTGATTCGGGTTGTTTTTCCTGAAGAATCCAGTTATTTCACACCTGAAAATATTCCCATTGAAGCTGTTTATGAAGACAATGACCTGCTGTTTATTAATAAGCAGCCCGGGATAGTCGTTCACCCAACCAAAGGGTGTGTAGATGGTACTATTGCCAATGGGTTGGTACATTATATGAATCATAAAAACGAGACCTATAAAATACGATTTATTAATCGGCTGGATAGAGATACTTCAGGGCTTTTAATGATAGGAAAAAATGCAGTGGTTCAAGAAGCTTTGGCTGAACAGATGCGGCAAAATAAAGTTGTGAAAAAGTATATCACTATTGTAGAAGGCATCATCAAAGCAGACGAAGGCATCATTGATGTCCCAATAAAAAAAGTAGTAGGGGATGCAGCACGAAAAGTATTACCGGATGGACAAGCATCGTTAACACATTATAAAGTGCTGAATCGGTTAGGGGATCAATATACAGTGGTTGAAGTCCATTTAAAGACGGGTAGAACACATCAAATCAGAGTACATATGTCACATTTAGGACATCCTGTAGTGGCGGATACCCTTTATGGGATAGAGAATACAAGCAGCATGGAGCGACAGGCCCTTCATGCAGCATATTTATCTTTTACACATCCTATTCATAAAGAAAAAATGGAAGTTCGTGCAGAACTTCCATGGGATATGCAAAATTTAATAGATTGTTATGAGAAGGGTTTTTAAAAATAAAAAAGGGTGTACTGCGGATAAAAATCCGCAGTGTATGTTTTGATTTTAGATCATTCCTCCTAAAATGTTTCCAAAGTTGCCACCACCGCAACAACAACAGAAAATAACAATTAAGATGATAATGATGAGCAGTCCGCCGCCATCGCCGCATCCGCATCCACCAAAACAATTGTCAAAGAAACCGCCGCCACCGCAACAGCAACATACCAAGAGAAGAATAAGTATGATTATAATTATCCAAATAAAGTTATCGTCAAATCCACAAAAACCTTTGCCGCCATAACCACAATCGTTGCTATCAACTTCAGTTAATTCATCAACCAAAGAAAACACCTCCTAACAATCTCACTTGTTAGTATATTATGATACATATATTGAAGATGTTACAGTAAAAAAATCATAAAAATCAAACCCATTACAGACTTATAAAAAAATATTTTTTAAAAATCACGCATTAAACAGTTGACTAAAAAGAATTTCATTAGTACAATGGTTATTAATTTAAAGATGAAATTTGCAATGACGAAGAAAAAAATACTAATTAGATTACAGAGAGTCAACGGTTGCTGTGAGTTGATATTAACTGGTATATAATAGTCACTTCTGAGCTGCTCTGGTGAAATCGTATGAAAGTAAGTGGAGCCGGCAATTAGCCGTTATTTTAATGAAGACGTTTCTTGCATAAGAAATGTGATTTAGGGTGGTACCGCGATAGCTTTCGCCCCTAACAATGTTAGGGGAGAGGCTTTTTTTTTATTAAAAAAATGCATACTAATAACATGACAAAGAAAATCAACCTTTAAGTTTGATGAGGAAGATTTTTTTAATACATAAACATAAAATCATATTTAAAAGGAGATGTTGAAAATGGCGAAAATGTATTATGACAAAGACGCAGATTTAAAACTATTGGATGGTAAAACTGTAGCGATTATTGGGTATGGCAGTCAAGGGCATGCGCATGCTTTGAACTTAAAGGAAAGTGGAGTCGATGTCATTGTAGGGTTATATGAAGGTAGTAAGTCTGTAGAAAAAGCGACTCAAGACGGCCTAAAAGTGGCAAGTGTTTCAGAAGCAGCTGCAGCAGCAGATGTAGTCATGATTCTTGTGCCGGACGAAAAGCAGAAAAAAATCTATGAAGAAGAAATTAAAAACAATTTAGTAGAAGGCAATGCATTAGCATTCGCACATGGATTTAATATTCATTTTGGACAAATCGTGCCGCCTGAGAATGTAGATGTATTTATGGCAGCGCCGAAAGGCCCCGGACATTTAGTAAGAAGGGTTTACTCTGAAGGATTTGGCGTTCCGGCACTTATTGCGGTATATCAAGATTATACAGGAAAGGCAAAAGACACAGCGCTTGCTTATACAAAAGGAATCGGTGGTACGCGTGCAGGTGTATTGGAAACAACTTTCCGTGAAGAAACAGAAACTGATTTGTTTGGTGAACAATCTGTCCTTTGCGGCGGTACAACAGAATTAATTAAAGCCGGTTTTGATACATTAGTTGAAGCAGGATATCAACCTGAAATTGCTTACTTTGAATGTTTGCATGAATTAAAGCTAATCGTTGATCTGCTTTATGAAGGCGGATTCGAAAAAATGAGATACAGTATCAGTGATACGGCTGAATATGGTGACTATATGTCCGGCAGAAGAATTATCACTGAAGAAACCAGAAAAGAAATGAAGAAAGTGCTTCATGAAATCCAAAGCGGACAATTTGCTGAAAAGTGGATTTTAGAAAACATGTCTAATAGACCAAACTTTAATGCAATAAAAAGAACAGAATTAGAGCATCCAATTGTAGAAGTTGGTGAAAAATTAAGAGATATGATGGCTTGGATTAAGAAATAAAAACGACATAAACAAGGAGTGATTTTATGCAGTTGACAGGTGCGCAAATTGTAATGGAATGTTTGAAAGAACAGGCAGTTGAATATGTATTTGGATATCCAGGTGGTCAAATTATGCCTATTTATGATGCGCTATATGACTATACAGCTAGTATAACGCACATACTAACATGCCACGAACAGGGTGCAACACATGCTGCTGATGGATATGCTCGGTCGACAGGTAAAGTTGGAGTCTGTTTTGCAACCAGTGGCCCTGGGGCAACCAATGTAGTGACAGGTATAGCAACTGCATATATGGACTCTGTTCCATTAGTAGTGATTACTGGGCAAGTCCCTTTGGGCTTAATTGGAAAAGACTCTTTTCAAGAGGTAGATATTACCGGTATTACCCTTCCGGTTACAAAACATAATTATTTTATCAAAGATCTAAAAAATCTGGCCGGAAGTATTAGAGAAGCATTTGAAATTGCTAAAAGCGATAGGCCTGGGCCGGTATTAATAGACATTCCTAAGAACTTGATGCTTGAAATGTATGATTATGAAAAACAAGGTACAGCCAAATTAGAAAGAGTGGCTTCACAATGTGATTTTGAAGCATTTGAACAAATCGCCGACTTGATTAATAAAGCTAAGAAACCTGTTATCTATGCAGGGGGCGGTATTATTACTTCGGAAGCTGTTGATGAATTGAATGAATTGGCACAAAAAAATCAAATTCCGGTTTTAAATACTTTAATGGGCTTAGGTTCTTTTCCCAGAGACCATGAATTATCTTTAGGCATGATAGGGATGCATGGTTTTAAAGAAGCTAATTTAGCCATGAATAACAGCGATTTAGTGCTTGCAATTGGTGCAAGATTTAGCGATAGAGTCACGGGAAATACTCAGAAATTTGCTAGAAAATCAACGATTATTCATATTGATATTGATGAATCCGAAATCAGTAAAAATATTAAAGCCGAATTTTCAATAATAGGTGATATTAAATGTATCTTAGAAAGGTTAATGCCTCTGCTTGATTCAAAGGATCGAACAGAGTGGATGAATGAGATCAATGGCTGGATGCGACCACCTCTCAATAATAATGAGTTTTCACCTCAAAATATTTTTAAAGCAGTTTATGAAATTTTAGGGGATGATACTTTAGTAACAACTGAGGTAGGGCAGCATCAAATGTGGACAGCGCAATATTGGCCCTTTAAAAAATCCAGAACATTTATGACTTCAGGCGGGCTTGGTACAATGGGTTATGGATTAGGTGCTGCTATTGGTACACAGCTGGGTAATCCGGATAAGAAGGTTCTTCACGTTGCCGGAGATGGAAGCTTTAGAATGAATTGTAATGAATTAGCTACGGTAGCTCATAATAATTTGCCTATTATTACACTTTTAATGAAAAATGATACCTTAGGAATGGTACGTCAATGGCAAAAGCTGTTTTTCGATAAGCGATATTCTGCTACGGATTTACCGGATGTTATCGATTATGTTAAACTGGCTGATGCTTTTGGAATAGAGGGAATCCATGTAAGAAATCTTGAAGAACTGAAAGAGGCTGTATCGTATGCTTCAAACAATAGAAAACCTACATTAATTATCAGCCACATCAGTATAGATGAAAATGTTTTTCCAATAGTACCTCCGGGAGAGGCGATTAATAATCAAAGATTTGAGTAATGATTCATTAAAGGATAATTATAAAGTGCAGAGTGAATGGCTATACCGGCTATGAACTCTGCATTTTTTATTAATATAGGTTGTGCTGTGGATTTATTATATATTGTCTTGGGAACGAATAAAATGTAGAATGTACCTAAGAAGCTGATGTCAGATGTTATGGAGATGTATTATGCAAGATATAGAAAAAGATAAAAAAAGTAAAGATTACAATTTGGGTTTAACTTTGGGTTTGTTGTGTTATTTCATTTGGGGCATACTACCGGCATATTGGAAGCTAGGCAAGCATATTTCATCATTGGCTGTACTATCTCATAGGGTGATATGGTCATTTGTTTTTGTATCATTGCTTTTATTCATTATGAAAGAGCATAAGAATCTAATAGAGCCAATCAGAGATAAAAAGAATATCATAAGCTTGATTTTAGCAAGTGTTATTATTTCTATTAACTGGGGAACTTATATATGGGCTATTGTGTCGGGACATATGATAGAAGCCAGTATGGGCTATTATATCAACCCTTTAATTGTATCCCTTTTTAGTGTGATCTTCTTTAAAGAAAAAATGACGAAAGTAAAGCTCATATCTGTCATGCTTGCTTTTTCAGGCGTTTTTATTATGATTTATCAATATCATAAAATACCATATGTAGCATTGACTTTAGCCATTTCTTTTGCTTTTTACGGTGTCATTAAAAAGAGGCTGCAAATGAGTACATTTATATCTTTATTTTATGAAACTTTATTCTTGTTGCCTATTGCACTGGGATATTCATTATATATTGAGACCGTAAATGAAAGTATTTTTTTAAGCAGTGCAGGGAATGTACTGTTTTTAATGGGAGCAGGAATCGTTACATCAGTACCTCTTTTATTATTTGCTGCCTCTGCAAAAAGAATCCACTTTTCTACATTAGGATTTATGCAGTATCTGGCACCAACCATGACACTTTTAATGGGTGTGCTAATCTATTTAGAGCCTTTTAAGACGAGTCATTTTATTACATTTGGATTGATTTGGATTGGGTTGATCGTTTATTCAATGCCCCATATCATAACAATTTACAATAAAAACCACTCTTGAAGCCAAGGGTTTAAAAAAAAGCAGTAGAAGGTGAGCGCACATCTACTTCTGGGCCCTTCATCAACTTTATCTGCAGTTTTTTTCATAAATAAATACTTTGGGTTGCATCGTACAAAAAAAACAAAGAGAAGCAACCTATGCTGCTTCTCCGAAGTAAGAAGATCCCTCGATTAAGAGGAAATACAACTTACAATATATATTATGGGCAGAAAAATAATTAATATTCAAAAAAATGAGTGGAAAAATTTATTAAAAAACAAAACAAAGAGAAGCAACACATGTTGCTTCTCCGAAGTAAGAAGTCCCCTCAATTAAGAGGAAGTACAACTTACAATATATATTATGGGCAGAAAAATGATTAATATTCAAAAAAGAAAGTGGAAAGATTTTGAAATATCTAATCGTACCTCATTTGTATGGTTTTAATGATAAAGCCATGAAAAATGCAATTAGTGTTTCAAAAAACAAAGAGAAGCAACCTATGCTGCTTCTCCGAAGTAAGAAGATCCCTCAATTAAGAGGAAATACAACTTACAATATATATTATGGGCAGAAAAATGATTAATATTCAAAAAATAAATGGAAAAATTTAAGATTTCTTAATTATACGAAATGGATGTATTGGACGCAGCGTTTCAAAGAAACAAAGAGAAGCAACATAATGTTGCTTCTCAGGAGTAAGAAGATTCCTCAACTAAGAGGAAATGCAACTTACAATAAATATTATGGCTAAAAAAATGATTAATATTCAGAGAAATAATTAGAAAAATATGGTTTATAAAAAAAATAGATAAGAGTATAAAAATATTTTAAAATACAACTTAGCGAAAAATTCCATTTTTTTCTATAAAACGGTTTACAAATCAATTCATTTCTGTATAATATAAATAGTTTAAAAAATTAGCCATATATGGTTAATTTTTTGCCCCTTAAACCCCTTTTGACTCCAAATAATACGTAAATAATCACCTGTACGAAATAGGTGATTATTACTTTTTTGTATTTTAAAGTACACTAAGGTCTAGTATTACTATCATCTTAGGTTGAATTGCAACTGAAACTTTATATGATAGGATCATAATTGTGTTTGTATGAAGATAAGACTTCTTGCAGAATCCCAAGGCCTGCTTTCAGCTCATCCAAATTATTGGGTCCACTGACAGAGATTCGTATACCATTTTGAAGGGTATTCATACCCATAGAAAATCTTTTAGAAGAAAAAACCTGTATGCCGGATTTAAGGCAAATACCTTCAACATTTGTATCATCCAACCCTTTAGGAAGTAATAAATATCTAAACAGTCCTGTTTGAGATGGGGCAATGTCATGCCCTACTAGTATCTCATCCAGTATTCGGTTTCTTTCTTCCAGTATCTTTATTTTTGCTTTTATAATGGTATCATATTTTGATGTAGCTTGAAATAGAGATACAATTTCAGAAGTTAAAGGTGAAGACATCCAAGTGAGATTGTTAGCACCATGCTTGAGCTGCTGGATATATTTTTTTGGAGATACAATATATGCAATTCTAAAAGTAGCATTTAATGATTTCGACGTACCATGAATGTAAATGCTATTGTCCGGTATGATGGAGGAAATAGGCTTCATTTTATCTTTTATTGTAAAGCTGAAAGTCCCATCTTCAATTAAAAGTAAATTATATTTTGAAATAATTTTACTTATTTCCATTCTGCTTTCATGACTTAAAGTTACAGAAGTTGGGTTATGATAATCAGAAATCAGGTATATACCTTTAGCGCTTTCCCTTTTGCATGTGGTTTCCAGTGCTTCCAGATCAATACCGGAGGGGGTTCCTTTAACAGGAATTAAAATGATACCAAGAAGCTCTGATAAGCTTTTTAAGCCTGTATATGTAAATTCATCAACGATAATACGATCCCCTTTGTTAAATAAGCTGACTAGAACAACTGAGATTGCATTCTGTGCGCCTGAAGTAATAATGATATTTTCTGCACGACTATTTACTTTGAACTGTTCTAACCATTTGGAAGCGATATACCTATGCTTGATATGACCTTCCGGGGATGTATATTTAAAGACAACGTTATAATCTATAGAGGAATAAAGCTCGGTAACATAAGATTCTATAAGTGGATTCACTTCATATATTGGTAAAGCCATACCCATTTCAATAATGTTATTGCCTTTATGATCTGATATTAGATTAACCGGAATACCTGCACTGGTGCTGACAAAAGTTCCTTTCCCAATGACACCTTTAATCAAACCTTTTTCTTCACATAATTTATAGGCTCTGGTTACTGTACTATGATTGATACCTAAGTAGTTTGCAATAATACGTTGTGGCGGCAGCTTGAAACCGCTTTTTAATTTTCCATCTTTAATGTCTTTTTCAATACTTTCAGCTATTAAGATATAAATAGGTTGGTTAGATTGTTCAAGCTTTGGGACCCATGTAATTTCGTTACCATAATAGTTAATCATCTTTCCACCTCTTTATTGTATTACATACAATTATTTGATTGTACCAATAACAATTCAATTATATACTTAAATTGTAATAAAATAAAGGAAGATTTATGAATAAAAAAAGGGGAGCCTCAAGATTTTGTGAGACAGCCCCTTTTGGAAGGAATTATTTTGGTATGTTTATTCGGATGTGGTAGTCCCTTTAGATTTTATAATTTTATAAATACCTAAAGTTAAAATGGGTATGACATAGAAAATAAAGAAACCCCATGTTATGGTTCCATACCCTTTAGCAATTAAACCAATAAGTCCAAATTGAGCAATAAACATTCCTATTATCAATAATACAATGGTAAGTGTAGGCGTAATCCATGAAGGCATTTCTTTATTCTTTTCCGTATGAACTGAAGAGATGCGTTCGTTTACAGCAAATATAAAGCCTGTACCTGTTTCGATTAAAGTACCAAATAATACGACTTGGAATATAATTTGGAAGATAGGAAGGTTTAACTTTTCTAATATAAAATTTGTTGGGACTGTTGCATCTAGTATTTCAGGATGTAAACCAATCATAGCAAAATACAACAACACACCAGGTATAATACCGATTACTCCGGCTAAAATACCGGCGCCAACGGCTTCTTTCCTTGTTTCAATATGGCGTACAGAAAATAAAACAGCGGGTATAATTCCAAGGTTATAAAATGCATATTTAAAACCACCAAGTGCCCATCCTTCTTCAATGCTCCCACCTGTAATAGAAGAAAGAATGCTGCTCCCAAATCTTGTAAAACATAAGATTAGAAATAAGATATACACGCCATATAACAAGAAAGACCAATAAGATAAGAACTTTTCAATTGCCTCAGAACCCTTAAATACTAACAAACCTACGCCTATCATCATGCCAATGACACCGATATAGTAGTGAATACCAAATATTTCATTGAGTATACTACCTGCTGATGACGCGATGACAGCAAGTACAATTAATAATAGAACAAAATAACATACTTCATAAATCCACCAGCCTTTACCTAGAAGATTAGAAAAGAAAGTTCTGTAATCATAGGCTTTGAAAAACCTAGCGAACTCAAAGGTTGCAGCACATACTAATGACCAAACAACAGTAGAAATAGCGATCATGGCTATTAGTCCACCTAATGTTCCGAAGCCTAGAAAGAACTGCACCAACTCTCGACCGGTACCGTATCCACCAGCAATTACAACTGATTGAAAAATAATACCAGGTACGAAATACTTTTTAAAAGTTTCCGATTTCACAAAATTCATAGTGTCTCTCCTTGTATATTTTTATTTAAACACTTATTACAACTGGTGTCCTATACAGGATACCGGCTATACAGCTTTGATATTCTAAATCATAATGACTATTATAGAAAAAATGTAGGAGCTTGCATTGTTTCTATAAAAGATGAACCAAGTCATGAATATCAGAACTATGTATAATAAATGTTGAAATTGAATTAACTTACCATCCTTTTACCAATTCTAGAATTTCATCGGGTATTTTTCCGTTGATATATTCTTCAATTGAGTCTTCAATGATATCTAAGGCTTCTTTCAGTTCTTCCTTTGAAATCACCAATGGAGGCTGAATCCTTAATACACCATCGGCTAAGAATATTACAATAACGCCCTTTTCAAAGCATCTATAGCAAATTTTAATAGCTGCTTCTCGGTTTCCTATTTTTGTTTTTTTATCCTTAACCAGGTCGATACCTAAGGAAAGTCCTTTCCCTCGTATATTCCCTATTAAATCACATTTTTCTTGCATTTTTTCAAATCTTTTTTTTGCATAGTCTCCAAGAATTTCGGATTTTTCCAGTAAATTCTCATCTTTGATAATTTTAATGGTTTCAATTGCTGCACTACAACTTAGAGAATTGCCGCTCATTGTAAAAAGATGGGCAGGTTTATCAAGGGAGTCCATTATTTCGCTTCTTCCGACAATTGCACTTATAGGAAGGCCGGAAGCCATTGATTTACCCATAACAACGATATCCGGTATAATATCAAAGTGCTCGATACAAAACCATTTGCCTGTTCTGCCAAAACCTTGTTGAACTTCTTCACTAACGAAAAGGATGCCATTGTCTTGACATAGCTCATAAATGGCTTTCATATATTTTTTAGGCGGAACAATCAATCCGGCGTCGCCTGCAATGGGCTCCATTACAATAGCTGCAATTTCATCAGCCGGCAAGTAAGTTTTCAAAGCCGTTTTAAAATCATTGATACATTCTAAATCACAGGTTTCAACTCGACAGTTATAGGAGCATCGATAGCAATCGGGATATTTTATATGTTCAATATCCGGCAGAGTGGGTCCAATTTTTCTTCTCATATTTAAACTCAGTGCTGTAAGGGACAATGCACCATAGGTGGACCCGTGGTAAGATCCAACAAAAGAAATTATTTTTGACCTTCCTGTAAAACCTCTTGCCAGTTTAATCATGCCATCGTTAGCATCTGATCCGGAAAGACCGAATGCAACTTTCTTTTCAAAATCTCCCGGCGTAAGATCTATAAGCATTTCCGATAATTCCACAAGGGGTTCAGAGTAGGAATATGCAGCAGTATAACATACAAAGTCATCGATTTGCTTTTTTATAGCTTGATTTAATCTTTGACAGCTATGTCCGGTATTTAACGAAGATGCACCCGAAAGAAGATCAATAAATGTATTACCATCATAATCTTCAATGATTGCACCGTAACCTTTCTTTATTACCAGAGGGTAATAAGGTATCCGAGCAAACTTAGGGTAAACCTTACTATCTCTGTCCATTATTTCTTTTCCATTTACAATACTTAAATTCAAGTTTATCACCTTCTTCAATTGAAATTACTGTAGATTCACAGAATATTTTAGAACCTGTATATAAATAAAGGTTAAGAAATTATTTTTGGAAGTACATCCATTAAATAACCGGTCTGTGTAGGGATTCTTAACCTAACAGAGCTTTTGTCCAACCCCATAAAACATCTGCCGGAAACCGTAAGGATATTGTGCTTTAAAAGTGCCTTCTGAAGATCAATCTGAGGATTAGGATGTTTAATCGTCATAATTGGAAGGTTATTATCAGTATGAAGGACAGTGAAGTTTTTCATGGAATCAATTATGTTACTTTTTAATTGGTTGATTTTTCTCCTAGATTCATTTATAAAATTCGTATCTTTTATAGCAATAATAGCTAGGTATCTGGCAAAAGCATTCATAGAATAAGGATTTGATACTTTTTTATAATGGGTCGCAAGTTCTTTAGAAGTAATAAGATAGCCTGCCCTTAATCCCGCTAAACCCAAACCTTTAGAGAAGGTTCTTGATACAAATAAGTTGTCATATTTTCCTATTAAAGTGATTGCAGAATTTTCTTTATTCATAAAATCACCATAGGCTTCATCAATAATAGTGCATACCCCATTTTTCTGAGCATGCTTCACAATCTCTTCAATATCAGAGAGGGAAATAATTTGACCGGTAGGATTGTTTGGATTATCTATATAAATAAGACTATAATCGGATCGGATTTTCTTTAAAAGTGTTTCAAAGACAAATTTGTAGTTGTTTTCCGGTGACAATAGACTATAATCATACAAACATCCATAACTGTTGACATCATCGATATAATCACTGAACTGAGGAGAATAACCTAAGACTTTAGATTCACTATTTAAAAACAATCGGTTTATTTTATAGAGTATATCAATAGAACCATCACCTAAAACTATATTTTCTTGATCTAACTGAACAAACTTTTTCCAGAAGGTAATAATAGAATCTTTTAAGATATTATTGGATTCCGGATAGGAATGGATCATTTCATAGTAATTGATACTGGAGATTTCTTTAGATATTTCTTTGGAAAATCCAAAGGGATTTGTTCCGGTTGAACAATCAATGGTTTTACTTGGGTCTTGTATATCCAATTCAACGGCATAGCTGCTTTTATTAAGATTAATAATATTTGGCCTTAAGTTATAGCTCATTCTTTTGTTTCCTCTCGCATTTGAAGTCAATTGATTGATTTAATATACAAATTCAACAAAGCTTAGTAAATATACCTAGGGGTAAAGTATATTTAGAGATTTAAGAGCAAAAGGCATGCCAAGACATAAAATAAAGATAGTAAAAAAGGATCAAACGCTTGAAATAAGATGGATTGAGAAAAAAATAAAATATCAGATTAATAAAACTCAGTTGTTTTTTGTAGGTAAGAACAATATAATATAAGAAAATGTTTCAAAAAGGTACATTGAACCGGATGTGTTGTTATCAATGAATAGATAAAAAAACATTTGGTGATAGCTTCAAAATACCTTTTTACTAAAATTTGGTAAATGTTTTGTATTAAATGTGTCGATTTATAGAAAAATAGGATTTGAAATTTGTAAAGTTACAAATGCATGAAGTTGTGTTGCAAAAAGGAGCATGTTACTATAAGTAACATAATGATTAGAGGAGATAGAAAATGGACGGGCTATTAAAGAATTTTTTAAAGGAAAATGTTAAACCAGTAAATAAAACCCATGAATTTAAAAAAGATTTTGTATTAATGATAGACTTTTTTAATATGGTGTCCCCAATGATGTTGGAAGAAGATACGATGATTGTATTGTTGAATGATGAAATGAGAATAGGGAGTATTTGCTTAGATGAAAAGAATAATCAAAGTTTATATCAAAAACAAGTATTAAATTTAAAATGTAAAAAAACCAAAGAAAATATGTTCACGGAAACTTTTGATAAGACCAACATTTATTGCTGTATTTCCAAAGAATTCGTGGAGCCGTATTATAAAAATAAATATAGATTTGCAATCATATCATTAGAGGCCAATGGTCAATATAGAAAAGTTGAGAAATTAAATGATGCCATTATAAAGCTACTAGGAAATAATTTTGATAAAAATTCTTTTACGGAAAAACTATTAATGTATCTGGATTCGGTAGATGATGGTATTTCTGCTTGTGACAGCAATGGTGTTATCCACTATATCAATAAATCTGCATGTAAAATGATTGAAGCAAAAAAAGAAGAATTAATAAATAAGCAGCTTGATACTATAGCCCCAACAGCAATTTTAGCGCAAGTTATAAAGAGTGGGAAAACCCATATGGATTTTGAATATTTTTTAGAATACAATAATAAAACTTTTCATTTTATAAATTCAGCCTATGCTGTCTACGATGAAAATAATAAAATTGTTGGGGCCATTGATATATTCAGAAGAATAAAAAGATCTATGAAGCTTGCCAATGAATTGGCTGGGTATGAAGCCATATATAAATTTGAAAATTTTATTGGAAGCAGTAAAGTATTTTATGAATGTAAAGAATTAGCTAAAAGGTTTGCAAGAAGTGATAAAAACATTCTGATATTAGGTGAGAGTGGAACAGGTAAAGAACTTTTTGCACAGGCTATACACAATCACAGTAACAGAAGAATCGGCCCATTTGTAGCCATTAACTGTGCAAGCTTTCCTAAGGATCTTTTTGACAGTGAGCTCTTTGGCTATGATGAAGGTGCTTTTACCGGAGCTAGAAAAGGTGGGAAGGTTGGTAAATTTGAACTTGCAAATGGCGGTACTTTGTTTTTAGACGAGATAGGTGAAATGCCCATTCATATGCAAGCAAAGCTTTTAAGGGTATTAGAAGATAAATCTATTACCAGAGTAGGAAGCAATAAAAAAAGAGAGGTCAATGTAAGAATTGTTGCTGCAACCAATCGGAATCTTGAATATATGGTGAAAAGCAACAACTTTAGAAGTGATTTGTACTATAGATTAAAAGTTTTATTTCTAAAGTTACCGCCTTTGGCCCATAGAGAAAAAGATATAATTGAACTATCCAATCATTTTATTAATAGAGTGTCCAAGGAGAATCGTAGAAAGATCAAAGGACTGGATATAGAAGCGAAAGAGCTGTTACTCAACTATGATTGGCCCGGAAACATAAGAGAGCTTGAGAATATCATTGAGCTGTCTTTGTTTGTATGTGATGGAGAATATATAACTCAAGAAGAGCTTTTACGTGTGGGTTTAGAAGTAAAGAATGATGATGCAACCCCTAAAATAGGCGGAACGAAAAAATTATCCGAAATAAATCAGGGGATTATATTAGAGACATTGGAAAAAACAAAAGGCAATAAAAGAAAAGCTGCGGAGATTTTAGGCATATCCAGAAATACCATATACAGGACATTGAAGAAATGTAATAATTAACAAAGATGACTAAATCTTTACTACTCTTAATATAAAAATAACATTAATCAATTGACTATGCTATTATTTTATACAATAATTATAAAATAACAGGAATATCAAATTAGTATGTTCAAATAAAAGAGGTGGTATATCGTGAAGTTTATAGATATTGAAAACTGGGTAAGAAAGGATCATTATAATTATTTTAGACGGCTGGATTACCCACAGTTTAACATATGCGCCAATCTTGACATCACGAAGTTTTATAAATATATCCAAACAAATGATTTACCATATTTTATATCTATTTTATACGCTGCTACAAAAACTGCAAATGATATAAAAGAATTTCGATATAGAATCAGAGGCGATAAAGTTGTAGAACATGAAACGGTTTGCCCTTCCTTTACCATAATGACAGATAAAGAAGTATTTGGTTTTTGTACAGTAAAACATATGGATGATTTTAATGATTTTAAAACCAATACCTCAATAGAAATTGAAAAAACAAAGAAAAACATTTGTGTAGAAGATGAGTCTGGGCGCGATGATTATATATTTGTAACCAGTATTCCTTGGGTCTCATTTACCGGCATGACACATCCTATTCATACCAATCCCGTTGACAGCATTCCAAAAATATCATGGGGGAAACATTTCGAAGAAAATGGAAAAATGAAGCTGCCATTTTCCGTTCAATCACACCATGCGCTGATAGATGGTATGCATGTTGGACAATACTTTGAAACCATTCAGGAAATGTTAGATCATCCTGAAAATTTCAAATAGTATTTACGATCTCTCACGTTATACGCCATTTTCTTATTCTGTTTCTTCTTTCCAATCTTTAGGGAACATTCCTCCGTGGCGTTCCAATCAGGGGTGAAAATATACATAGACCAACATAGTGAAACGGCACAAGGCCATAATTGAGGCTGTTTTTTTATGCTTTTAAAATACAAAGGATACATATACTGGAAAAAATATATACAAATTTTTGCAATTTCATACAATATTTTTTAAAAATATAGTATAATGTATTTTATCTCCATCTTGTAGGGTGAAAATATTGACCAATACCTCTTTCGTATATTTAGCGCTGCAAGATAGGAGTTTGATTATGGGTTCTGATTTACTCAGAACCCATTTGAAAGGAGTATAAATTATTATGAAAAATAGAATTAATGAGAGGATGAAAGGTATGAAAAGAAGGGTTCTATTATTAATATTTATTATTATCATGGTATTTTCTACAACTAAGAGTTATACATCGGTTAATATAAATGATTTTAAAGAGATGACAACAAGCACTACGACTATGGCGGCTAATGCTTTTTCGGATATAAAAGATAGTGACTGGTTTTATGAAGCAGTAAATAAAATGTCTCAAAGCGGTATTGTCAAAGGCTATCCGGACGGTACATTCAAGCCTAATGACACGGTCAAATATGCCGAATTCGTAAAAATGTTTATAGTAGCAGTTACAGGCGAAGACATAGGCAACAGTCAAAAAGGTCATTGGGCAGAAAACTATTATCACAAAGGTATTGAATTAGGATTATTTACAGAGTATGACATAAATTTAAACGATTTAGGCCATGAAATTCCACGAAAAGTAATGGCTTTAATGGTTTCTAATAATTTTTATGGTACTGAGATTAATAACTATGATGCAGTTGAAACAAGTATTCCCGACCTTGAAGATGGAAAGCCTTACCAACATGAGATTATTAAGTCCTATGGAATGGGGATATTAACAGGGTACGAGAACGGAGAATTTAGACCCGAAGGAACTTTAACAAGAGCTGAAAGTGCTACCGTTATAAACCGAACACTTAATGAAAATGAAAGAATTGTACCTCAGTTTGAAACACCTGTAGCAGATGATTCTTACTGGAAAAAAGATAAGCAGTATGATGAAATCGTGGAATGGATCGCAAATAATCAAAATGGTGCTGTATGGGGCGGTAATTCATCACTAGAAGATGGAAAAGTATACTTTACTCATTCTGATGGTTATAAATGGTCAGCAGATAATACTAATTTTCCTAGATTGCATGAATGTGTCTATTTTGCTTTAAAAACCTATTATAACTATGCCATAAACAATGATATGGGAATATCAATAGGTGGAAATGAGTATCAAAATAAAATAACCATAGGACTGAGGCAAAATACAAGAACAATAAATACTATGTTCTATTTTGGATTTCAAGGCACACCGGAATATCTTGATGATAACTGGAAAGATGTGCCTAACTATGTAAGACCCTATGTTTTTTTTAGTCAAACCCTTTATGCCACAAATGAAGATGTAGAAGAACAAGGCGTTGATTTAATCATTCAAAAAGAGCGTATAGGAAATGAGGCATTGGTTGAATTAAACAGAAAAATATTCAAAGAAGTCTATGGAGAAGAAACAGGGGGTAAGATAGCAGACTATACCATTAAAATATATAAAGATTCCTTCGATGTTGAGACAAGGGAGTTAATAGACTTACCTAATCCTAAAGTTACCATAGATGGTATTGATATTTACTACAGGGATGATTCAAGTCCAAAAGCTTTTTATATGGATAAACCCGAATAAATATAATCCCCTGTAATAGGGGATTTTCTTAAAGGGGTGAAAATAAAATGAAAAAAAGAATAGCTATAATACTAGCGATTTTATTAATATTCAGCATATTACCTATTGAACAATTTTTTGCTTTTGCAACAAGTTTTAGTCCAGATTTAACCTTAGAATATGACGCTTTTGTAAACGAAAGACATAAAGATTATGCGACAGCACAAAATAAATTGGAAGAAGCTAAAAACGTTTTAGATACCATAGGAACAGAAACAATTAATGAGAGATTTCAGAATTTGAATTACATCGTTTATGCTATGTATGGTGTAGAAGTGTATGGAAGCCGACATGGAGACATAAAAAGAGTAGCAGATTATGATGAGTTAAAAAGGGATGAATTCAGATACTTAGGGTATGATTATATTGGTGACGATGTCACCAATACATACTTTCCAGATGATGAAACCAGCACAAATCAAGATTTACTTTCTAAAGATTGGCAAACACAGCCAGATAATCATGATTCGTGGGATAAAGCACAAGGAAAGGATAAGTTAATAGAAAAGATCCTGACAATGGATGGACTGACATACAAGGGTGAAGCTATTAACTATACTTTGAGTGAGATCATAGGAAAAACTAACATAGAAACCCTAAAGCACTATATAAAATTACAAACCCTACCAAAATTTTTAGTAGATGGTTCGGTCCGGGCATTTTCCAAAGGTGGGGATGGAATAGTTCGATACAGGACATTTATTTTGCCTCATTTTGCAGGTGATAAAACCTTAGAAGCCAGTATAACTACAGAGGATGAAAATTATACCATAGAAAATCATGAGGACTATGTTGACATTCCTGTAACAGTTTCCGGAGAAATTAACACAACGGACAGCTTTTTAGAATCATATATAGCTGAAAAATGGGTTGAATTTGATGGAATACAAGCAAAAGGGGAAAGCCATACTTTTATCTATAGAGTGGATAAAGATGATTTAACTGAGGGCGAAAATAAACGAACTTTAACAGGAAATGCAGGAATTAAATCGTCTTTTAAAGGCGATAGCCCTGTTACAGATTCAGCAAGTACAGAAGTTACCATTATCGTCAAAGGTGAAGAAGATAAATTAATAGCTATGTTGGATCTTCCTAAATCCGCAGGAATTAATGAAGCATATACCGTAAATGATGTATCCTATATTCCGGACGGTAAAACAATATTATCATCAATGCTTACTAAAAAAATGGGGTCATCCGAAGAAAAAACCGTTGATGGATGGACAAACAGCACCAAAAGCATTGTAGAAAGCTCTCCGGTTAAAACAACCATCACATACACACTAACTATTATGCTCAACGATGGACAAGTGGACACAGCTAGTAAAAGCATTGAGATTATAGATGCTCGCAATGTGGATGCAGAAGCGGACTTGGAATTGGATGCATATACGTACGAAGGGCATCCAGCTTATGCAAGAGATGTATCCATTTTTGATGTAGATGGGGAAACGTATAATGCATCAAAGGCGTATGAAGAAAATTTGGCTAGTAATGACTTTGATGTGGTTAATAGTACACCACATACTATTAATAGACTAAGCGACACAAAGGCAAAAATAGTCTTTGAAAAAGCAGGCTGGTACAATGTTAAGCTACAAGTAAGGACCAAAGACGGCAAAAAGCTTAACGATACAGAGTCTATTGAAGTGAGAAAAACACCATATGCAAACGTAATTGTGGGAGGAACCCAAAAACAGAACAGAAAACAGATTTTAAACATATCTGTAGCTAAAAGCCATCCCATTACAAATTTTTGGGTGGAGATAAAGGATACGAGCACAGGGGAAAAGGTACATTTAACATCAGCAAAAGTCAACAGCACAAATATTAAAACTAGAAATATAGAGACAAACTCAACAGAGTTTTTTCAAAATTATACCCTCGAATTTTTGACAAAAAATAATACTGAAAAGGTTTATCAATATACGGTTTATGTAAAAGATGCCAAAGGAGATATGGATACGGTAAGCGATTACTTTACTGTAATACGTGATGAAGCACCACAAGCCGTTATAAACCTTCCGGAAATCTTTTACAGAGACGAGAAAACCAATGTAGCCAAAATAATTGCAGAAGATAAGACAATCAGTTCTGACGGTGATCAGGTTGAACGACACTGGAGTTTTGCAAATACCGAAGAAGATTACAAAGGATTAGATGAATTGTACTATTCTTGGGAATTTAAACAAGGATCAGGCTTACAGGGTTTTTATAACATGAGAAATACCAATTTAAGTATTACTTCTAGCGGTTTTCTGAATAAATGTACCGGTAGTGACCCACATGTTGCCGTCAAGAAGGCTTTAAATACATCGGATGTAGCCTATGCTAAAATTTACTACTCAAATAATTCATTTTGTACGGGCATGGCTTTTTTTTGGGGTAGATCATGGATACCTGGATATCCATACAGTGGCCAAAAGGTAAGCACTGCGTCCATAGAACCGTATAGCAGTAATAAAGTAACAACCGTACAGTTAGAAGGTGTCAAAAACTGGGAAGGAACCATTGATTTACTTAGATGGGATTTTATGAACTCTCCAAATCCTACAAGTGGTGAATTTACCGTGCACAAAATTGAACTATATAAGAGCAGTACAAAAAACAAGAAACTTGTAGGACTATTCGATTTTGAAAATGGTCTGATAAATCGTGCTTCTGGTAAAGAATATGCTTTACCTTCAGGGTTTACAATTGAAAATACAAATAGATTTAATTCAGGGAAAAGTCTTTCCGCAAAGGGCGTCAGATGGGCTATACCATTGGCAGATTTAGGGATAACTTATAATGCCAACACAAAAGTATTTATTGAGGCAGACATTGAAATACCTTATCCAGTAGGCCCTAGGATGATTTTCAGTTTTTATGGATATGACTTGTATCTACCTAGTGATCTAGTGACTTGGAATACTGGGCGTGGATGGGAAAGAAGACTAAATGTTCCTATTGTTAATAAGAAAATCAGACTAGGAGCAGAATTTGACTTTTCAAATGCTGATAATAATAAACTGTATATTGATGGTATAGAGCAATTAGACTATACCAGAATAAATACATCTAATGCAGTCACTTCCTGGAGAGTAGGTAATTATTTGAATATTGGAAGTTGGGGGGCTGGTAATAATTATCCCGCTAATTTCTATTTAGACAACCTTAAAATATATAAAAAAGGAATCAATTTTACAGAATATAATGATCTATCTTTTGGAACTAAACAGAAAATAGAGTTTGATAAGGTAGGCGTAGGCAATGCGGCTGTAAAATTAGAAGTAAGAGAAGTTTGGACTGAACCAACCCTTGATGAATATGTTTCGGATAACGACAGGCTTACAGGCAGCACGACAGCTGTAACAGAAGTCAAAAATATTGCGCCTCTTGTAAGCTTAGAGCCAGTTGATTCTTTTAAGGAAGATGTGTTTGTATTAACAACAGAAAATAAGGTGGCAGCTGTTGAATCCAGTAAAAATACATTTGATGGATATTTAAAATCAAATGTCATGGATAGTAAATTTGCAGTATCAGCTTTTGATAAAGAAGATACATCAGAGGCAAGACATCTGTGGAATAAACAAATGGATACACCAAACAAATATGAGGGTAGAGACTTTGGGTTAGTTTACCAAATGGATGACAATAATTTTTATCGGGTAAAATCAACCCTTACAGATAAAGATGGGGATGGAAAATTAGAAGAATCTGTACCTTTTACAATTGAAGCTTTTGATAATAGCACGGGTAATCTAAACTGGTCATACACACTAAGCAATGAATATGAACAATCAAGTTTTAGGTTAAAAAACGACGATAGTAATAAGTATTTATATGTCGTCCCCATTGGCGGGCGGTATAGTCCTGAAAAAATACTTATAATTGATAAAAAAACAGGTGCTTTTGTGGCATCACCTCAGTTTGATTATAAATATCTTTACAGTCATAAATCAAATTATAAAAATATTGATGACCAATTTTATATAAAAGATGATAATTTATATATTCTAAATAGATATGGCATAAATGTCTTTAATATTTTATCCGGCACTACGAAAAAAATAGCAGACTATGAAATATATAAGTCTTGCAGGGTTAAAGGAAAAGTGCATTTTGGATTTCATGAAAAGCGTGTTAATTACAGGGGTGTTTTAGATTTAAACACCGGAAGTATCGAAAAACAATTTTTAACATCTTATGGTATAGACCAGGGATATACTCCATATGACACGGTTGGAATAGATGTCTATGGAAATATTGTATTATACAAGGGCGAAAAGTTTTTTGTTTATAATATCGATAACATCTGTATAAAAATAATTGAGAGTTCTCTTAGTAGTTTTGATCAATTAGGGGTTGTCACTGATACAGCATCAAAAATAACGCATGTTTACACCTTTAATGAAAGAAGAACATCTAAAGATGATCTAGATCAAAATTTATTTGTAGCTGAAATTTACGGCAATAGAAGCAATAAATACCACTACAGAGACACATCGGCTTGGACTTATTCAGGCATGATGTTTGCAAAAAGCATAGGCGATAGAATTTATTTTCTAAAAGCCGGAGAACGAGGCGAGGATACTTGTTCGTCTACACCTTATGAGATAGATTTAAATTCTACCAATAGGATCATCGATAGAGTTGGGACGGATGGAAACGCAGGTGAATATTCTATTCAAACAGATAATTATGTTGCTTATGTTCAAGTTAACGAACGTGAAAATAGACAATCATATCAAAGAATATATATGAATAAGATGCCATCTACTTTAGAAGGTAATATAAACAGGGCATTGAACAAAAATGTGAATTTTGAAAACTCTGATTTTCAAAAAAACATTGTTATCATTGATAATGAACATAGCAGTAATACCAGCTACATGAGCAAGGTAATTGAAAGCATCAATAAAATAGGTGCTAAATTTACAAGCATCGGCAGTACAAGCAGCAGTAATTACTTGGTTAAAATAAAAAATGCAGTAAATGGTAATGCCATTCCCTATAATACTTACAGCATGAATAACAATATGTATAATTTAGCAAATGTACTGGATGTCAACAAACAAAACCTCAAAAATCCAGTTATTAATTTCGCAGGAAGTGGTAATTCTAACGGACAAATATATAAAAAAATTGAGCTAGAACCAGGTGCAGAATATTGTTATGAATATGATATTCAATATACCAATAAAGGTTCCATGACCCATGCGGACATTTTTGACATAAACCACAGTTTATCCAACACAGGCTATGCCGGAACCAATCATGTCGCAGTCGGAACCGGAAATATAGAGTTTGAGAATTTTGATAACGACGATAGAATGAATCCATTTTTTAGTTATAATGGAGATTGGACCAATTATAATTTTAAAAGTGATGTATTGATGTACAGTACAAGCAGTAATAGAGAGCGCACAGGAACGCAGGAAATAGCCTTTACAACGGATACTAGTGCCATACTGTCCTTTGACTATGGTTATATGTCCGACATACGTTATAGAAAGAGCACACTTTATCGAACAAAATTCGAGATATATATTAATGGCGTAAAACAAAATGTTGCAGAGCTAAGTGCTGAGAAAGATAAGGAGCATAAATTCAAATTTTACAAAGAGATACCGGCAGGCAGCCATGTTTTAAAATTGGTGTATAAACAATATGTACGATATAGATATCAGTACGCTTGGATCGACAATTTAAAAGTAGCAAGTATCATCAAAAAAACCAATGGAAGCTATGATAATGGGGCATTGAGTAAAGACACTCAAATAATAACAGAAAATGAATGGCAAAATGTAAGCGGTACTTATAGAGCACCTTATGATGTCACACAATATGCCAAGATATCGAATAAAAGCAAAATCATTTTTGAAGATTTTTCAGACAGTAATTTAAAATTTAATATGAGCATGGAAGGACACCATGTTTCAGGTAATACTTTCAGACCGATACATAACCGTGGCAATAATTTTGGAAATTTAGAATATGATGATGACGGTGATTTAGTTCACCGTAAAACCCATGTTACTTTTTCCGTACCCGCCGGTCATATAGGCTATTTTGGTGTTTGGGCCAATGGATGGCAGAGAGATTGCGGTGACGATTATGGCATAATTGATGGGGATGGGATAAGCAGGGTAAGGATAGACAGCCTTGACTATCGAAGGCAGGTGAATCCCTTAGAGTTATATGCCAATAAGTATAATCCAGGGACATATAGAGTAAACTTCACATCCAAATCATATTATAGTAAAAAGAAAAAAAAATGGGATGACGGATATTTAAGCTTAGACAGCATGTTTTTAAAACTACAACCCATTGGATATGACTCCAATACACAAATTATAGATGATACAGGCAATGTATATGCTGAGTCTAAATATTACAACGAGGAATCAACTATTAGGTTAAAATATAGCAGTACAAAGGATTCTCAGTTTCTAATTAAAAACTTTAAACTCTATAAAATACAAGATGGCGAAAAAATCTTACAACATGAGTTTGATACATTATCTCAGGACCAACTAAATTCACTGTTTGATGTCAGTAAATATAACGCTCAAATCAATGTGATAGATGAGCTGGTAAATGAAGATAAAGAAACGCCAATTATACCGATTTATAGCAAAGGAGAATTAATCGCCTACAATATTTATTATAGTGACTTTGAGTATGACCCCAGTAAGAAACAATACTGGCAATACAGCCACACGCCATTTAATGATGGGTTACATCCAGACAGAGGGAAAATACTTAATGCTCCTATTGAACGATTTTGGGTAGATGGTAAGTATACAGTTACGCATTGGCAGGAAGACAGCACAGGGATAACAAGTTATGATAAAGAAAGTAATAAGGAAAAGATTACCTTTTATGTCATGGGTGAAAGTACGGCTGTACCGGAAGTGACTTATATCAAGACATTACCAACAGCAGTAAAAGAAGGACAGACATATAGGATTCAGATAGGTGTAGATGATGAAGATTTAGATGACTTGGATACTACCATAGAACTTTATTTGCATAATCAGTTGATTTATACTTACACCAAAAACAATGTATCGGCAGTTAGTGGCATCTATCCACCCATCACATCCGGAACAGCACCTGCAGCGGTACCAGGAAAATATACGATAGTGGCCACTGCAAAAGATGATACAGGAGTAGGCTTGAAAAGCTATGAATTTACAGTGGTATCAGAAGGTAAAGTTGAAGGTGAAGTACATCATACTGAGCAGTGGAATAAGAACAGAAAAAAATATAACCTATCTAAAACAGGCGATGAAGAACGCCCAAGAGGTTACAATGTATTTTGGTCCGGTGAGAAGTTTGTACTAGAAGCTAAAACAGAAGGAAAACCTCATACCGTCCATGTGGAGATACTAAATGAAGGCTATAGCACGACTTTAAACTCAGCGGATAACGTGAATTGGTCAGGTGAACTATGGGATAAATCTATGGTAGAAGAAAATAATTATGTCATCATCAAATGGGGCAGGTATAAGCCTGAGACTTTAACTTTCAGGTTCACAGCTTATTATGATAGCGGCATCACAAGAACTCATAATACCCAAATCATAGTCGACCACCAACACCCGTACTGGCAGCTGCGTAGGGCATGGTAAAGAATGCTATTTGTAATTGATACAGGATAAAAGACTATCCATTGAGGCAAAGGAAATCTATAGCTAATTTTGTTCTCTTGCCGGATTAGGTAAAAAGGATTATCCAGGAACGAAAAAAATCATACCATGATTGCTACAAAAAAGTTTCCACAAAACTGAAGACAAAAAATACGATTAAGTTAGATTTAAGTATGTCATCTATTCAAGAATTATTTATATTTATTTAAAATCATTTGAAAAAAAGAAGGAATTTGTAAATTGTTGTAGAATTATACATTGTAATAGTAATAATAGAATTTTGAATCAAGGGTTTCGCTCGTGTAAGAGTTGGAGACTACTTTACTGGGAAATATGGGTCTATCTCTGAAGAGGGGACATATCATATTGAGCCGATTTATGATTCTGCATATAATTTTTACGATGGACTTGCACCAGTAAAGTTTAATTAAAAACATTCAGGTAAATGGGGTTATATTAATTATGATGGTTCTTATGCAATTGAACCTGCTTACGATCACGCTGAGCCTTTTGCTGAAAACTTTGCAGTAGTAGAGCAGAATGGAAAACAAGGATACATTAAAAAAGATCGAACATATCTAATTGAACAAATTTTTATATTGCATATAATTTCAATCTTGGGCTAGGTGATTTTGAACTTAATGAAAAGCGTGGTTTTATTGATATTTTTGGAAATATAATTTATGAAGATACTGAAAGTATTCAATTAGCAGTTAATGCTTAAAAATAAACAAATTGGAGGAATTGTAATGAAAAAGATTTTTTGCTTTCTAATTGTATTATGTATGATATTTTCGCTAAGTATAGTTTTTTCATCAGCTGATAAGCCAGTGAAGGTTACTATTAATGGTGTGAATTGTGAGTATGATGTACCACCAACTAATATTAATGGTAGAATTTTAGTGCCGGTAAGAGCAATATTTGAAGCTTTAGGAGCTGAAGTTACTTGGGATAAAGATACTAAAACAGCAATAGGTAAAAAAGGTAATACTGAAGTTATTTTAAAAGTCGATAGCAAAAAGGCAACACTAAATGGTGAACAAATTGAACTAGACGTACCTGCAACTATTATTGATAATCGAGTGCTTGCACCTGCCCGATTTGTAGCAGAGAGTATGGGAGCAGATGTAAATTGGGATTCAGATAATAATACTGTTGCAATAATAACAAAGGAAAATGAGAATTCCACAATACATGAAGATACAGAAAAATCAATAACATTAGGAAATAAATCTGGCAATTATACTAATGGTGGATGGGTTAATCATGCAAATGATTATGAATACTTCGTTTCAAGTGAGTATTGGGATGCTTATGATTTATATCAAGCTACTTATAATAGAAGCCATTTTGTAAGGCTTGTTGAAGAGGTAGATGCATTTCCTCAAATTAGTATAATTAATGAAGATATTTATTATCTGAGTAGTGATTCAAATTGGAATTCATATATTTTTAAGATAAATAAAGATGGAACAAATATGCAGAAATTATCTAAAAACAATGTTAAATCAATGGTTGTAGATAGTACTGGTATATATTATATTAACGCAGATGATGAAAATAAATTATACTGGGTGGCATTAGATGGAAGCGATTCAAAGAAACTTGTTGATGAGAATATTGATGAGATTAATTTTAATAGTGAGCATTTATTTTTCACTGTTCACAAAGAAGAGTTTGACTTTGGAAAATTTATGACCAAAAACGCAGGAATAATCTATAAAGTCGATAGAAATGGTGAAAATAAAGAGAAACTTTCAGATGACTTGGCTTTTGATATTAATATTACAGATGATTATGTATATTACATAAATAAAACAGATAACATGAAAATTTATAGAATAAATTTATCACATTTTAAAAATGAAAAACTTATGGAAGATACGGCTTCAGATTTAAATGTATGTGAAAACAAAATTTATTATGCTAATACTTCTGATCCAATAACCATAGCCTCTGAATATGAATCTTTCACAGGAGGAAGGTTGTATTCTTCAAATTTAGATGGTAATAATAAAGAAAAGCTTGCAGATAGCTTGACTTCTAATATTGTTGTTGGAGAAGAAGGTATTTACTTTTACGAGTATCATGATGATGGAAGTAAAAATTATGACTTAAGAAGAAAATATGACTTTAATACAAAAACCTTACAATATGTTATATCACTTAGTTTTTCTGAAAAAGAGTGATGTTTTAATACAAGCAGAGGTGGATTTCCACCTCTATTAATTTTTTGAAAAAAATGAAACTAATATTTTAAAAAGGTCTGCTATTTTGAGTAATTCTTAGGATCATCGTACCAAATGGTATACGTATTTTAAATTAATAAATTATAAATTTTATATCCTAATATAGTATAATTACAAATGGAACAAAATTCCCCAAGTAATGGTTTGGATAAAACACTTTAAAAAGGATGTGATACTATGAGTCCTACCAGTGGTATTATCAACGGTGGATTTTTTCTTACTATGCCTATTTTACTTTTCTTTGTTCAATTGGTATTATTGTGCGCTTCTATATATTTAATAATACTTTTATGTCAGCTTGTAAAAAAAACAATGAAAGCTATAGATATATATATTAATAAAAATAAAATAGAATAGACAAATTCAAAATCTAAACCATTACAATTCTGATTTGTTTTATATAGATAGGTACTTTTATTGCAATTTATGATTTTGAATATTTTATTTCTACAAAGTCTCCGAAAGTCTTGACATAGTCTTTTTTTAAGGACTTAATATGAGTCTGTGTATTAAATAGTGGTATGCCGCTTCCCAATATGGTTGGGATGATGGTAATGATATATTCATCTATCATGTAGTTTTGCATGAATAAATCGATGACTTTACTTCCGCCAATCAGCCAAATATTTTTACCTTCTGTTTGTTTTAATTCGCTAATTATGTCTATTATTTTGTCATCAACAAATTCAACATTTTTATCCTCTTGATATTCGGTTGTAGTGACCACAAAGGATTTTAGTCCATCATAAACCCAAACATCCGGACTGAGTTGGGTGATGATTTGATTGTATGTCGTTCTTCCCATAATTACAGTGTCAATTTCTTTTGAAAAATCACTGTAACTCGTATTCTCTGCTCCGCCATCATGATGGCCTTCTAAAAAATCTACTTTTCCATCTTCTGCTGCTATATATCCATCTAGGCTCATTGCGATATATAATATGACCTTTCTACTCATTTTTAATCTCCTTTCAATAATCAAATGAACATAATTGTAGTATTCAACAAATCCTTTTAGTAATTCAATATTCCAATAACTTTTTTAGTTCCTTCGCTCTGTTTTTACTAAGGGGTATAGGTTTTTTACGCCTTCAAGAAATATGTTGTATGAACTTATCATATTAGTTAACTGCTATCAGGTCAAGTATACCCATCGAAGGTTGATTATAAGACTTTTGTTACTTGTATTTGTATATTATAATAGCATTGGAACAAGCTAAAAAAGCCGGTGAGAAACTAGTAAAGACTATGAATCAAATAACTCCTCTTTAGACATCCTAAAGTAGGAGTTATTTTTACTGGGAATGAAGAAGATATTGGATATGAAGGATTTAGAGGGAAGTGAGAAATATGAGAAAAGGTGTTTTGTTAAACTCAAACATTATGCAAACTATTAGTAAAATGGGGCATAAGGATAAGTTGATCATTGCAAATGCGGGACTGCCCATTCCTGAAAACGTAGAGCGTATTGATTTGGCCCTGAAAGAAGGGGTCCCATCATTTATCGAGACATTGGATGTTGTATTGTTAGAGCTAGAAGTTGAATGCATTATTTTAGCTGAAGAAATAAAGGAAATGAATCCGGACATATGGGATGAGATTGTTGAAAGATTTGAAAAGAGCAAAATAAGATATGTGCCTCATGAAGAGTTAAAGACTATCTCACAATCGGCTAAGGCTGTTGTAAGAACAGGCGAGTGTTCTCCTTATGCCAATATTATATTAGAAGCAGGCATTATATTTTAAATTTTATGCACCTATATTCAATTGAAAAGTATTTTTGCCTTGAGTCTGAACTTGCAAAATTTGATTTTGCAAGTTTTTTTAATATAATATAAGGCGGTGGGAAAATATAAACATTTAAAACAATGATTGGTGGTAAAGGAGAAGATAATGAAAGCAGATTTAATGTGTTATTATTGCTGTATGAATAAAGCCGAAAAATTGCTGGATCAATTCCACGTCAAAGCGTCGAAAAAGTTAGAAATTATGAAAAAAATATTTTATTCAATGGGTAATGGTAAGATGAGTGATAGTGCGCCTGTTATTATGGCAAAGGCTATGAGGATACTTGAAAAAGAGGCGGAAATGATTGATATTTACGATAAAGTAAAAGCAGAATATAATCAACTATTGCTTTCAAAGGAAACTCAAATATTAGAAAGTATCCGTTCATCAGAAGATCAATTGCTAACTGCTTTGCAATATGCGATGATAGGCAATTATATCGATTTTGGAGCAATGGATACTGTGGATAGTAAAAAGCTGGAAGAAATGCTTAAAGATTTCTCTAGTATAGAAATAAATGCGGAAGAGCTTAGGGTATTTAGAAAAGAACTTGAGGGAGCTGGAGAGTTAATATATATTACTGACAATGCCGGAGAAATAGTATTAGATAAATTATGTATCCAAATCCTGCAAGAACTTTATCCATACGTCAACATTCATGTCATTGTGCGGGGAGCACCTGCCCTAAATGATGCGACTATTAAAGATGCTAAAGAAATAGGGTTAACAGATATTGTTGAAGTCATACCAAATGGCACTGATATCGCCGGAACAGAATTGGATGAGATAGGGGATAGAGCTAAAGAAATGATAGAGAAAGCTGACATGATTATTTCAAAAGGTCAAGGAAATTTTGAGACACTTTCAGGCTGTAATTTAAATATTTATTATGTTTTTTTGTGTAAATGTGATATGTTCACCAGCTTATTTAACATGCCTCGGTTTAAAGGGATATTTGCAAATGAAAAGAACATAATGAGCTCAGTAATGAAAGCTTCATTTAAAAACTGCCCGGATGAGTTGGATTTGTCTTAAACATATTGTTATCTAATTGAAGGATAAGATAGTAAAGAATAATAAAAACAAACAGCCCAAACTTCACTTTTGAGGATAGGCTGTTTTTTTATACGGAGCTTATCTTAACGATAAGGGAAATAGGGCCCAAATCCAGGTCCATATCCACGGCCATAGCCTGGTCCATAACCATACCTTGGATTGTACCTAGGATTATAGTTTTCATCTCGATAAGGATAATATGGACGCATGTAAGGATAATTATAGCCAAAAGGATAGAAGCGTCTTCTTCTAAATCCATATTGAGCTGAATCGATATAATTATTCATTGATTCACACCCTTATTTTATTTTATGTTTTATTTTATGAAAGTAAAATGAATTTGTTGCATTGTAAGTTCTGATAATCTTCAAACATATAGTAATAAAAAAATTGACAGATTGGTTTATTTATAGTAACTTTTATTTATACCGACCAGTCGAAATAGAAAAGAGGTGCTCTATAATGAATTCTGTAAGGTTGTTTTATTTCTCAGGTACCGGTAATACAAAGTTGGTAACGGAGATGTTGAAAAGTGAGCTGGAAAAAAAACAAGTAATGGTCACCATAGAGGCTATTGATGCATGTATTAAGTCAAATAAAGAATTAAGTGTTAGTCAATTGGATACAGTAGGGATTTGTTATCCCGTAATGGGC